>DDUU01000007.1 GCA_002344965.1 Candidatus Tepidiaquacellales bacterium UBA2330 | reverse complement strand
TTGTTTTATAAAAATTTGTTTTTTTCTGTTTAGTTTTAATTAGGAATTAAAAATTAGTGTTGATAAAGCAATACTATTTTATTTTATAAAAATTTGTTTTTTCTGTTTAGTTTTAATTAGGAATTAAATATTAATGTTGATTAAATATATTTGTTAAGTATATTTAGTTGGTACTCATTTTTAATGTAATTACTATAATTAAAGGAGAAATTATGAAAGAGAATATTATTCTTGAAAAATCTTATTTGTTTGCAATAAGAATTGTCAAATTGTATTTGTATTTGAAGAATGAAAAGAGAGAATTTGATTTAGCCAGGCAAATTTTAAAAAGCGGAACTTCAATTGGGGCTAACACTGAAGAAGCTGTTGGCGGATTTTCAAGAAAAGATTTTACGGCAAAAATCGGAGTTTCGTATAAAGAAGCGCGGGAGACAAATTATTGGCTTCGTCTTTTACATGATTCAAATATTTTAGATTCGAAGCTTTACAATTCAATGAAAAAAGATTGTGATGAATTATTAAAAATCCTGAGTTCGATCTTAGTAACACTGAAAAAAAATAATCCTAATTCTTAATTTCTAATTTTTAATTTTTAATTATATTTTGAAGATAGATCTGCACACACATATATTACCCAAGTACTGGCCGGATCTGAAAGAGAAGTATGGATATTCCGGATTTGTGCAGCTTGATCATTACAAACCCTGCTGCGCGAAGATGATGATAGACGGAAAAGTATTCAGGGAAATACAGGACAACTGCTGGGATCCCGCCGTCAGAATTAAAGACTGCAGCCATATTCATGTGAATATTCAGGTGCTTTCGACAGTTCCTGTTATGTTCAGCTACTGGGCAAAGCCGGAGGATACACTTGATCTTTCCGGATATCTTAATGATCATATTGCATCTGTCATCAATGATTATCCGGAGAGATTTCTCGGACTCGGAACTCTCCCCATGCAGTCACCGCGGCTTGCAGTTAAAGAACTGGAAAGATGCATTAAGGATTTAAAACTCTCCGGCGTCGAGATCGGCTCACATATCAATGAATGGAATCTTGATAATGAAAATTTATTTCCGGTATACGAAGCTGCAGAAGAATTAGGCGCTTCGATATTCGTCCATCCGTGGGATATGATGGGAAAGGAAAAAATGCCGAAGTACTGGCTTCCATGGCTTGTCGGCATGCCTGCCGAGACTTCTCTTGCAATATGCTCAATGATATTCGGCGGTGTATTTGAAAAGTTCAAGAAGCTTAAAGTATGTTTCTCTCACGGCGGCGGCTCGTTTCCGTTTACAATCGGACGGATCGAGCACGGTTTTAATGTAAGACCTGACCTGGTTGCAGTGGATAATAAAGTGAATCCGAGAGAGTATATCGGAAAATTCTGGCTCGACTCTTTAGTTCATGATGAAACTGCTTTAAAGTATCTGGTCGATCTGGTCGGCGATGAAAAAATTGTTCTCGGTTCGGATTATCCGTTTCCGCTGGGAGAGCATCATCCCGGGAAGCTGATAGAGTCGATGAGTGAATTGAGTGCTGAGACTAAAGAAAAATTACTTTGGAAGAATGCTGTCTCTTTTCTTGGGGCGGAAAAAAAATTCAAATAGCAGATTTCAAATTAAAAATAAGATCCATCATTTTTCCAATGCATTGCCGTTCCCGCCTGCTTTTGGCATGAGTTCAATCAATTTTTTACTTTTACATTATTCTCAAAGTTCTTTAAAATTATGCAGTTTTCATCACTTGTAATTATTTAATCTACGTTTTATCTTGCTAACCGTAGATTAAATTATTTTAATCTACGATTCAATAAGATATGAGAAGCGGAAAATACATAAAGCAACTTACGGGAAAATCCGAGTATAAGGCATTTATTCCCAATAATCTGCCATTCGAATTAGAAGACGATTTTGTATTACATGATATTTTATCAAAGGCAGATATTGCATTAGGGCGTCTTGACGGTATTGCTGAGACTTTACCCGACATTAATTTCTTTATTTTGATGTATATTCGAAAAGAGGCAACCCTTTCTTCTCAGATAGAGGGAACGCAGGCGACATTTTCAGATCTTTTAAGAGTCGAATCCAAAATTGAAGGATTAGAAGAAACAAATGATGTTGATGAAATAATTAACTACATTTCCGCTATGAATTACGGAATTGACAGGTTGAATACTTTTCCTATATCCTTGCCGTTAATTAAAGAAATTCATTCTAAATTATTAGCCGGTGTCAGAGGAAGAGAAAAAAATCCCGGAGAGTTCAGAACTTCTCAAAACTGGATTGGCGGAACTTCAGTCAGCAATGCTGTTTTCATTCCTCCCCCTGTATATGAAATGAATAACGCATTACATGATTTTGAAAAATTTATTCACGCAAAATCTCCTCTTCCGGTATTATTAAAAACCGGGTTGATCCATTTACAATTTGAAACTATTCACCCGTTTCTTGATGGTAATGGAAGAATAGGAAGACTACTTATAACTTTATATTTATGTTCAAGAGAAATTCTAAAAAAACCTCTTCTTTACTTATCAGAGTTTTTCAGAAAACACAGGACAGAATATTATGATAAACTTGAAGCCGCAAGAGTAAAAGATGATATAGAAGGTTGGCTGAAATTTTTTCTTGAGGGAGTGAAAGTAACATCCGATAATGCCGTAAATTCTGTCAGAAAAATTATTGATTTAACAGAAAAGGACAGAAATAAATTAATTTCCAGCGGCAGAAAAAATGAAAAAGGAATTTTACTTTTGAGGCATCTTTACAAATCACCATATATAACAATAAAACAGACAGAAAATATACTGAATATTAAAAATCCAAATGCAATATCCATTTTATCAAAATTTGAAAATCTCGGAATACTCGAAGAAATATCAGGCAAGAAAAGATATAAAGTATTCTTGTATAAAAATTATGTGGATCTGTTTGCTTAAAATAATCTAACTCCATCACAATATGTCCAAAGAAAAAAAATTCTACGATACGCTGCAAAATGTCTTTATCGGTGCTAAGCTCGAAGGCGAAGGCGGTTTCATTAATCTGATGAAGATGAAATCAGCATATTATAAGAGTATCGAATCTGTCCTGAAAAAAGATATCGAAGCTGTTTTAAAAAAATTTCCGAAATTTAAAGATGAGCTTTTTGACAAATTATATACTTTCTTCAGCAGATATTTCACTGAAAGCGGTTCGATCTATTTTAATTCCACGCCTTTTCATAACAATATCTATGAACAAGTCTATACCGACGACAGAGATGTGATCCTCTTCTGGAAAACTCAAATGCTGTATTATGTCAAGACTGACAGAATATTCCGAAGTATGCCGGATGTAACTGTGGATGAATTGAAATTCTTTTTTGACGCTTCTAAGATCGATAATAAAAAAGCTAATGAAAAGCGTAATCTGATCTACGAACTTGGTGACATTAAAAAAGATAAAACCATTTCATTTATAGTCAGATACAGTGAGAAAGGAAAGACGACTAAGAATGAAGACATTCTGAAAGCTATCAGAAAAAAAGATATAAAAATAACCGAAGAGCAGCTTGAAAAAGCTTTCAGCGTTTTTCAAAGGCAAAGTGAAGTTGATTTTTTTATAAATAAGGATGCAAAGAAATTTCTCCGTGAACAGTTCAAACTATGGAGCTATCAGTATTTCTGGGACGGAGCTAATGAATGGTCAGCCGAAAGAGTCAATGAGATTCAGGCATTGAAAGATATCGCTTATAAGATAATAGATTTCGTCTCGCAGTTTGAGGATGAACTTGTAAAGATATGGAATAAACCGAAGTTCGTGAAGAATAGTAATTATGTAATTACGCTTGACAGAATTTCAGATTCGAAATTAATCAAAAAGCTCTTTGCTCATAAAGGCATGAAGGAGCAGATCAAAGAATGGAATGAACTCGGAATCACTTTAAATAAAAGCATAAAGCAAGAAGAGTTATTTGATAATAAAATCCACGGAAACACTTTAAAAAAAGAGTTTGAGCATCTTCCCATAGACACAAAATTTTTCAAAGATCTTGAACTCGAAATCCTTTCGCTCTTTGATAACTTAGATGACGCTCTCGACGGACGGCTGATAAAAAGCGAGAACTATCAAGCGCTGAATACAATTCTTCCAAAATACAAAGAAGAAGTTCAGACGATTTATATTGATCCGCCGTTCAATCTCGATTCTTCCGACCAGTTTCTTTACAGAACCAATTATAAAAATGCCAACTGGGCAACGCTGCTTGAAAACCGGCTTAGACTTTCAAAAGATTTTCTCAAAGATTCAGGAAGCATTTTCGTCAGATGTGATTATAATGGAAATTGGATTGTGAGGTGTTTGATGGATGAAGTGTACAGATTGAATATCTTGAATGAAATCATTGTGAATAGGGTTAAAAAATCAGATGAAGGTGCTAACAAATATAATGCAGCTACAGATACTGTATATTGGTATTCAAAGGATAAAAAATATTATTTTAAAATTCAAAACTTTACGAATAAAAAGGATGAACGGTGGCATGCTATGGACTCACAGGGTCAAGGTAAGCCATCAAAAATATTTGGAAAAATTATTGCTCCGCCTAAAGGTAGACACTGGACATTTGGACAAGAAAAGATTGATGTACTTGAGAAGCAAAACAAAATTAGAATAACAGAAAATGGGAAAGTGCAATATTTAATTTCAGCTACAGAATATCAAATTCATGATACCAATTGGTCAGATATTCCTGGTTACACTTCAACTACAGGATTTGCAACTGAAAATTCCGAAAAGTTACTTATCAGAGTAATAGAAACAGGTTCTTTTAACAGAAATCTCATTCTCGACTTCTTCCTTGGTTCCGGCACAACGACAGCGGTGGCTCATAAACTTGGGAGGAAGTGGCTTGGAGTTGAGATGGGAGAGCATTTTTATTCTGTGATATTGCCGCGAATGAAGAGAGTTCTTGCCTATGACAAGTCCGGGATTTCAAAAGAGGTAAAGGAATACAAAGGCGGCGGATTTTTCAAGTATTACGAACTTGAGCAGTATGAAGAGGCGTTGAGCAAATGTAAGTATTCGGACGGAGACTTGTTCAGTGTAGAAGGAAGATCGGATTACGAGCAATATGTTTTTATGAAAGACGAGAAGCTGTTGGATTCCATAGAGCTTGATTATAAAAAGAACAAAGTAAATGTAAAGTTAGATAATATTTATGAGAACATAGACATAGCCGAGACATTGTCGAATCTGAGCGGAAAGTGGATAAAGCGGATAGAGAAAGATAAGGTTATATTTGAAGATGACAGCGAGGTAAATACGAAGGAATTGGATTTCAGGAAGATAAAGCCGTTGATTTGGTGGGGGTGATTTTCAATTACGAATTACGAGTTACGAGTTACGAATGTGTAAGGTTTTTTACTTGCTTAGGATCGGGAAGAGTTAGTTAACTAAGATATAAATTAACAACTTGCTGCTTGCTTTGGAAAAGGAAAAGAAAAATAGGTTAATTAGAATTACAAAAGTATTGAATTATTTATAAATTTGGAAAAGTTTAATATGATGGATGAAAAGAAGGGAAAGAATAATGAAAAATACTTTAAAGATTGGATTGAGGATGAAAAAGGGAAACGGATTTATAAAAAGAAGATAACGGGCAAATTCGGGTGGTATGCAGTCTATGAAAAAGCCGTCGATAATAATGAAAAGACAATTTCTTTCAAACAAAATGTTTATGATGAAAATGACAAATTGAGAGAAGTTCATCAGAAATATCCAATTGACACAGGACATAAAAAACTTTAAACCACATTAGCTATGAAAATTACAAAAAAGATATTAGCCGGTAAAATTTTAGATTATCTGCATCATAAGATTACATTACCTGAACTTGTTGACTGGTCTGAAAACGCTTTAATGGAAGGCGAGTTTGACGAAAAGGATTTTGAATTGCTCGGAGACATAACAGGCAGATTAGGGCTTGCGGATGTCAGGGCATTTGGATTGATGTGGGAAGATTGTGAAAAATATTTAAATCAGTTAGGATACAAAGTTAATATCAAAGCAGAAGCAATTTAATTTATTTTGAAATATTTTTATTTATTAGTAAACAAACAGAATTATGGATTATACAAAATATATTTCAATTGACCCGAATATCCGATTTGGAAAACCCTGCATTAGGGGTACAAGGATTTCGGTTTATGATGTTTTCGGATGGTTTGCATCGGGAATGACTACTGAACAGATTATAGAGGATTTTCCGCAATTGTCCAAAGAGCAGATTCTAGCATGTCTTGCATATTCAGCCGATAAGGAGAGAAAAGTCAGGGTTGCAATATGAAATTGCTTTTTGACGAAAATATATCTCATCTAATTCTCAAAATATTTATACTTTAATCTTGCTTGCATAGAAACGGGAATTTTAACTTAACTCACATATATATATATAACATACTGCTTGCATTGGAAAAGGAATATGTAAAAGACTGGATACCTAAGGCTATCCGTTTATTGGATAGTTCATTAAAGCCAATTCCCCAGGAAATAAATGAGGTGGATTGGAAAGAAGATTTATCAGTAAATGAAAAAAAATTAAAAAATCACATTTCTGCTTTTGCAAACCATCCGGGAGGTGGATTTTTAATTTTTGGCATAGAAAATAGAAATGGGAAAATTAAAGGCATAGATAAAATTGATACAAAATTTATTGTAGAAAAATTAACAAATTTATCTCGAGATTGCTTAAATCCTTCCGTTCAAATTGACAATGCAATGATTAGTTATGAAAATTGTAATTTGTTATTCATCTTTATAAAGGAGTCTTTGGTAAAACCGGTTCATCTTAAAGAAAAATCCATTGAAGATTGTTTTATAAGATCCGGGGGTACAACAAGAAAGGCAACTCGTCATGAAGTAGGAGGCTTAATGTTAAATAGTAAAACATTAAGATTTGAAGAATTGCATGCCACAAAATTAATTTCAGGCGAGGAGGTGTTAAATCTACTTGATTATGGGACAGTATTAAGCTTACTTGATAAACCAATACCAAAAACAAGAGAAAACACTTTAAAATGGTTGGAAGATGAGAAGATGATTAAAAGATATAACGACGGATATTATATTACAAATTTAGGAGCAATTTCCTGTTCAAGAGAATTAATAAAGTTCGATGATCTTTCAAGAAAAAATATTCGATTGATTAAATACAAAGGGAAAAACAAGGTTGAAACTGAAAGAGAATATTCGGGGAAGAAAGGTTATGCTGTTGGTTTTGAGGGATTAATAGAATTTATTAAATCAATGCTTCCAAGCAGTGAAATATTCAAGACTGCATTACGGAAAAGTATATCTGTTTATCCTGATATTGCAATAAGAGAACTTATAGCAAATGCTTTGATTCATCAGGATTTTTCTATAATGGGAAAGGGACCTATGATTGAAATTTATGATGATAGAATAGAAATCAGCAATCCGGGTAGATTACTTCCCGGAAAAAGAATTGATAGGTTAATAGGTACACCGCCGGAATCAAGAAATGAATTACTTGCATCTTCATTTAGACGATATGGGATTTGCGAGGAAAGAGGAACAGGATTTGAAAAAGTTGTATTCCAGATTGAATTGTTTGGTTTACCCCCAATTAAATTTCTGGAAGATGAAAATTCATTTAAAACAATTTTATATGTACCTAAGAAATTTTCTGAAATGTCACAAGAAGAAAAGATTGAAGCCTGTTACCAGCATTCTGTTTTGAAATTTTTATCAAATTCATCTATGAACAATACTTCATTAAGAGAAAGATTTAAATTAAATGAAAAATACAGATCTGTCATTTCAAGATTGATAAAAGATGCATTAGATAAAAATAGAGTTAAATTAAAAGACTCTCTGATTAAATCTACAAAATTCAATGAATATTATCCATATTGGGCATAAGTAATTATTTAAAAATTGAAAACAAACCTTCAAAAAATAATCGATTCGGTTTCAGATGATTCCTTAGATTCGGTTTGGAGCGGTTTTAATTATGAAAACTTTTCCGAGAATAAATCACTTTATGAATTTCAGCAGAATGCTCTTAAGAATGCAGCTAAGGCATTGAATTTATTTTATAATGAAAAGAAAGCAGACAAGAAATCATTTTTTGAATTTTACAAACTAAATGATTTCAACGAGAATCTTGATTATAATTTAAAAAAGAAGGAGGACAGTAAAACTGCTAAGTACTTATTGGAATATGACAAAGACTATCCTGTCAATGACGATAACAAAATAAGTTTTGAACATTTTATAAACCGGATGAGCTTTTGGATGGCTACCGGCAGCGGAAAGACTTTGGTAATTGTAAAGATGATTGAGATGCTGGGATATCTGATCCTGAATAAGGAAATTCCAAAGAAAGATATTCTATTTCTTGCCCACAGGGAAGATCTCATCGAGCAGTTTAAGAATCATGTAGATGAATTCAACAGAAATAACTTTGGAACAAAGATCACTTTAAAAAGTCTTCGGGAATACAGCTCTGCAAAACGTGAGCTGACAATTTTCAAAGAGAATGAAATTACGGTTTTTTATATAAAGTCCGATTTAGTGTCTGATAAGAGAAAGCAGAATGAAATAGATTACAAGGATTACGATAATTTCGGAAACTGGTATATACTTTTGGACGAAGCTCATAAAGGTGATAAGGAAGATTCCAAAAGACAGATTTATTATACAATACTTTCCCGCAACGGTTTTCTATTTAACTTTTCAGCGACATTCACTGATCCAAAAGATTTTGCAACTTGCGTATTTAATTTCAACCTGTCGAGATTTACGGAAGAAGGATATGGAAAACATCTTTATATTTCTGAACAAAATGTAAAAGCATTCAAGGATAAAAATGATTTCAGTGAAATAGAGAAACAGAGAATAGTTTTGAAGACTTTGACAATGCTGACCTACATAAATTTATATTATGATAAAATAGATAAGATAAAAAGTAAAATATCGTATCACAGACCTTTGATGCTTACGCTTGTAAACTCTGTTAATACTGAAGAATCCGATCTTGAAATGTATTTTAAAGAAATTGCTAAAGTAGCTACTGGAAAGGTAAGCAAGAAGATATTCGAAGAGATTAAAGCAGAGATTATCGAAGAGTTTGGAGAAAGAAAACATTTTTTATTTGAAGAAGATACGATTATTAATTTTGATTCGGAAAAGCTAAGTAAAATTGAGATTAGTGATATTCTTAAAAAAGTATTCAATGCAAAGACACATTCAGAAATAGAAGTAATTAAGATTCCAAAGAACAATCAGGAGCTCGCATTTAAATTGAAGTCATCCGATACGCCGTTTGCATTGGCAAAATTCGGAGATATTTCAAATTGGCTGAAAGAAAAACTGTCCGGTTATGAAATAAATATACAATGGGATGATGAAAGCATATTCAAAAAATTGAATGAAGAGGATTCGTCGATAAACATATTAATGGGCTCAAGATCATTTTATGAAGGTTGGGATTCCAATCGTCCGAATATCATTCTTTACATTAATATTGGAGTTGGAACTGATTCAAAGAAATTTGTACTTCAGTCTATAGGAAGAGGGGTAAGAGTAGAGCCGGTAAAGAACAAGAAGGTCAGATTAAAAAAACTCTTATTTGAAAAAGATGAAAAACTTTACAAAGAATTAAAAGATGATATCCAGCCGTTAGAGAGCTTGTTTATTTACGGAACTAAATCTGATAATCTGAAGCAGGTAATAAATACAATGAGACAGGAAAAGCAGGAGGAATATGAACTTGGAAGGAATTTTAAAATAAATTTTGAAGAGAGTAAGGATAAATTTTTATTAATTCCGGTTTATAAGGATTCCGATAAATTGTTGTATGAAGAAAGTAAGCCGGTAAAATTTGATCTAAGTAAATCAGATTTGGAATACACTTCTGATTACTTTAATTCAATTGGAGATAAACTATCAGCAATAAAATTTGACATTTTGAAACCATTGGTTATTGATAAAGTCAAAGAGTCATTTACTAATGCGGAAAGGAATTCCTATTATAGTACCTCAGAAACAAATTCATTATACAATCCGGAGTTATATCTTGGAAAAATATTCAGACACTTTAATATCACGCTTAAAGGGCAGGATGGTTTTAGAAAATTAGGCGAAGAAGATATTATTCATTTTAAAAAAATCAAGGTTTTTGAAAAAAGTAAATATGAATTGATTAAGGAAACTGTTGAAACGGTCAGAGATTATTCAGATAAAAATAAATATGAAACAGAGATAGATAAAAAATTCAGCAAGACAAAAAATACAGAAGAATATAAAAGAGACTTAAGAGAATTAGATGAAAAATTTAAGGAGAGTGTCGAAAAAGATAACCTGATAATTCAATTTATGCAAAATCATTATTACGTCCCCTCGATTCTATCTGATGACGAAAGAATAAATTATATAAATCACATTATTAATGTTCCAAGCGAAGTGAAGTTTGTTAAAGAGTTAGATAAATATTTGGAAACAAATAATAATTTTTTCCAAAAGTTTGACTGGTGGATGTTCAGCAAGATTGATCAGACATTAGATAATGTCTTTATTCCTTACTATAATACTAAAGAAAATAAATATTCGCTATTTTTTCCGGATTTTATATTTTGGTTAAAAAGAGGTAATGATTATACAATTTTATTTGTGGATCCGAAAGGAGTAGAACATACAGATGCTTATAGAAAAATTGAAGGATTTAAAAAACTGTTTGAAGATGATAAATCTAAATCTATTAAATACCAACATGAAAAATATAATATAAGAGTAAGACTGTTAATTTATCCCAATGATGTTGCAAATGTATTAGAGCTTTATAAAGGATATTGTTTTGATAATGTTAAACAATTTGAATCGAAAATTTTATAAGATTTTCTAAGATATAAAATTAGCTTAGATCCACAGTTTAATAGTGAATGCAGCTTAACTAAAAACTGATTATAGATCTTCTCATCCATATTCTTTTTATAAAACTCTTTTTTATCGGGCACGTTCTCCGTCAAAAATCCTTAATAAATTCTATAATATTCCTTCATTACATTTCTGTCTGTCTTAGCTTTTTGTCTGAACGGATATTCCTGTTCTACTTCAGGATGATTCAGAACATTTTATTCGAGCCGCTATTGGTTTTTCAAAAAGTTTGCGAATTTAAAAGTGAATAATGAATTTAAAAGCTTTGCAAACATTTTGACCACAACAGCCTTAGATAAAGAGGACGACAGATGAACTTTTAAATTTTCCAGTAATGCAGCAATATTCTGATTCCATAATATAGCAGATCAAATTTTTAGATTAGATTTTCTTAGCACTTGATGTTTCAGTTGGTGATCAAAAAGTTTAATGAATGAAACTTTAAATTCCAAACGTGCAGAGAAACTTTTCAATTACCAAAAGCTGCTCAGTTTTGCGATTAGGTAAAAATTTCAGATACAAAAAAGCATAAAATTCACGGGTGTAAAGTCATTTTTAGTTGAAATTAAACAGAGACTCATGCTGCTTTAACATAAGTTTTTGTTGTTTTTATTTTTAATGTTTGGCGATACGCTGGGATATGCCTGTGGTCAATACGTTTTCAAATTTTCTAAAATCAGCGGAGTCTATTCTGTTATTTCACAGGTTCCGGAGGATTTTAATTTACTGCAAAACTATCCAAACCCTTTTAACTCACAAACAAAGATACGTTTCAGTATAAAGCAATCCGGTAAATACGGTTTGGAAGTTTACGACATAACCGGACAAAAAATTCAGACTATATTAAATGAAAGATTTCAACCCGGAATTTATGAAACAACATTAAATTCTAAAGAAATGAGTTCGGGTATTTATTATTATACACTTACAAATGGTATTTTATCTGTTACAAAAAAATTTGCTCTCGTAAAATAATAACCCGATAAATATAGATACATATCTTATTCTCTTATCTTGTTTTCCATGATTTCAATACCTCATCCCTCATCCATACCGGATAATTCTTGTTTGACAGAAGCTCATCTCTGAGAATCTTAAATTCAATATCATCAAAGTTTCTTTTCAGCCTGAACAACCTGTTAACCTTTTCAAAAAAATCTTTGAGTTGATTTATGTTCTTCTCACTTAATGACTTATTGCTTTTCAGAAAATGGTTTAAGGAATCTTTTTCATAAAGGAAAGACTCATATTCTCCGGTCTTGAAAAAGCATCTGACTTTAAGCATCCTGAGATGAACTTTCATCATGAACGTTTCCGGTGTCACAATTGAGATTAGCTCAAGTGCCTGATTGTATTTTTCGTCGCGTATTTTAAAAAAGATCTCTCCGCATTTTAATACATTGTCTTTGTTAACGTCATTTGATTTAGCAACATAATCCTTACACAGCTTTTCAATTATTGCAAAGTCATTGATATTGCCTGCGCTCCAAAAATACTGAAGAAGTTCAAGAGCGTAAATCCTTCCGTCATCATGCGTCAGAATTTTCCTGCGCATTCTCAATTTCAGCGAATCAACTCTTTCTTTTGAAACATTTATTTCAGGTGAGTTCAGCATATTGGCTGCATTAACGACGCCTGACAGGAATCCCTTTAGTTCAAGCGCGGGAAGTGTACCCGCTTCATTATAAACGGCATTTCTGAATTCGTAAAAATCCTCTGCAACTGCATCTTTCATAATTGCCTTTACTCTAAGCCAGCAAAGATTTATGTATTTACCTGCCGGGGTCGAGTACTCATTTACGGCTTTAAGTATTTCATCCATTGCGCCTTCTTTCAATATGTTAACAAACGAAAGCAGCGCATTCTTTTCCGGCTGAAAATTTATTTCCAGAGACTGCACCATGATGTTATTATAGAATGAAGTAGCTGTTCTGATGAAGCTGCAAATCATAAGCGTAGTATAAGCCTGCAAATCTTCATTTCTGGCAAGTTTTGAGTCGTACACGCGAAGATAGGCATGCTTCATGTATTTAATCAAAAACATAAAAGCTAAGTAATCCTCTGTTTCTATTTTCAGATTCGTTAATTTTTCGAACCTGTATTTTTTCTCGATCTCGTGAACTTTGGAAATAAAGAATCGGGGTATATTCCGGATTCCCAGCGCTCTGACAAGTATTTTTTCTTCTTCGAGTTTGTTAGACTCAAGCTCATGTACGGTAATATACTTTGCCGTAAGTTTCTTTAACTCAAAGATAAGATTCTTCATCGTGCCGTAATTGAAAGGTTTGTCCGGGAAAAGTTTTCCCCAAAGCTTTTCCTTTTCCAGCTCCTGAGAATTATAATCAGGTGAATATTTTTTTACGAGTACAAATAAGCGGATGACATTTGAGTTTTTATTAAAGTAAGGAGACTTTATGAAATCTTCAAACCGTGCGGAGTCATCAGATGTGAAAGTCCTTATAATTTCAAGAGCAGTGCTTTTTTGCATAATGCTAAATGTGAATTCTTTAAGATTGTTTTTCGCAAAGCTGTTTCAAAATAAGTCTTTTATACAATTTCTAAAAGATATTTGAATGTGAAATTCATTTAAAAATCTCTTTGGGAATATAGAATTAACTGTTTAATTTTGCTCAAATGTAAATTTAAATTTATTTTGGACATTAAGATAATAACCCGAATACTTGCCGGCAGGCAGTAATTCATATAGGCATTACCGGTATGCCGGGTTATTATCTGTTTAATTTACTTAGATTATAAAATCAAAAATTAAAATATAATGAAAACAATTTTACTGCTTTCTGCAGCATTCATTTCGTTTATAACAATGAGTCAGGACAACAATATTCCGCTTAAGGATAATTTTTTCAATATTCATTATCCGTCTCCGCATTTATTTACTAAAATTGTAAAACAAGGTAATCTGTCTATAGACAAAAAAGATCATGATATTGACGAAGACTGGAAAAACGGGATATCTGAAATCTTAAAAAATCAGGAATACCGGATTACCTATGATGAAAAGACCGGGGCTTACCAGTCACCAAACCGCGCTAACGGCATGCGTTTCATTTATCATACAGACGGATTTACTGCTAAGTCAAGAACAGATGATAAATGGGATTTACAGTTACGGGTTACGAATTATGAGTTACGTGAAGATAATTGTAATTTTATTGCTGATGGAAATAAAGCTCAAGTAGAAACTGACGACATACGAATTGATTATACAAATACGGAAGAGGGTATGAGACAGGATTTTATTATTAAAAGAAAACCGGAGAAAGAAGGAAGACTTAAAGTTCAAATGGATGCTTATACAAAATTAAAAATGATTGTCGGTGCTGATGCACTTGTTTTTGAAGACAATAAAGGCGAAGAAAAGTTAAGATACTCGTCATTAAAATGCTGGGACGCAAGCGGTCGTGAGCTTCGCGCCTACTTTGAAAAGGATTACAAGTTACGGGTTTCGAATTACGGCATACCCCGAAACAATGAACCGGTTTTAAGTTCAACTCGTAACTCGTCTCTTGTAACTCGAAACTGTTTTAACATCGTTGTCAGCGACGAAGATGCAGTTTATCCCGTCACGATCGACCCGCTTTCAAGCTCTTATTCATGGCTCAAAGGAGGTCCTCAGTTTGCTGATCAATTCGGATTTTCGGTATCAACGGCAGGAGATGTGAATGGTGACGGATACTCGGATGTAATAATCGGCGCATATTCGTTTGACAACGGCCAGTCAAATGAAGGTCTGGCACAGGTATATTACGGTTCTGCTGCGGGACTTTCTAATACAGCAGCATGGAGTATGGAGGGCAACAATAATGATGCAAGCTATGGATGGAGCGTTTCAACTGCCGGCGATGTGAACGGCGACGGTTATTCCGATGTAATAGTCGGGGCAAGATTTTATAACTCAAGACAAGGTGCTGCCTTTGTATATCACGGCTCTGATACGGGACTTTCTAATATTGCCGGCTGGACACGTGAAGGTTATACTAACAATACATACTTTGCACATTGTGTTTCCACTGCGGGAGATGTAAACGGCGACGGCTATTCCGATGTGATTGTATCTGCAATCTATGACGGTAACCTGCCGTCACTTGACGGAAGAGTTTTTCTATACAAAGGCTCATCCTCCGGACTTTCAACAACTGCCTCGCAAACTCTTACGGGTCCTCATCATAATGATTTATATGGAAATTCAATTTCGCTTGCAGGCGATGTCAACGGTGACGGATATTCTGATATCATCGTTGGTTCACCGCACTTTACAAATACTGAAAGCATTGAAGGTAAGGCGTTCATATACAAAGGGGAGAATACTGCAGCGGGGATAAATCCTGCTCCTGTATGGCAGGTTGAATCAAACATCGCTTCCAGCAGATTCGGATATTCAGTTGCAGGTGCGGGCGATGTCAACGGTGACGGATATTCGGATGTTGTTGTAGGCTCAAATACATATTCAAACGGACATTCAAACGAAGGAAGAGTGCAGATTTTTTATGGAAATTCTTCCGGCGGTTCTGCAACGGCTGCCTGGAGTTATGAATCAAATTATGACGGAGCTAAATTAGGTTCATCCGTCCAGACTGCAGGCGATGTCAACGGAGACGGGTATGCGGATATTATTGCCGGAGCTCCGGAATATTCAAACAATCAGACACAGGAAGGAAGAGCATATGTGTTCTTTGGATCATCTTCCGGACCGGGTGCAGGTTATGACTGGACTTATGAAGATAATACCGCAAATGCATGGTTTGGAATATCAGTTTGCACCGCCGGAGATATTAACGGAGACGGATTTTCCGACGTGATAGTTGGAATGCCGCTGGTTGGTGTCGGCGGAGCATTTGTATTTAACGGTTATGCTGCAGGACTTGCTTCTTCACCAAACTGGAGTAATGAAAATAATCAGACTGGTTCCCGGCTTGGATATTCTGTATCTGTTGCAGGAGACGTTAATGGTGACGGATTTTCAGATGTAATAGTAGGCGCACCGTATTACGACAATGGTCAGACGGACGAAGGAAGGGCTTATGTTTTTCACGGTTCTGTATCCGGACTTTCTTCAACTCCCGACTGGACTAAAGAGATCAATGAAGACAGCGCACAGTTTGGATTTGCGGTTAGTACTGCAGGAGATATAAACGGTGACGGATATTCGGATGTGATCGTTTCCGCTAATCTTTTTGACGGAACCAACTATACTGACCAGGGCAGAGTGTATGTTTATAACGGCTCTGCATCAGGTCTTTCGAATTCTCATTCATGGAATGATAACCCTCAGCAGGACAATGCGCATTTCGGAAGTTCAGTTTCGACTGCCGGTGATGTGAATGGTGACGGTTTCTCCGATATAATTGTCGGTTCAGATAATTATAATTCAGGACAATCCGGAGAAGGAAAGGTTTTCGTATATTATGGAACAGCTTCCGGACTTACTGCTAATCCAGTTTGGACATCCGAAGGTAATCAGACAAATGCCGGATTTGGAAATTCTGTTTCTTCCGGAGATGTAAACGGTGACGGATATTCAGACATTATTGTCGGAGCATACAGATTTGACAATGGTCAGGTAGATGAAGGAGCTGTGTTTTTATATTACGGATCTGCAACCGGACTTCCTTTTACACAAAATATAATGCTTGAGAGTAATCAGGCAAGTGCTCAATTCGGATACTCAGTTTCTTCTGCCGGAGATGTTAATGCTGATGCTTATTTTGATATAGTAATAGGAGCAAATCTTTATGACAACGGCGATAACAATGAGGGAAGAGCTTACATTTATCAAGGTTCATCTTCAGGAATATCATCAACTCCTTCAAGAACACTTGAGATCAATCAGGCAGGAGCGCAGTTCGGAAAGAGTGTCTGCACTGCAGGTGATGTGAACGGTGACGGATATTCGGATGTGATAATTTCTGCTCCTGAATATGATAACGGACAATCAAATGAAGGCAGAGTATATATTTATTACGGTTCACCTAACGGAATACCCGGATCACCTGAATGGTTTTATGAACCCAATCAGTCGAATGTCGATTTTGGATTATCCGTTTCGACTGCCGGTGATGTGAACGGTGACGGATATTCGGATATAATTATCGGAAGTCCTTTGCAATACAATGGGCAAGCTGACGAAGGAATGGTATTTGCTTTCTATGGAAATCTTGCAGCGTGCATGAGAGCAAATACACGACAATTTGATAATGGAACAAACAACGTAGTTTGCTCGGGCAATAATACCGGCACAAACGGAGGAGCAAGGCTAAGGATATATGCCAATAGTCCGTTCGGTAGAGCTGACGGCACGATAGCTTTCGAAAGAAAAAGAACGGGTACTGTTTTCAGCGGAACTGTAATTACAAACAGCACAGAATTCAATAATTCGGGCAGCTATGAAGATCTTACATTAAGCGGTAAGAATGTCAATTACGATATTAGCGGACTCAATTCATCTTTTGAATTCAGATGGCGCGCAAGAGTTCTTTATAATCTTTCTAATAATCCATATCAGAAATTCGGACCATGGAAATACTACAATAACTATATTCCCGTTCCGGCCGGAGATTTCAGACCACGCGTCAATACATCCGCGTCTGCGAGTCTTACTTTGAATGTGCTGATACAGGGATTCTACGATCCGTCCTCAGACGCAATGGTAAATGATACCGTAACCGCCTATGTAAGAGAATATTTTTCACCTTACAATATACTTGATTCAGCAAAGTTTTATCTTAACTCTTCCGGTTCAGCAACAAAATCATATACAAATCCCCTGATACTGAACGGCGCGATGTATTATCTGCAGATTAAGCACAGAAATTCAATTGAAACATGGAATAGCGGAAGCGTATTCACCGGCGGTATGCAGACTTATGATTTCACTGTTTCGGCCGGTGCTGCATACGGTAGTAATCAGATACAGGTGGACTCATCGCCTGTAAAGTTTGCGGTATTCGGCGGTGATGTCAATCAGGACAGGACGGTTGATATTACGGATGTTAGTATTATCGATAATGACATATTCAATTTTGCATCGGGATATATTGTCACTGACCTGAATGGTGATGAAATAATTGATCTGTCTGATATTTCAATAGCTGATAATAATTCATTTAATTTTGTTTCGGCTGTATTACCATAGATTTATTTTATCAAAACAATCACCTGTCCAGACGGGGTAATATTGGTTTTTTATTTCTTCACAGTATTTTAATCAATCTGTTTTTTGTAAACAAGACTCATCCGGTTTTCTTTCCGCTGATTCAACAGTAATTTTGAATGAATATTATACGAAAATAATGATATATTTGAAAAACTAATATTTGACTTATGACAAAAATTTATTTAATAGTAATTATACTTATTGGTTTTATAAGCTGCTCAAAAGAACAGCAAACCAGTGAGAAGAAAAATTCCGGGAATGCTCCCGATACTTCAGTTCAAAAAACATATTCAAATAATACTGTTTCAGAAAATTCCTCCGATTCAATTACCGATCATTTTAATTTTGACAATTTTGGGAATTACGTTGACGGTAGCTATATTGACCGCTCATCCGGAGCTGACTGGGTGGGAGTGAAGATCCTGCCTTACGGTATAGGAAAAGCAATGGTTTCCATTCGTTCGAGAGCTGACAAAATGAAACCCACATGTACTTTTGACGGAATTGCTTCCGTTATCAGCGCCAATGAATTAATGTCAGCAGAATTTATGGGAACGCTGATCTTTAAATTCAGCGGTAAAGATCTTACAATTTCAGCCGGTCCTGATTCGCAGGAACCTTTGCTTACTTATTTCTGCCGCGGCGGGGGAAGTCTTGCAGGTACTTATCAGAAAATTGATGGTGAGCTTGACCCTGAACAAGTGGACAAAACCTCTTATGTAAAAACTCTTAACATGAAAGGCAGCGACATTCAGTTCTACATAAATGTAGAAGGTAATAAAATGACAATAACACCTGCAGGACTTAAGGAAGACAATAAACCTGTTACTCAAACAATCGACGGATATGTAAATGACGCTGAGATAGCTGATCTGAATTCTGACGGCTCTCCTGAAATTTATATTTATACTGTAGCAGAAGGAACTGGAAGGTTTGGTGATGTGATAGGATATTCGGTCAATAACGGCAAGTCAATGTCCTTGATCAGTTTCCATAAAATAGAAAATAACAAGGAAGCGTATGACGGATATGGCGGAAAAGACGAGTTTGCAGTGGTGGAAAACACTCTTGTAAGGAGATTCCCTATATTCAAACCCGGTGATGCAAATTCTGCACCTTCAGGAGGAACCAAACAAATTCAGTATAAGCTGAAACCGGGTGAAGCTGCCTGGCAGCTGGAGATCGATAAAGTTATCGTTTTTTAATTCCGGTATTTATAAAAAGATTATGACAAAAATTCAGAAGTTCACCCTGATTTTACTTGTACTTTACGGCATCTGGGAAATAGCCGTATATATATGGTCAAAAAACCTTCCTCCAAATGATCCTTTGATCAGGGCAGATCTGATACTGATATATCCTTTATTGATTATCATGATCATAATTTCCATAGTGCAGTTAATATTTTCATGGAAAAGGAAAAATTCTGATAATTAATTTAATCTTTATGAATACTCACGAAATTATAAACCAGCTTGACTCAAACTCATTAGTATTTAAAAATCTTCTTTCAGGCGTTCCGGAAAAATTGATTCACCGGAAGCCGTCCGGAAGCCATTGGTCACTGCTTGAAATAGTCTGTCATCTTTATGACGAAGAGAAAGAAGATTTCCGACCAAGACTTGCAAAGATAATTGCAGGTGATCACAACTGGGATCTTATCGATCCGCAGGACTGGGTTTTATCAAGAAAATATTCTGAAAAAGATTTTGACAGTGTATTAAAGGATTTTCTGTATGAACGCAGCGTATCCGTTGAATGGCTGAAAAGTCTTGATGTCAATTTCCGGAATTTAAAAGTCACACAGCCGGTATTCGGTGAATTCTCTGCAATTAAAATGCTCTCGGAATGGCTTGCGCACGATCTGCTTCACATCAGACAAATCTTAAAACTGAAGTTCGATTTCCTGAATGAATCTCTTCAGCCCGATGCCGTTTCTTATGCCGGTAAATGGTAACTTCCGGATTTATTTACTTAAATTAATAATTCAAATTGTGTAAATTGATTTACTGATATATCAGCTAAGATATTCAATTCCTGCTGCCCAAAAATTAAAGCAAACAAATGGAAATTCGTATTAATAAATATTATCTCTTTTTAATTTTTTTACTGCTAACTCTGATCTCTCATCAGATAATTTCCGAAAGGTCAATCACAAACAATGAATTGCTTAGAATAGAAATTCAGGAATCTATTCTTTCGGGAAATATGGAACCGCCTTATCAATACAGGATTATGGAACCTCTTTCTGGATATATTCTCGAACCGGTAGTTTCAGTCTTTGCTCATAATAAAGTCACAAGACATGTCTATTCTCATAAAATAGCATTGTTCATAACATTATTCGGAATATTTTTTTTTATGTATAAATATCTGAGTTTGTTTTTTTCAGATATAATAAGTCTGTTCGGATTGTTTTTATTACAAATTTTAATTCCGCTCGGTATTACAAGCATATGGGAGTCCGGAGATTATTTCAACCTTTTATTTTTCCTGATTGCTTTGATGCTGATTTTTAAAAGGAAGGAAAAGTATATTCCGTTTCTAATTGCAATTGCAACGCTGAACAGGGATCAGTCTGTTTTTATTACCGTAATTCTTGCTGCATTTTTATATGACAGAAAGGTTTTATTCGAGAAAAAAAATATTCTTCTGATAATTGCATGCGTTGCAGGTTACGCTGTCGCTTACTTTTCAATGAGATTATACTTCGGTTTCAAAATTAATCCTTATACAATCAGTCATGAAACTTCCACAAATATTACACACTGGTTTTCTATTGCAATGCTCTGGAGCAAGCAGGTTTTTATATATGTAATTTTTTCAATACTTGCATTTAAGAAAAGTCCCGTCTTTTTTAAATGGTCATTCATTTCATTATTCGTTTATGTTGTTTTCTTTTTCTTTAACAGTATAATGTCGCAGCTTGCAAAGTTTTTACCTGCATATCTGATTATGATACCGATGACATTACAGCTTCTCTCCGGAGAGCGGATGAAATATTTTGCCGCAGACAGCACTGACAAAACAAAACCGGCTGCTTAATTATTTTTTCTCAAACGGATTCGTCGCCCAGACAGTTACTTCATTTATCATTCCCCTGTCATCCATTTCAAGCAGAGATTTTATAGTGTGTGCTATTTCTATTCCGGTAAGTTTATTTGGAATATCCTGTCTTTGTTTTCTTTCAGGATTGCCGAATGCTGTTGTAACTTCACTCGGATTTACAAGCATCACCCTGATATTGAACGGACGCAGTTCCGCCTGCCAGCATTCTGTCATTCCCCTCAATGCGAATTTAGAAGAGCTGTAAATAGTGCCTCTTGCAAAACCTTTGAGTGCGGCAGTGGAAGCTATGTTGATGATATTTCCGTATTTCTGTTTCTTAAAAATTTCAGCCGCATATTTCGTCATCAGCGCAGCGCCGAAAACATTTACCGAATATACATTCTGAAAGGCTTCCATTGAAAGTTCGGTAACCTCTTTAAATTCTCCGATACCCGCATTGTTTACAAGACAATCCAGTCCGCCTAATTCTTTTTCAATGATGTCAAAAGTTTTTCTGATTTCTGCTTCATCAGAAACATCCGCATGTATTGCAAGCGAATTCGTTTCCAACGCCGCTTTTTCCAGTTTTCCTTTATCCCTTCCGGTAATTGCAACTTTAGCACCGCTTTGCGAAAGCAATGCTGCAGCGGCTTTGCCAATGCCTGAACTTCCGCCCGTTATGAGTATTCTTGAATCTTTTAATTCCATGTTCTGATTTTTTTATTTAAAATTTGAAAATCTGTGACCGCTTTTTAAATTTACAAGAAATTCATAAATGAATTTAATGCTGTTTTCAATATCATCTTTGTGAACAGTCTCGACTGTGGTGTGCATGTATTTAGTTGGAACCGAGATCAGCGCTGAAGCAACTCCCTCCGCTGAATATGCAAATTCATCAGTGTCGGTTCCTGAAGTCCTTGAAACAGCTTCAAACTGAAACGGAATTTTATTTTTCCGTGCGATATTTATCAGCATCTTCTGAAGTTCATTGTGAATGGACGGACCATAGGTCAGCGTAGGACCTTTACCGCAGGCAATGTCACCGTCCTTTATTTTGTCATACAACGGAGACTGAGTGTCATGAGTAACATCCGTAATTATCGCTACGTCAGGTTTTATCCTTCGCGAGATCATTTTAGCTCCTTTTAATCCGACCTCTTCCTGAACAGCATTCACAATATATAAACCGAATTTCAGTTTCCGTTTTTTTTCTTTCAGCATTCTCGCAACTTCTGCAATAATAAATCCGCCTATTCTGTTATCCATTGCCCTTCCCACATAATAATCTTTATTTAAAATCATGAATTCATCTTCAAAGGTTACCACGGAACCAACGTGTATGCCGAGCGCTTCGACTTCTTTTTTTGATTTACATCCGCAGTCAAGAATTATATTTTTCAGTTCGGGCTGATCTTCTTTTTTATTTCTTACATGAATAGCCGGCCATCCGAATATTGCCTTTATATAACCTTTGTCCGTATGAATATTTACTCTCTTTGACGGAGCAATGGTATGATCCGATCCGCCGTTTTCTCTTACATAAATATATCCGTTGTCATTGATGTAATTGACAAACCATGATATCTCGTCAGCATGCGCTTCGATAACTACTTTATAATCCGAGTCCGGATTTATTACTCCTACTACTGTACCGTAAACATCGGAATAATGTGTATTAATGTACGGTATTATATAATCAAGCCAAAGCTTTTGACCCGGTACTTCGAATCCTACCGGTGATGCAATGTTCAGATAATTTTTTAAAAACTCAAAACTTTCTTTTCTCAAAATAATATTTTTATTTATTTAATATTTCCGTTCCGTCTTTCCGTCCGATGATAATTGTGTCAGCAATGTCAATGAATAATCCTGTTTCCACTACGCCTGTGATCTGCTTCAGCTCAGCATCCATCGGCATCGGTTCTTCTATTTTATTTAAATGAAGATCGAATATAAAATTTCCGCTGTCCGTTTTAAAAAATCCGTCAGCTTTCATCCTCACGGCAGGACTGTATTTCCTGAGAATATCGAGAACTCTTTTATATCCGAACGGAATTACTTCTACAGGTAAAGGATATTTACCGAGCCGACTTACTAATTTTTCGGAATCTATTATCCAGATATTTTTTTTAGAGTTCAAAGCAACGATCTTTTCAAAGAGCAAAGCGCCGCCGCCGCCTTTTATACCGTTAAAAAATCTGTCCGCTTCGTCCGCTCCGTCAATGTTTATGTCTATAACACCGGCATCTTCGATTGGAACAGGTTCGATCCCGAATGACCGTGCGAGGTCTGTTGATGCATTAGAGCTGGAAACAGCTTTAATTTTTAAACCTTGCTTTACTCTTTCGCCTAATTTCTTAATTGCAAAAAAAACTGTGGAACCCGTGCCGAGTCCTACGGTCATTCCGTCTTCTATAAACTCTACAGCTTTATCAGCGGCAAGTTTTTTCTCCGTATCTTTTTGATTCATCAGTGTCTTGATAAAATTAGAATACTGTATATGTAATACCGACCTGAAGACCTTCTTTGAGCTGAGTCTTAAGCGACTGCGCTTTTTCATAAACTACAAGTACATTCAGGTTTACATTCAGAAAGTCATTCACGACAGCAGTAAAAGTGTTATCAAATCCTACATCCCATACGTCGAATGTTTCAAACGCAGAAAAAAGTCTCAGTCTTCCGGTATAAAGCAGATTATGGGCAACAGTAAAATTGGATTCTGTTACAGATTCCACGCCGGTCTGAAATTTAAACGCCTCGGTTTTATCAGGTGTTTCAAGGTCATCGGTGAATTGTCTGAATTTATTTGTAAATGTTTCCTGAAACGCAAATCCCAGACGCGTTGAAAAATTTGGATTGCCGTAAGTGAAACCTAAACTCTGAGTTACATAACCGGGATCAAAAAATGCGGAGATCTGAACAGCGGGATCAAGCGTATAATCAAAGCCGTTAAGAATTGAAGTCCGTATTTCGTTTGATACATACGGATTAAACAGCCATCCGGCGTCATAGATCAGCACATTTTCAAGTCTGAGATCATTGTCATTTGTCTGAAAACTGTTTGAGCCTGTCTTTGTAGAACCGAGAGTTACTTTGAGATTGTTTTTCAGAATCCATGGTTTTGAAAGTAAGTGATTTGAAAAATCTGAAATGCCTGTTATCGAAAGCAGATTCTCGCCGCCTTTTGACCAGTTGCTCAATGCAACCTGACTGATACCAAGTCCCAGAACGCCTTTCGGATTCCACCCGGGTTTTAAAGTTGTATCCTGCTGTGAGAAGGTTAATCCTGACATTAAAAAAATTACAGCTGAAAAGATGAAGATGTAAATTCTGATCATTTTTTTTTATTTAAATTTTACAAATATAATTTTTTTAATCAACACTCTTAATGTATTAATTTAATTCGTGACAGTATCAGACTTAAGAAATTTTTTTTAACTTATGGAAAATCCGGAGAACCGGTATAAGAAATGAGTTTAGATTAATATTATAATAAATTTATCACTTAGGACTTAATGCGGAATTTGCACACAGGCATTCTGCATAACTTTCGGATGTAAGATTTCCGAAACCGCAAATATTGTAATACCAGTCCTTCCTGTCCTTATCTGTCATAGCTTCATTGCTGCATGTATAAAACTTTATATAATTTTCCCTGTAAAGACTGTCGTCTGCGATCTTCATAGACGCGTTAAGCAATGCATCAATTGAATACGAGCTTTCATCATAAGCGTCGTTGAAATTATATTCAAAAATCCACTGAGGTAATTCATCCGCATTCAAATTATTTCCGGGGATATTCTTAAGATAGTAAGTTTCATAATTAAGCAGACTGTAATTTGTTTTCCGGTAACTGAAAATCTGATACGCCGGATTGTTATCGTAAACAGGACTAATTGATGGCGTGATATGAATAAATGACACAGGATTATTTCCTTCATAAAAAATTCTGAAGTCATCTCTGTGAAAATGTCCTGCGAACTGGGATAATATAATATCTGAATAGGTTTTTATCAGTCTGATAAATTCTCTGCTGTATTTTTCCTTCCATGCAGGCAAGATCTTTTCCCTGCAGTCTCCTTTACCGTGTATGGTACCGTAAATATCAATGCCGGGCGGAATATGATATGAAAGCATCAGTTTAATTCCTTCAGCTTTACATTTTCGGAAAATATTTTCCAGCCATTCAAGCTGTTCGGTTCCGGGATCAGTCAGTGTATCGCCGCAAAGATTTTTATAATTTGTAGAAAAGAAAACCGTATTAAGAATCAGCATCCTGAATTTATTTTCATCATCAGCGGTCTGCGGAAAGTTTACAAGACAATATCCGCCTTTTGAAAAGTCAGTGCTGAACGAAGAGTTGTTTCCCGTTTTGTTTACCAACGGCTCCCACACTTTTGATAGCATATTTAAAAATTTTCCCTGCGGATCTATCATGTAATCACCGCAGAATGAATCATCATTTCCGACCATCGGATAAATCTGCGTATCGGGATAAAACTTTGTAATGTAAGAAGTTAAAAATCTTATTGTTTTCTCAATGAATGCAAACATCGAGTCCTGATTCCCGTTACCTGAATACTTTTCATAATTTTCATTGAAATCATGTCCCATAAAATCTCCTGTTATAATAATGAAGTCCGGTTCAGATATTCTTAGTTTCATATCTTCCATCACGGATTTCAGTAACGGAAAATTTGAATCTCTTCCGTAATTACTTACGCTCTTAATTTCCGATCCGGAAAAAATATCTTCCCATGAAGTATAATGTGACTTAATCAGCTCACTGACTATTGCTGAATCGTAAAACGGATCGAAATGAATATCTGAAAAATTCAGGAATTTATGTTCAGTCGTATCCTTCTGCAAAGAAGTGCCGGTGAAACAAATACAGAACAGAAGTATCAGCAGATATTTCTTCATAATATAAAAATTAAACAGATGTGTACGGAAAATTATTTATGACAATTTAAAATAATATTTAAAATACTTTATACAAACCGGTTTGTAAATATAGTCATAATGATATTTTGATAAAACATCAGAGTGTCATTTTCAAAATTGCTGAAAGTACTGTTGTTCAAAATTGTATAAAATAAAAGGAGTAAAATAAATTAATATTTTACTCCATAGTAATTTAGTAGAAATAAATTCTTACTGTTTAACTTTCTTTTTTGACCTGTTTAATGATTTTGCTTTGCCGTTACCGTTAAGATGAATTTCCGGCAAAGAAAGTATCGGTTTGTTTTTGAAATCCGGAAGTATTACCGGTTTCTTTTTAAGCTGGTCCAGCGCGATTTCTATCGCCTTATCAAGCTGCGGATCTCTTCCTTTTGCAAAGTCTTCCGGTGACATTTCCACTTCGACGTCTGGATCCGTTCCGTAGTTTTCCACCTTCCAGCCCACATCTTTCATATACGTTGCATATTCAGGCTGCGTAGTCATCGTACCGTCAGCGAGCATAAGTCTCGGATTTATTCCGATAACGCCGCCCCAGGTTCTTTTTCCGACGAGAGTGCCGAGTTTCATCTGTTTGAAATTATGGCTGAAAATATCTCCGTCTGATCCGGCATGTTCATCAGTCAATGCAACGATAGGACCGGCAACGCTGTGGCATGGATAAGTGCCGACACTTCCCCATCTTGAAAGATCATATCCGATCTGCTTTCTGGAAAGTTTTTCTAAAAGGAGCTGAGAAACATGACCTCCTCTGTTATCCCGCAGATCTACCACGAGTCCGTTTTTTGCTGCTTCATGAATGTAGTATCTGTGAAATTCAGAAAATCCGCTTGGACCCATATCTGGAATGTGTAAGTATCCTAGTTTACCTTTGGATTTTCTGTGAACATATTCTTTATTTTTTTCCACCCATTCTCTGTACCGGGCTTCCGTATCAGTTGCAATTGTCCTTACTTCGTAATTTTTTAATTTACCTGTAACAGCATTCTTAACAGTAATGCTTACAACATTTTTAACCTGATTAACAAGGAGTTCACCCGGTGATACTTCCTTCTTCAGCAGTTCGCCGTTTATAGAGATCAGATAATCCCCTTCATTGATCTCCGTTCCGGGAGATTTCAGAGGAGAATTTTTTTTCCAAGAGTCACCTTTTATTATATGCTTTATCCTGTATGCATTTTCTTTTTCATCAAATTCAAAATCAGCTCCGAGTTTTCCGATTTTATAAACCGGCGAAGGCTTATAATCACCGCCCTGTTCATAAGCATGTGAAGTACCGAGTTCACCCTGCATTTCCCAAATAAGATCTGAAAATTCCGATCTGGATGCCACTTTATCGAGAAGCGGCAAATATCTTTTATAAACCGTATCCCAGTTTATTCCTGACATATCCGGAGTCCAGAAATGCTCTTTCTGCAGTCTCCATGCTTCTGTGTACATTTGCTTCCACTCGCTCATAGGGTCTATACTGACCTTCACTCTTGAGAGATCAAGCCAGTCATTTTTTCTGCTTCTGTGATGAAACGGTTCTTTTTCCGGGTCATGATTTGAATAATCTGAAAGGACACTGGAGTTTATATAAAGTTTACTTTCCTGTCTGTAAATTAGAGTGCTGCCGTCCATTGATACTTTAAAACTTGTAATTTTTTTTGCTATGTGTTCATTTTTCTGATTTGTAAAATTAAAAAGATCAAGAGATTCATCAGAAGGATGCTGTTCCCAGTACCAGTGATGAAGCGCACCTTTTATTGGTTCTCTGCTGTAGAGCAATCCGTCTTTTACTGCTGTGATCTGATAATAATTTTTTTCAGGAAGAGGAAATGAAATAATTCTTTCATCAATTCCGTCAAGATCAATTTTTACATCGTGATTTACGGATTTACCGTCTTTTGATTTTTTGCCTTTACGCTTTTGCGGAAATAATTTTTCATATTCCGGAGTAAACGGTGAAGGTGTTTCCTTATTTAATGTAATGAGATAAGGTCTTACTCCGAGAGAAAATCCAAGCTGAAAATAACTCGTGTCATAAACAGGATTATATTCTCTTTGTGAAAGAAAATAAATGAACCTTCCGTCAGGGTCAAATGTCGGCTGATAATCTCTGAATCCTGTAGGCGTGATCTGAACGGATTTACCGGATTCAAGACTGTATAAATGCAGTGATGAAAGATATTCAGCGTCTGACATACTATACACAATCCATTTTCCGTCAGGAGAAAAACAAAAATCTTCTATGCGTTCAAATTTACTTCTCGCTATTTTTTTAAAATTTTTATTATCTGTATCTATCAGGAATAATTCATATCTGTTATTTGAAACAGCCAGTTTATTTTCTTTAGGCGAGACTTTAAGATTCGCGATAATCCCTGCCCTGAAAAAATCCATTCTCTTAACTTCTTTTAAACCATCTTTGCTGCTGTGTATTTCAATAGTTTCATATCCATTCTCATCAGATACGGTAACTATATTTTTATTGTCATGCATCCATTGAGAAAACCTGTATCTGACTCCGTACTGTTTTCCAATCTGCAAAACCGGTCCGTCCCAGTTTGAAAACATGAAAGACTTTCCTCTTGTGGTTATAATGGAGGAGTTACCGTCCGGGCTGATATTATATGATTCAAGATATTTTGCAGCATCAGAAAATTTTCTCTGTCTCTGAATTTTCGGACTGTAATATTCTATGGCTATCATGTTTTCGACGCCTGAATCTATATTATAAGAATAAATTTCAGCTCCGCAGTGATAGACAATATTTTTTCCGTCGGTGTTTGCATTCCTCACATAATATTCTGTATTGTTAGAATGGCATTTTATATTTTTACCTTCCAAATCGCATGAATAAAGTTTTCCCAGTCCTTCATGATCTGAAATAAAAAATATTCTATCCCCTGCCCACAAAGGGCTTGCAAGGTTTCCTTTAATTTTACCGAGAAATTTTTCGAATTTCCCGTTACCTTTTTTATCAATCCAGAAAACTCCGGCTGTTCCGCCTTTATATCTTTTCCATTTTGCGGGATCCAGTGTATTTCTTCCGATCAGTACGCCTCCGCGCGGACCGAAGGCTACATTATTTCCTCTTCCGTAAGGAAACTTAACAGGAAGACCGCCGTCAGCAGAAACGCTGTACAGCATATTTTTTCCGGATAAAGGCTGTTCCGTATCAGAAGAAAAAATTACATTTCGGCTGTCGGGGGTCCATCCTTTTACTTTAGTTAATCCTCCGATAAATGTGAGTCTTTTATTTACTCCCCCTTCAGAAGGAATTATATAAACATCATTTTCGCCTTCCTCTTTTCCCGTAAAGGCGATAAACTTACCGTCGGGTGAAATATATGGGTTTGAAACTTCGCCTGAATTTGAAGTCAGTCTCCGCGCAACGCCTCCGGAAAGATTTACTTCCCAAAGATCATCTTCGCTTACAAAGACAACTTTATCTCCGCATACTGCCGGAAATCTTTTATAACCTGTATCGTTCATTTGTTTATAATTTGAAATTAAAATAAAAAGAATTGAATACGATTCTTTCCTTTAAAAGGTTTACGTAACTTAGCTTTTTTGATTTTTATTTTCTATAAAATATTTAATATTAATTATTAAAGTTAAATCAATAACTACTTAATTTTTCATAGAGTAATCTTTGCATTATTCACCGGAAAATTTTGCGTTTACTTCAGTTTTAAAAATATGAATTTTGATTCTGTAAAAAAAATTTTCAAATTCACAATTGATTTCAAAACTTCCAACTACCGGAACTACAATTTTTTCCGTAATGTCAGCCTTAGCTGCCGAGCATAATGCTGTAAATCTTTCACAGGGATTTCCTGATTTTCCCGCTGACCCTTTGCTTTTTGAATTAGTTTATAAAGCTTCGAAAGAAGGATTTAATCAATACGCTCCGATGCCGGGATTCAAATCGCTGAGAGAGGGAATCTCAAACATGATCTCTGAAATTTACGGAGTCAACAGGAATCCTGAAACGGAGATCACAATTACTTCGGGAGCTACTGAAGCTCTTTTTGCCGCAGTCAGCGCAACTGTAAACAGGGGGGACGAAGTAATAATTTTCGATCCGGCATATGATTCATATGAACCGGCTGTTATTCTTAACGGCGGAATCCCCGTCAGAATACCTTTAACATTTCCGGATTTTAAAATTGACAGGGAAAAAATTCTTTCCGCAGTTAACAATAAAACAAAACTGATTATTCTGAACTCTCCCAACAATCCTACCGGTACGGTTATTTCACAAAGTGATTTTTATTTTATAAAGGATGTCGTTTTAAAAAATAATCTTTATTTACTGAGTGATGAAGTATATGAGCATATTATTTTCGACGGACTTAAGCACTATTCGGTATTAGAAGACGATGAATTATTTAAAAGGTCTTTCGCTGTTTCATCGTTCGGAAAAACATTTCACATCACAGGATGGAAGGTCGGATACTGCACAGCGCCTGAAGATCTGACTTCTGAATTCAGGAAGATACATCAGTATCTGACATTTTCCACATCAGCGCCTTTTCAGATCGCATTGTCGCAGTACATAACTGATATAGAGAAGATACGCAGTCTAAAAAATTTTTATTCCGTAAAGAGAGATTACTTCCGCTCACTTCTCACGAAAAACGGTTTAAAACCGTTTTTCTCCGAAGCCACCTACTTCCAGCTTCTCGACTATTCCGACATCTCAGACGAATACGACATCGACTTTGCCGTCAGACTCACCAAAGACTTCGGCGTCGCCTCCATTCCTCTTTCCGTCTTTTACAAAGATAAAACCGACAACAAAGTCCTCCGATTCTGCTTCGCAAAAGAAATTCAAACTCTCGAAAATGCCGTCAGTGCACTTGCTAAAATAATCTGATTAAATAACACAAATTTAATTTACCGGAATAAAAAAATTCCTGCTAATCTTCCCAGATGTGAAAACGCATTCCGTAAGGATCCGCAATCATCTTGCTCTTTTCATTATATACCTGCGTTACCTTACATCCTTCCCTTTCAAGCAGCTCCTGAGCATCAGCCACGCTTTCCACTTTGAATTCAAAAAATGTGAATCCGCTTTCACTGTTTTCCATATAAAAGTTTATTCCGTCTTTTATAAAATGCGTCTCAGCTTCCGAATGTTTTACCTTTTGCATTCCGAGCACGTTCTCGTAAAAATCAGCGGCTTTGACATAGTCCCTGACCTGTACAGCTATGTGCGGACTGAATGTAAATTTCATTTTATTATTTTTTAATTAAAATAATTTAAAAATATTTTAAATAAAATGAGCTGTATTTTTATGAACGTATTCTTATTTAACTAATATCATTGTCCGCGACTGTCTGAATTCACCGGACTCCAGAGTGTAAAAATATATTCCTCCGGCTGATTCCTTTCCGTCTGAAGCTGAATTAAATTCCGTTTCGTATTCTCCTGCATCCTGATACTGATTTACCAGCGTCGCTGTCTCACGTCCGAGTAAATTATATATTTTAATCTTTACATTTCCGGAGACTGGTATTGAATATTTTATTTTTGTAACTGGGTTAAACGGATTAGGATAATTCTGAAACAGCATATACCTGTCCGGAATTATACTGCTGCTATTTACAGCATTTGTTATGGTGGGATCTGCGCTCTTAAAAATTCCGTTATTATACGTAACGCCGTAAAGATAATCTGAATTATCAAAAAAGAAATTAGTTATCAGAGCTCCCGGCGTTAAACCTGAATTATGTGTATTCCATGTATTTCCGTTGTCTGTGGATTCATAAATACTTCCGCTGTGCGATACAAAAATATCGCCCCGTCTGTTCACATCAAACGCACTTATACCGCTTCCTGACCATCCTCCGTTCTGAATAATTTCCCATGTAATACCTTCATCGGAAGATTTAAATATCTGGCCGCCGGATATTAAATACAGATCATTTCCGGAAACCCTGAAACTGCCCGGGAAAAAGAATTGATCTAAAATTCTTTCCGTCCAGCTGTTTCCGTTGTCTGAACTGATAAGCAGTTTAGAAGGAAAACTGCTCAGAGAAGCTAAATATATTTTACCGGCAACTCCGGTTTTTAATACATTAAAGAATTTTGATTCCGGCTGTAATATTTTAACCCAGTTATTTCCGTTATCATGTGACCTGTATAATTTTACCGTATCTGAAAAAGCTGCCGAAGATGACAAAGCAAATATGCTTCCGCCGGTAGAATTTGAAATATTGTTTATCCCGGAACCTGCTTCAATCCCGCCGTTTGATAAATTCCATGTTACTCCGTTATCTGACGTTCTGAAGATCCCTGAATTTTTTAAAGCTGTTAATATTTCGCCGTTAGGACATCTGTGAAGTATATTTGTAAATACTGACGGGAGATCGCCGTTCCTTCTTACCCAGCTCATGCCGTTATCTGAAGAATAATGTATTCCTGAACCTGATGCTGTCATTATTGAATTCAGGTCCGGAGATGTGAGTGAATTAAAAACCGGTACAGTTAAGTTTTTATTTTTTTCACTCCATGATATTCCGTTGTTATCCGAATAATAAATTCCCAGAGAGGACGTTAAAAATACTAAGCTTCCCGAGGAATAAATTGAGTTTATCAAATTGACTGAATGACTTTCGAAGATCTGTGTCCAGCTGTTTCCCTGATCAGCACTTTTAAAAACTCTTCCTTCGGAAGTCCCGGCATAGTAATTATTCTGAACATCCTTATATAATTTGCTTATGTTAAAATCCGTGATCCCGTTATTAATTTCCATCCAGCTTATTCCGTTGTTTGAAGTTCTGAAAATTCCGGATCCGGGTAATGCGGCAATCAAATTTACGCCGTCAGTTAACAGACCTGAAGCATTTAACGAAGGAAGATTTCCGTTTATATTTGTCCAGCTTGACGTGTTGTCAGCGGAAATAAATATTCCGTTTTGAGTAGCGGAAAAAATATTTCCGGCGGAGTTAAATGCATAATCTCTTGACAAGAGCGTAGAGCCGTTGTATGAGAATGCAGTAAAATTGTTTCCGCCGTTAAATGAAATGTGATTGTTTATTAATACCAGACCCTGCGGACTTACTTTTACAATTACTACCGAAGCCCACAGTCCGCTGTGCGGAGCAACGCTGATCGGATTGAAACTCCAGCTCTGTCCTGAGTTATTGGTCCACCATAATCCGCCCGAACTTTTACCTAAATAAACTGTACCTGAGCTGCTTACATCCATACATAAATTCGAATTCACCGAACCCTGTTCTGTCCGGTTCCACTCCTCTCCGTTGTCTGTGGAAATATACAAACCTTCATTTCTCAGTGCGGCGAGATTTCCGTTCGGAAGTTTCTTCAATTCTAAAACCGTTCCGCCGTAAGGTCCGTGCAGACGCGACCAGTAATTTTGCCCTAAAGAACCTGATGCGGAAATCAAAAATAATGTGATTATGATGATTAGAGTTTTCATGACCGTAATTATAATTTTATAATAAAATAAAATTATCTCTAATTATAATTAATTACAAATAAATATTCCTCTAAACGTAGTATTCTTATTCTTACTTTTCTGGCATCAGTTTTAAATGACCGGCTGACGGGTAAATTCTCTCGATATTGCCTTCCGTAAATTTACCGCCTCTATTTCTTGTAGATTTTCAGATCTCTGAATTTAAAATATGAAAACCCGGGAGATAATGTGTTTATTTTGTATTTAAAAAACTGATTTACCTTAGGTGAAGCTATTGTAATATCAGCATACTGTTCTGTCGGTAAAATATTTAATGAGACAGCATTGTAAATTACAATATTGCTTGGTCCGGAGTCATAAGAGATTGTCATTGGTTCTGTAGAACTGTTATTCTCGCCCGAATAATAAAACGTTAATCTCGCGCTGTCCCTGTCCGTGAAATTTAAAGTGTTTCCCGTAATGCTCAGTGATTTAGTCGAACTTCCCGAGCTTATTCCGACAGAGTCACCGGATACTTCCGCCAATAAAACTTCACCGGTGTTTGGCGGCGGAGTTACCGTATCATCGCTGCTGCATCCGGAAAAAAATAAAACAGCTGTTACTAACAGCATGATTGCAGGTAGTAAAAATGATTGTGTACTTTTCATTGGTCTGATTTTATTTAAATGATAATAAAGATATATATAATTGTATTAAAAGTATCTGCTCTTTTCCTACAGCTGTTCATTCCGGTTTTCTTCTGATTGATATTCTGTTAAATTTTATGCTTAAAAATATTTTCTGATTTACCTTAAATATTTTATATGAGTATAAATTGAACTTAACCGGAGTTTTTCCTGAAGAGAATAGTTAATATCCTCGGCATCTGCGTCCTGTCGTCATTATCAAAATATTCATTCACTTCAGTGATTTTCATCCCGTACTTTTTTGCCGGTATGATAAAGTCTGAAATGTTATGATTAAAACAGGTTGCAATTTTTTTTCCTTCTTCTGATTCAAAACCTGCTTTGGTTCCGTTATACTGTTTGTACGGATGCAGTTCGCCTGCATAAAGGTAACCTCCCGGATTTAATACCTTTGCGGATTCTTTAAAAATATGATCAAGATCTTCAATGTGCTCGAGTACAAGACTAAAGCTGACAAGATCATATTTTTGAGTAACAAAGTCCCATTCCTTTCTGATATCACAATTCACAAATAAAACTTTCGGGGAATTAATTTTCCGCTTTGCCTTCTCAAGCATTCCGGCGGAAAGATCTGCCGCGGTAATTTTCTCCGCGCGCGTTAAAAGCCATTCCGTATTCTTTCCTGTACCGCAGCCGATCTCAAGACAGGTTTTAAATTTTATATCCGCAAGTTCGCTTCTTAGAGCAATTCCTTCAAGATCCCGCGTCTTGTTTGAATTTGTATCGTATTGCTCAGACCAGAGATCATAAGCTTTTTCAGGTTCCATATATTTAAATTATATTTAATTTTTGACGGTAAAAAATGCTGTTTATTATTTTAAAGATTTTCTTATTAATAATGACAGATCTTAAAATTCTAATCAGAAGCTTTCATAAATACCCGTCTTAACTATTCTTGATCAAACTGCACTTTCAGTCCTGACGGATCTTTGAATATTATCCTATTTCCTTTTTCCATTGCAAAATGCTTCCTTCTGCTCACTGTCAGGTTATTCTGTCAATGGAACATAAGCCGATTGGTGCTATTTTCTGCTTTTTTCAAATGACTTCCTTCTGTTAATCGGTTTTATAATTTTAAATTCAGAAGGAATCTCATTAAAGTCCGGTTTCTCGAACGGAATTTTACTTTCTCTGAATTTTTCTTTGTTATTCTTAAATTCAGATTTATATACTGTTATATCAGGTGATTCATTAAAATTTTTGGGAATCAGGTTTTCCGGTATGGTGATTTTTTTTCTTGCGCGCGTTATTGCAACATAAAGCAAATTTATTTCTTCATTAAGTTTAGAAAGATTTATACCTGCTTTTTCAGGATCTTCCGTGCATTTAATTATTTTATCCTCCGTCATAAAATCATCCACTATCCTTACATCATCGTATTCCATTCCTTTGCATCTGTGAATAGTTGAGAAAATAATTTCGGCTGTATCTTTTTCATCATCGCTCACATGTAATTCTTTTATTCTCTTTAAAATAATCGGAAGATCGTTTCCGTATTTTTTTACGATCTCAATCAGCATCGAAAGCTGCATATCTTCTGTCTTCTCGCTGTATGCCTGCAGGTCTTTAATATCTTTCATTTGTTTTATAAAATTGTCCCTTATCAGTTTTCTCCTGCCGTTGTATAAATGCAGTACATCGTATAACGAAGCTCCTTCGTCGGCATAAGTGTATGAATTTATATTGCCTTCGAAATAAAGCCGGATATTTCTGTTTTCTTCCGATACTGTTTCTATCGCTTTTATCAGCAGCCCGAGATTAGTCCTTCCCAGTATTGCTTTCTCTTTGCAGACATCCTCATCGCCGGATTTTTTTTCGCCCGTAATATGAACATTTTTATGCTCTGCCAGATGATTCTTCCATTTAAGCACTGACACGGCAAGATCGGCAATGTCCTGACCGAAACGAAAACTTCTCGTAAGACTGTATGTTTTGAAATCAGCTTTCTCAAGCGAGTTTACAGCATGTCTCCATCCATAGATCTGCTGATGAGTGTCGCCTGCAATTACTTTTACGGCATTTTGCTTCAAAAATATGTCAAGCATTACTGCTGAAGCATCCTGCCCTTCATCAAAAAGTATATAATCAAAATCAAGCTTCGGATCAGACAGCTGAAATTTCTTTAAGTAAAAATCATGCGTGATTTCAGTCTCCGAGTTATTCATTTTAAAAAGCATAAGGCGTGTCTGATGTTCAATATAACTGTAATGTTTTGTCACAAAAGAAAGAGCTTCCCTCTCTGAGACAGTTTGTTTATAATTAAGCTCACTGACTTTTTTTACTGTGCTGTTGCAGAAGTATGAAATGAATTTCAATATATGATTTGCGGCTATATACTCACCGTGTTTTTCTCCGCTAATCCTCAGCTTCAGCAGCTCTGTTATATCGTGTGACTTATATCCGTGAGCGCGGACTTTATAACCCTGCTTTTTTACAATATGTCCGTATGCAAGCGAATGAGCAGTTTCAATCTGAACGTTGTGAAGTCCCTGTGCTTTAAATTTTTTTTCGGCTTCGTTTTTTACCGTTCTGTTAAACGCAAGATAAAGTATTCTGCTGCTAAGCGGACGGGCTTTTGCATATTCTATTACCGTTGTTGTCTTTCCTGATCCGGCTACGGCATTGATCCTGATATCACCTGAAGAATTAATGATCTCCATTTGCTCTTCCGTTAATTTCATGTTTTCATTTAAGTTTATAATCCGTTCTGAAAAATATTTCACCGTTACAATGTATCTGTAAATATATCTTAAATTTTTGAAATGTATTTACATTTCAAACGAGTTTAAGTTAAATATTTTAAAAAATAATTTCAAAGCAGTATATTGTTTTAGAAATTATATTTTTAATTGTATCCGGAGAAATTTTTGCCGCTCCGTTTTTAGTATCTAAGTTTATTATCTGAATTTTAATTTGGGTTTAATAGATTATAATAAACAAATTTTTATTAAGATAAATTTGTGTCTTCCTCAAAAAGATATTCGTGATATTCGCCGGTAATACTGAATCCGGTTTTTCTGTAACACTCTATCGCAGCTTTATTATCAATGTGAACATTCAGTCCTATGTGATCAACAGATTCAAACAGGTCACTGCATAATGCCGAAGTTAGTTTGCGACAGATGGATTTTCCCCTGTGGAGCGGGTGTGTAGTAATATTTCCGAGCGCGGCGACTTTATATTCCGGGGAATATACATGTATTCCCGCCGCTCCTGTTAATTCGCCGTCGGTAAAATGTCCGAAATATTTTCCGGTTTCAAGCATACGCATATCAAACCAGTTTCCGGGGTAAGCTTCCGCATAAAATTTTTGAATTGCTGCAATGTCTTCTGTCCCTAATCTTTTTATGTTATCGGTGTCATTCATATCCTTAAAATTTTTTTTCAAAAGACACATCTTGTAATGCCTGCCGAAATCCTCAGCTTTGTATTTACCTGAAAAAATAATTTCCAGTCCGGGAGAAAGGTGAGAATAAAACTTATCCGGAAGTTCAGCAGAAATTCCTGTTAATAATTCCTTCATGTTGTTTAAATCTCCGTCACAGACTGCAAGCAGTACGTGCAGATCCGTTCCCGTATAAAGAAATGTAATTTCAAGAATTCCGCTTTCGTCAGTAAGCGCAAACCACTTTGTATGTTTAAAAAAGAAATCATCAAGGTCTCCGATGGGATAAATATTAATGCAGGTATTTTTTCTGAAATGAGATTCTATAACTTTTTTATCTGAGAGAATTATTATTTTCTTCAATTGATATTAAATGACAAATATTTAAAAACGGGTCGGTTTCATTTTCTCAAAAAAAAATTTATCTGAAAATATAAGATTGAATTAAAATTAAAAATCAATTTAGCTAACTTGTCAAAATAATTAAACCGATTAAATAATGGAAAAAGAGGATTTAAAAAAATACTGTGAACTGATAATAAAAGCAGGCGTCAATTTATATGAGGGACAAAATCTTGCAATAGGATGCGGGATCAGAAATGCGGATTTCGCTCTGATGCTTGCAGATACGGCTTATGAAAACGGAGCGGGTTATGTTGATATAATTTTTAATTCAAACGAACTTATAAGAAGCCGCGTTGATCATGCAAAGAAAGCGGCGAATATAAATTTTATGCCGAACTATCCTATCAGCAGAGGATTTGAACAGATTGCTAACGACTGGGCTTTTATCAGGATTGACAACCTTGAAGAACTTAATGTGCTGAAATCTCTTGATGCAAATATTTTAAGCGCAATAACAAAAAACGAGCAAAGCGCGCTGAAGGCAATGTCCAAAGCAATTGCGTCGGCAAAGATTGCCTGGTGTATAGTTGCCGCTCCGGGATTAAACTGGGCTGCGAAAGTTTTTGACTCAGAGCCGTACAGTGAACTTGAGAATAAACTATGGGAAAGTCTTACAAAAATTCTAAGACTCGATAAGCCGGATCCTGTGAAGGAGTGGAATATTCTGGGAAAAAAACTTGTCAAAAGAGGAAACCTTCTTACTGATCTGAAAATTGATAAGCTGGTATTCACGGGTCCCGGCACCGACCTTGAGATCGGTCTCACTCCGAATTCAGTATGGAGAGGCGGTCTGGTAAAAGCTCAGAACGGAAGAGAATTCATTCCGAATTTACCAACGGAAGAAGTTTTCACGTGTCCGGATTTCACAAGGACAAACGGAAAAGTAAAAGTTACCAAGCCTGTTAAGGTGCTTGAGAATTTACTTACCGGTATTTGGTTTGAATTTAAAAACGGTAAAGTTGTTGATTTCGGCGCTGATGATGACAGGGAAATTCTTGAAAAATATTTTGAAATAGATGAAGGTGCTTCTTTTCTCGGCGAGGTTGCTCTGGTTGACATTAATTCCGAAGTCTATAAATCCGGATTAATATTGAACAGTATTCTCTATGATGAAAATGCTGCCTGCCACATTGCTCTTGGAAGAGGTATTCCTATGTGTTTTTCAAACAAGGATGAGATTATTACTCCGGCAGATATGAAATTAAATAAATGCAACGAATCTGTTGTTCATACTGACTTTATGATCGGGTCAGAATTTATAAATGTAAAAGCAACAGACTATAACGGCAAAGAGCATCAGATAATTAAAGACGGATTATTTGTAATTTAAAAAATCTGTAAATTTTTTTAATCTAAAACTGTAACTCTGCTCCCTTTCTTATATCCGGAATCTAAATCCGTTAATGTTATCACGCCTGCATCTCCCCTGTAATAAAGTTTGGAGAGATAATCTTCATTTACATCTTTATCATCCGAAAAAACAAAATCATTCAGGTACTGCATTTTTCCGTTTGGTTCTTTAACAGCCCAGTGAATATGAGCGGGGAAATCTCCTTCGGGATATTTTCCCGGTCTGACTGTATTTATAAAATACTTTCCGTCATTATCTGTTATGCACCATCCGTGAAGTTTTCCGTGCCATTTTTGAAATCCGGTTTCATTTCCGCTCTTGGAATATAAGCCGCCTGCATCTGTATGATATGCATAAATCAAAACGCCCGGGTAGGGAGTAATGCTGTCTGATTTTAAAATTTTTCCTTCAATCCTGATCTTCTGTCCGGGCTCATTTTGAACAGGGATCATCATTTCGTTTTTTAAACCGGAAGGAGCGTTTATAAAACTGCAGCCGATATCAGAATCCGGACCGTCACATGTATCCTTTGCGGTTTTATCTGAGCTTGTTTTGTACTGCGTTTCTACGAATTTATTTCCGCAGAAAAGATTTAATAAAGCAAACAATATTAAAATAGTTTTCATATGTAAAAAAATTTATTTTATAAAATTTCCCTTAATAGCGCAGCCGGTAAATTTTTTGCTGTCATTCAGAGCTAACGTAACACTATACTCATAAGTTTTGTCTGACATGTTATCGGAGCAGTTTTGTTTTTTAACGGATACATTCAGAGTTGTTCTCTGAATATTATTGTATCCGAAATATTTTATAATTCCGTCTTCTTCTTTCGGATCATTATAAAAAAAGAAATAAGATTTTTTTTCAGAAGGGAGATAAAGCTCCATAAGGTTTTCGCTTTTTGAAATCTGCAGCGACCAGTTCGGCTCATTACCCAGACACCAGAAGTCGTAAGGAATGCAGGTGTTTCTGTAGTTTTTTCCTTCAACGGATATCACTTCCTTTATTATCAATACTTTGAAATATTTTTCCGGATCTCGGATATTAATTTTTACCGAGTCGCCGATGTAACCTTTTACCGAAGCGATTGCCGAAGCATAAATATTTTCTGACGGAAATAATTTTTTGTAATTAGAATTCAGTGCTCCGGATTCATCCTTTATATAATACAGCGAGTCAGGATTACTGCAGTCACGGAAGGATCTTTCTGATGAATTAATTTTTATAAGTCCTTCAAATAATCTGAGCACCGTATCTGATTTTTCAACGTTAATACTTTTATCCTCAGCTTTATCGGAATCCTGCGGCGCTGTGCTGTTTTTGGTTTCCTCAAATGCGTCTTTGTAAAGCACTTTATTTATACGGTCACATCCCGAAAGAAAAACTATTGCTGTCAATATCAGGATTTTCAGAGACATGTTTAAATGATTTATAAGTTTTTTAAAATTTAAAATGTTTTGGGGAAAGCAGCCGTTTTGTTATTAATTTGCTGCGGCAATAATAGTGAAAATTTTCTCCTTCTGTTCTCTTTAGTTATTGCTATAGTTTAATATCCTGTCAGAATATAAAATTAATACTTTCTCCATATACTGTTATCAGCTAAAGGTTAAAGATCTTCAAAATGATTTCTAAGTCTCTCCGCGGTTTTTTTACCGGCTTCGGTTTCCATCTGTTCGTAACTGTTTTTTAACATATCTTTAATGTTTTCTACTGAGCCGAATTTAGTAAGAAGTTTCTGTACAGTCTTCACTCCTATTCCTTCAATCTCTGTCAGCTCCGATGTCAGAGTTCTTTTGCTTCTTAAGTCTTTGTGATAAGTTACTGCAAATCTGTGAGCTTCGTCTCTTATTCTCTGCAGAAGTCTTAATCCGCTTGATGTCTTGGGAATATTGTGAGGCATTGATTCTCCCGGCAGATATACCTCTTCAAGACGTTTTGCCAGTCCGATAATATTCTGATTTTTTACGCCGAGGTCTTCAAGAACTTTAACCGCAGATGAAAGCTGTCCTTTTCCCCCGTCAATGATTATAAGGTCAGGAACTGCTCCGAAGCTGAGATCCTCTTTTGAATTTTCCGCATGGGATTCAGAAATTCCGCCTGAATTCTTTTCATTAATTTTTTTAAATCTTCTGTATATAACTTCCCTCATAGACAGAAAATCATCCGGGGTTCCGGTTTCATCAGGTACATAATTTATTTTGAACTTTCTGTAATCTGATTTTTTCGGTCGGCCTTCTGCAAATACTACCATTGAAGCCACCGTGTCCGTTCCCTGAATATGCGAAATGTCATAGCATTCAATTCTCCGCGGAAGTTTAGTCAGGTTAAGATCTTTTTTCAGCGAATCAAGCGAAGGCGGGATAAATTCTCTTTTAAGTCTGGTAAGTATAAGTTCGTCGAGCATTAACCTCGCGTTTTTTTTCACCATAAAAAGCAGTTTATACTTATCGCCGATTTTCGGTATTATCAAATCCACTTTTCCGTTTTTTCTTTTTTCCAGCCAGTCTTTAACAGCGATTGGATTTTCCGGCTCTGTCATAAGGTGAATTTCGTCCGGTATAAATTCTGATTTAGAATAATTGTTTATAAGAAGCTGTTCTATAATTTCAGAAGAAGTTTTGTCTTCTACGTTTGTAAGAAAAAAATGCGTTTTACCAATTACTTTTCCGTCGCGGATCTTTAGTACCATTCCGCAGCTGTCGTTATCTGTTTTTTCAAACGCTATAATGTCCTTGTCAATGATCTCATCATCCACGATTTTTTGTTTGGATGAATATACTTCTATTGCATTGATCCTGTCTCTGATCTGCTTCGCTTTTTCGAACTGCATCTTTTCAGAATATTCCTGCATTTTTAGCGTAAGGTCTTTTAAAAGAGATTTTGTTTTTCCGTTAAGCAGTTTTGCTACCTGATCTATTGTATAATTATATTCTTCTTTACTGACAAATCCGACACAGGGACCTTCGCATTTTTGAATATGGTAGTCAAGACAAAGGTTAAATTTATTTTTGGAAATTGCGTCTTCTGTGAGATTCAGACTGCATGATCTTATCATGAAAATATTTCTTACTGTCTTCAGCGCAAACCGCATATTTCTGACGTCTGTATATGGTCCGAAATATTTAGACCCGTCCGATCGTTTTTTTCTTGTGGGAAAAATTCTGGGGAACGGCTCGTTTGTAATTACAATGTAAGGATATGATTTATCATCTTTGAAATTGATATTGTATCTCGGCTTATGGGTTCTTATGAGATTCTGCTCCAGGATAAGGGCTTCTACTTCATTGTCTGTTGTGATAAGCTCAATGTCACTGATCTTTCTGATCATAGCGCTGATCATAGGGGAAACCTGCTTGGACTGGAAATACTGCCTAACTCTGTTTTTCAAAACAGCAGCTTTACCGATATATAAAAGCTTACCTGCATTATCCCTGAATTGATATACTCCCGGGGAAGAGGGTAGAGAATTTAACTTTTCTTTAAGAGTCGGATTAAGATCATTATCGTCTATAAATTCTATTTTGTCTTTTTTGTGTTCCATATACTATTCAAATCAAAAGCTGAATAATTTCACTTTGCTGATGCAATGAAAAAATTATTTTTTTTTCTGGGTAAACTCAATAAGAATATTATTAGCGGATTTCGGGTGAAGAAAAGCTATGAGCATATCGTCTGCGCCGGTTCGGGGGGTTTCATTAATTAGTCCGATCCCGTCTTCTTTAAGTTTTAAAAGTGATCCTGATATGTCATTCACTTCAAAAGAAACGTGATGAATACCTTCTCCTTTTTTTTCAATATATCTGGAGATCGGTGATTCGGGATCCGTACCTTCGAGCAGTTCTATATCGCAGTTCTCAAGATGAAATTTTCTGACATTAACTTTCTGCTCCCCGACGTATTCAGCTGCGGTTGCGGTTACGCCGAATATTTTTTCAAAAACTTTTACAGATTCCTCCAGAGACTTCACCGCAATTCCTAAATGCGCTAGTTTCATAAAACGACTGTTTACTTTTATTAATTTTTATAAATACTGATCCATTCCTTTTCTTCTCAGATAATCGACTACATCCTTTACTTTCTGCGCTTCGCCTTTTTTACAGATAAGCAGTCCGTTTTCCGTATTAATAATCAGCAGATCTTCCACTCCGACAGCTGCAACTATTTTCAGGTCGTTGATTATCAGACAATTTTTAGAATGGTGTGTGATTGTCATGCCTTGTCTCACATTTCCATCAGGGTCTTTTTCTTTAATGTTATAGACTTCATCCCACGCGCCTACGTCATTCCATCCGAAGTGACTTCTGATAATAAAAACTTTTTCGGATTTTTCCATAACTCCGTAATCTATAGATATGCTTTTCAGTTTGGAATATTCATCTTCCAGAATTTTCGGAAAAGATGTTGACAGGATATTGTCCGAAAGTCTGTTTAAAGATTCATAAAGTTCCGGCATATAGTTTTTAATTTCTTCTATCATAGTATCGGTTCTGAATATGAACATGCCGCTGTTCCAGAGAAAGTCTCCGCTTTCAAGAAAAGCTTTTGCGACTTCCGTGTTTGGCTTTTCCGCAAATGTTTTTACTTTAAAAACTCTTTCAACAGAGACATTGCTGAGACTTTCTGTTTCAATGTCAGCGTAAACATCCGAATCATACTGAATGTATCCGTAGCCGGTCTCCGGTTTATCCGGATGAATGCCGAGAGTCACTATACCGCCGTTATCATTTACAAATTTCAATCCGCTTTTGATAACTCTGTGGAATTCATCAACGTTATCAATCAGATGATCAGCGGCAACAACGAGAACATTTGCTTTGGGCTGAAATCTGTTAATAAATACGCATGAGAGCCCTATGCATGGCGCGGTATTTCTGCCTACGGGTTCGCAGATTATATTTTCATCGGGGATTTTCGGCAGCTGTCTTTTAACTTCCTGTTTATAAATCACGTTGGTAACCACAAAAATATTTGTATGCTTAAAGACATCATCAAGTCTTTTGTAAGCGAGCTGAAGCAGCGTATCGTCATCGTCAGTGATTTTCAGAAATTGTTTAGGAACTTTGTAATTTCCTTTTGGCCAGAATCTTGAACCGACACCACCGGCCATTATTACGGCATAATTTATCATATTATTAAAATAAGATTATTGGTTTTTTTTGATATTGCTGAATATCTTCACAGGATCGTTCAGATAAGAAATAAACACGTCCAGATCTTCAACCTCTTTATCTATAATAATCGCTTTCATATTATAAATAATATAGCGGTATATTTTTTCAGTTTCATCCGACACAGGGTTTATTCTGTAGCTTTGAATAAATTTCAGAAACACATATCCGGCTTCAGCAAGCTGAACCAGTTTATCTAACTTTAGTTCCTTAGCGGTTAATACTGTCTCTTTAAGATTTGTCAAAGCAGAAGTAAGACTTCTCAGTGCTTCGTATATTCTGAACTCGCCTTCTATTTTAAAGAGGTTTTTAAAATTCTCATCCGTTTCCTTAATAAGTTTTTTAAGGCTTGTTAATTTTTCTTTTTGAAGTTCGTCGGAAAATTTTTCGTTAATCCTTTCAGCAAGCTGTTTCTTAATTTCTCTGTTCTTTAAATATTCTTCTCTCATCAGGTTTTCCTCAATAAGACCTTTTCTGATATTCTCTATTGACTTAAGAATATTCTTATAACCGAAATAGTCTTCACCTTTAATCAGATTTGAAACCAGTGTGAGTCCCAGTTTATAAAGGTTTAAAGTGCTTTCAGTTATATCATATTTTCCGTTAGCTATTTTTTCAAATGAAAGTCTGATCGCCTGATAGATATTGGAAATAATTTCGAGAGACATTTCTTTGGAAGCATATTCAAGATCAGCGCTGATGTTGGTGATGTTGGAAATGATATTAGCTCTTTCTTCTTCGTTGTCTATCTTGGCGGAGACAATATAAATAAGACTGTCAAACTCCGAATTCAGTTTACCGTTAAGCGATTTAACTTCAGTTTCAAAGTTTATAAATTCCTCATTTGTAATTTGATCCGGGCTAAGATTTTCATCTTCATCGGCATTGATCCCGGATTCAACTGAATGATGAATACTGCTGTCTAAGAGTTTTTCTTTAAGTTCTCTTTCATAATTATTGAGTTCATTCTGAATATCCTCGTTGAGTTTATATTCTTCATTGCTGTCGGTTGATTTATCTGTGTGCAGGTAGGGGATTTCGTTATTTTCATTTTCCGGTTTGCCGATGAAAGTTTTTTTAATTGTAAATGAGTCTTCGCTTTCGTTGTAGTTTAAATCTGAGTGAGGGGACTGGGAAAACGGGTTGGTATGGGCTGTATCGCCGGAATTGTATTCCGGCTGACCGGAAGTGGCGACGGATGAAACGGTTTCTGCGGAATCAGCCGGAGCAATATTCACTTGTTCGGGATGCGGCTTTATCTGCTTTTCGTCTGTGTCATCCGTAGATAGATCTGCGGATATGCCGGCTTCGGCATGTTGTGTCAGCTCCGGTGAATTTGGAATATCATATTCGGGATCCGCAGGCTCCGGCGCTGACATACCGGAATTCAATTCCGGTAATACCCCCATCACATCTCCAATCTCCACCCTCTCCTCCGGCAGCTCAAACGCCGCATTATCTTCCTCTTCCTCCGTCCTGAGCAGTTCCATATAATTCTGTCTGAACTTTACCAGCTCCTCGTCTTCTTCTCCTTCGCTTCCCTCGGCTGCTCCGTTTTCATCAATTTTCTTCAGCTCCGCTTCTACATCTATTGTTTCTTCTGTTTTTTCACTCTCCTCTGCTGCGTAATCTAATTTAAAACTTAAATTAGCATTGCTCTGCGTTATCTCATTGTTCATGTCTGAAATATATTTCATAAGTTCTTTCCCGAGAAATTCCGTATCATCGTTTGCGTTCTGTGTGAGATTATCAAAAGTTATTACATCGTCTTCCAGTTTCTTTAAAATATAAATAAGATACTTTCCGGTATCTCCAAATCCTTTTATGTGATTAAGTATATACAGATCCTTCAGCAGATTTTCCGAACTCAATAGCCGTTCCGTTATTTTTCTGATTGCTGAAATATGCTCCTGCCTGACGTTTTGTCTCCATAAGTCATTAACTGTTCTTTTAAATATAAATGTTAAATAATCTTTCTTAAGATTTTCCTGCATTATTTTCTATATATTCTTTTTACTCTTGATGAAATGTTGCATGTTATCTCATAAGAAATTGTATTGGTAAGCGCAGCGAGTTTATGCGCCGGATAGTTTCTGCCGAATAATTCCGCTTCGTCATTTATTTTAATTTTGTCTTTAAGTCCAATGTCTGCCATTATCCAGTCCATACATACGGTGCCTGTCGTCTTGTAAAATTTTCCGTTAATAAATACTTTTGACCGGTTGCTCAATGCTCTCGGATATCCGTCTCCGTAACCCGCAGATATAGATGCAATCCGGGTGCGCCTGTTCGTAAAAAACGTTCTGCCGTAAGAAATGCTTTCCCCTTTATCCAGCTCCTTTATAAATTTAATTTTAGATTTAAGCGTCATTACCGGCTCAATCCCGATTCTGTGTTTTACTTTCTTTTCATCCGGATAAAATCCGTATAAAGAAATTCCGGGTCTTACCATGTTAAAATATCCGTCGTTGAAATTTAATATGCCGCCGGTGTTGCTAATATGCCTTAGCTCAAACTTCATAATACTCTCTTCTATTTCTTTAACTGCTGTTTTAAATTTTTTTAACTGCAGCTCTGAGTATTTATTGCCCGGTATTTCGCTCGTTGCAAAATGAGAGTATATTCCTTTTACTTTAATGTTTTTTAATCCTGATATTTCCGCTGCCGCACTGTAAGCTTCTTCAGTCTTGATTCCTGTTCTGTTAATTCCCGTGTCTACCTGTATGTGTATTAACGGTTTCCTGTTTAACTTTTTACCTATATTATCAAGCATTTTCGCCGAACTGATATCGGCTACGGAAAATTCTATATTCTTTCCTGCTAAACTTTCTGTCAGTTCGTTATTTTCCGTAATTAACCCCAGACACAGTATCGGAACCCTGTTAAGTTTTTTAGAGTCAAGATAATTTCTTAACGCTGCTGTTTCCGAATAATCCGCTGTCCCGAGATAATCAGTTCCCTGACGAGAGAGTTCTTCAGCCATTACGTTCATTCCGTGACCGTAAGCGTTTGCCTTTACAATCGAACAAATTTTAGTATCACCGTTCTTCCTTCGGGCATACTCTTTTATTTTTTTAAAATTATTATTGAAAATTTTCAGATCTATTTCAGCAAATGTGTCGCTGAAATTTTTATCATCGGGCTTCAGATTCATTTGTCAAAGTAAAAAAACTATTCGCTAAAAAGAATTTATTTATTTGTCTATTCAATACTCTAATTAAACTTTTATAAATTTTTTAAAAAATATTTTCAAATCAAACTTGAAAATAATTTTGAGTTTGTTTAATATACACTAAGGAAAATAAGAACAAAAACCCTGTTAACATATTGTTAATAACTTTTTTCAAAGGGTTTTTCCGGAGTTTGCTGGCAAGCCTGACTAACCGCTTATTAACAAAAATTGTTAGTAAGTTTCCTCCGACATTTTAACTTATATACCTAAAAGGGTTTTATCTGTTACCGGTTTTATTGGTAATTTTGTTAATATTCTTATTTTCGCGATTTGAAACTGCCGTACAATATAAAGTAACTTGTTAATCGGCGATGATTTGTTAATAATTTTTAATATTCTTAGGTGTGATAAAATTCTCTGCTGCCGGATCCCAAAAAAATAATAACGCAGATTCTAATACACAAAGCGAAAAAGCAATTCAGTCAGAAGAGTCTGTAAAGACTGAATTGGTTTGGAAAAAATTTCTTGAACTGCTTTCGGACAGTCTTAAAGCCGGAGAAATTAATACGTGGTTTTCTGTTATTGTTCCTAAAAGTTTTAAAGACAATGTGCTCACTATTTCTGTTCCCAGCGAAGATTATTACAGTCTTATAGAAAGCAGATACAATAAAATTATTTCGTCAATCACAGAATCTCTTCTCGGTCCGGACGGAAAACTGAAATACGAAATTTCTCAGTATGGTCTTTTCGGAGAAAACGAATCTGAAAACCAGACGGTTAAAATTAATAATTCCGCAGAAGACAGATCTTTATTCGACAGCATAAACGTAAATTCCGATAAGCAAATCTCTGATCCTTATAATAATTTTTCAAGCAACCTGAACCAAAAGCATCTCTTCGAAAATTTTATAAAAGGCGAAAGTAACGAGCTTGCAGTTGCTGCAGCTTATGCAATTTCCAATAACCCGGGTAAAACCTACAATCCGTTTTTTGTTTACGGCGGCGTCGGCCTTGGAAAGACTCACCTTATTCAGGCAATTGGAAATGAAATTTTAAATAAGAATCCGGAAATGAAAGTTTACTATACTACCGCTCCGGATTTTACAACACAGTTTACAAATAATATCGCTCAGAACAGGATCGATTTTTCTTCCAACAGAAACGGGACTAAGAAACTTGATTCGTTTTATAAATCACTTGATGTTCTTATACTCGACGACGTTCAGTATCTCAGCGGCAAAGAGAAAACACAGGATTTTATGTATCAGATTTTTAATACTTTATACAACGACAAAAAGCATATTATATTTTCCAGTGATAAACCCATAAACCAGATCAAAGGCGTGGAGGAAAGACTTATGTCGAGATTTCAGTGGGGTATAACAACCGACATACAGGTGCCGAACTGGGAAATGAGGGTGGCGATCATTCAGAAAAAATTAACCGAAGCCGGCATTGAAGCTCCCGAAGAAGTTATTCACTTTATAGCTTCAAACGTTAAAGACAGCATACGGACTATTGAAGGATGTATCGTTGGAATTATCGCAGACAGCGTTTTAAGATATAACGGCGAGATCAACCTGGAGATCGCAGAAAATGTGATCGGAAGAGTGGTGGGAACCGTAAGACGCGCAAAGAATATTTCAATAGAAAATATTATTTATACGGTTGCAAATTATTACAAATTATCCGAGAACCAGATTCTGTCCAGGAAGCGAACAAAGGAAATTGCGTTTGCAAGACAGGTAGCAATGCATCTGGCAAAAGAACTCACACCTCTGACTCTTGAATCCATCGGCCTTAACTTTGGCGGGAAGGATCATGCAACCGTTCTTTATGCAAACAATATAATTTCTAACCTCATTAAAAAAGACAAAGACGTTTTAAATCAGATTCTTGAAATAAAAGACCATCTTAAGAATCTCTGATCTTAATTTCAAATTAGCCTGCAATTTTAACTTCGTTTTATCTGTCTTATTTTATTTAAAAATAAATTTAATCTCTTTTAATATTTTATCTGTTAATGTCAGCATCATATCAGTAATTTATTAATAAATTTTAATTACTGACAATTTAATTAAAAATTTTTTCCCTCTTTTATCTTCAGTTGTTAATATTTTATATTTAAGCTATTTTTATTAACAAGTTTTCAGTCTGTTTTTTGGCTGAAATACTGAGGTTCATTATTTACTGACACTATTAACACCGCTACTGTTACTGCTAATCTTTTTTATATATTATTTATAATGATAGAGAAATTATTTATTAGGAACTACCTGATAATAAAAGAAGCTGAGATAAATTTTTCCGGAGGTCTTAATATTTTAACAGGAGAAACAGGCGCAGGAAAGTCTATTATTTTAGATGCGCTGTCTCTTCTGCTCGGTGAAAGAGCTGATCACTCTAAAATAAAGAAGAGTGACGATAAGCTTATAGTGGAAGGTCATTTTGATTTTAACGGAAACAAAACCGTAAGTTACCTTTTTAATGAATTATTTCCGGAAGAGGACTTTTCCGGATATCTTATACTTCGAAGAGAAATAAATAATAAAGGAATAAACAGATGTTTTATAAATGATACTCCTGTTAATATTTCCGATATGAAAAAATTCGGTGACGCAGTGATTGATATCCACTCTCAAAATGAGCATCAGTCTCTTCTTAATAAAGAAACGCATTTGAGTATTCTCGATAATTATGTTTCCGATCAGAAAAGCATGGTTAATTATGAAAAGGAATATTTTGATTTTAAAAATATGATATCGGATTACTCTGAACTGATCTCAAAAAAAGATGATATTATCAGCAGAAAAAAATTTTTAGATCATGAATTAAAGGAGATAAATAATATTAATGTAAGCGAAGGTGAAGATGCTGAGATAGAAACTGAGTTAAATAAACTGGAAAATTCAGAAGAAATATCTTCAGCGCTGAATTTTTCACTACAGTCGCTTTATGAAAATGAAATTAATGCTTTATCTCTTATAAGTTCAGCGATAAAGGAATTGAAACGAATTTCTGCCTTTGATAAAAACTATGAAAAATTAACTGAAGATCTTGAAAGTTCTTATATAATCATAAAAGAAACCTCTTCTACTCTGTCTGATTACAGCAGTAAGCTGAATTTTGACCCTCAAAAAACAGAATTTTTAAGGAACAGGATATCAGATATTAACCGTCTAAAAAGAAAATATGAACTTGATCTGCCGGGTTTAATTAAAAAGGCCGAGGATATTCAAAGGGAATTTACTTTTGCGGAAAACTTCGACTTCGAAATTGAAAAACTTGAAAAGGAAATTTCAGAAAAAAGAGAAAACCTGTTTTCAATAGCCGAAAGAATATCAGTAGGAAGAGTTAAAAAAGCTAAAGAACTGGAAAAAAATATAAACAAGTTATTATCAGATATAGGTCTTGAATCTGCAGAATTTAAGGTAGAAATTAAAAACACAGTTTCAAATTCTCAAGGTCTTTTCTCTGTTAAAAAAGGAAAAGAATTTTTGGAACTTACTGCTGCGGGTATAAACGAAATTGAATTTTTAATTAAGACAAATAAAGGTTTGGATTTTTCGCCTCTTAGAAAATCAGCTTCAGGAGGCGAGATTTCAAGGATTATGCTTGCAATAAAAACAGTCTTATCAGAAAAAGACAAAATAGGAATTCTTGTATTTGATGAAATAGATGCCGGTATCAGCGGAAGAATTGCCCGGAAAGTCGGAGTTACGCTAAAAAAACTCGCTTCTTCTCATCAGATCATTTGTATAACTCACCTGCCTCAGATTGCCGCAATGAGCGACAGACATTTTAATGTCAGTAAATCAGAAAAAGACACGGAAACCTCCGCATTGATTAAAATTTTGTCAGAAAGTGAAAAAATAGAAGAAGTAGCAAAACTTTTAAGCGGAGAGACGATCACAGAATCATCTTTAAGCAGCGCAAAAGAACTCATTTCAGTGACCGGATAATTCCCGGAAAACCATCTTTTCATTAAGTAAACATCCGTTTTATAATTATTTACATAAAAAAAACCTTCACATAAAAAAATCTTATGTGAAGGTCAATTAAAGGAAGAACAAATATGAAAGAACGTAGCTTGCTGGCGCAAGCAATAGTCATAACATGTTAAGTATTTAAAAGTTTCAGTAATTTAAATTTTTTTAAAAAAATTTTATAAAAATTTTAAATCTATACTTCAGTTAGAAATTCAGCAAACTCACCGGCAGAAATATTACCTAAGTAATGATTAAGATCCGTACCGGACAGTATGTCATAAATTTCTTTTTCTTCATATCTTAGTCCAATAATTTTTTTCTCAACCGTCTCAAGCTCTCCGTGACCAAGAAAATCACCGAATATTCTGAATTCCGATATCCTGCCGTCCTTCACATGCAGTCTTGCATCTATTAATCCGAACTCAAATCTCTTTTTTTTCTGAATGTTAAATTCCGGAGACCTGCCGAAATTCCAGTCCCACGTCCTGTATTTATTTTCAGTTAGTTTTCTTACACCTTCATAATCCTTTTCAGTAAGTCTGTAAAATTCAATTTTATCAGAACCTCCGAAAATAGATTCCAAAATTATTTCTTTGAACTCATATATATTCATTTTATTTCCAATAAACTCAGATATATTGGCTACGCGGCTGCGGACGGATTTAATTCCTTTACTTTCTATTTTATCCGTCTGTACGTTTAACGCTTTTACAACATCATCAAGATTTGAATCAAACAGAAGCGTACCGTGACTGAACATAGATTTTGTATCCGTAAACTGAGCGTTGCCGGATATCTTTCTGCCGCCAGCTGTTATATCGTTTCTTCCGTTGAGCTCGGCATCTATGCCAAGCTTCTTCAGAACTTTCACAACAGGATCAGTAAATAATTTAAAATTATGTATGCTTTTGTTTGAATGTTTTGTCATAAAACTAAAGTTCAGGTTTCCATGATCGTGATATACTGCGCCTCCCCCTGAAATTCTTCTTATTACATGCACATTGTTGGATTTGATATAGTCAGAATTAATTTCTTCAATTGTGTTCTGATGTTTTCCGATTATAACGGATGGCTCGTTAATATAAAACAGAAGATAATCGTTTTCCATATTCAGATTCCTCACGCAATATTCCTCAAGCGCCAGATTTATTGACGGATCTGTAATATTACTGTTATCTATTAAAAGCATTTTAAAAAAAGTTTGAGTTTATTGTGTCAGATTATTCGGGTTTGAAATTTTCTCACGACATTCCGTATCCCATGCTTTGATTTCTGCATTTGTAACATTACTCATTTCTGATTCGCTGTACCTGGTTTTGATTTTTGATAACATACATTTACAAAAACTCTTCATGCTTTCCTGTTTTATCATGTCATCTTTTACCTGAGGTTTATATTTTTCATAGCAGTTTTTTACAAACACCGAATCCATTTCAGCGGACCATTCGTGAAAATCAGGATCCTTATGGTTTTGTTCGTTCATATATGTTAAAAGCGCTCCTGCTGCAATTATTCCCGCAATTAAATAAAGCCATAGTCTTTCTTTTTTTGGTTTTTCCTTTTTAGGAATTTCTTTTTTTGTCAAATTATTATTTTTTCCAATATTATAAATATGTAATGATATTTAAATACACATTATAATACTATTAGAATGGAATTCTGAGAGGAACCGGACTTACCTTAGTACACGACAAAAATATGA
>DDUU01000049.1 GCA_002344965.1 Candidatus Tepidiaquacellales bacterium UBA2330 | reverse complement strand
GATTCGACTTCTACTGTTGCCGGAACGGGAACATGGACAGGAACAAACATTAATGTCAACGTAAACGGAAATGTAAGTCTGTTGAATAATGTTACATTTTCACAAACACAATTATTTTCAGTAAAAACCGGAGGAACATTTTCAGCAAACTCATTCACTGCCACTTTTACTTCAGGGACAATAGAAATACTTACCGGAGGGACAGTAGTAAACTCAGGTTTGATCAGGACACAGAACACTGTAACAATTAATCCGAGAACCGGCTCAGCATTTAATGCAAATTTAAATGTAAACACCGGTACAACAACCGCTTCGGAATTATCTTCACCTTATAACGCCAGACTATACGGGAATGTAACTGTAGATGTGGGTGCAACTTTAAGCGTAAATAATTCTAATGTATATACTCTTATGATATTTGCAAATGTCATTAACAACGGAACGATTTCCGGAAGCGGCGATATAGAATTTCAGAGCGGCGCGCATAATCTTCAGGGATCAGGAATTATTTCTGCAGAAGTAAATTTATTAAGCGGAGCTGTCGTTAATTTACTCAGCAATCATCAGCTCAGAAACGTTATTATAAATGCAGGAGCAACTTTTGATATAACAAACAGACTTGTGAAATTTACAATAACAAATCCAATTGTCCAGAACGGAACATTTATCACAGCCGGTTCTGATATTGAATATAACGGGACTCTAATTCAAAATGTATCATACATAAACATTATTTATGTCGGACTGAAAATTAATAATCCCTCCGGCGCAGTGCTGCAGGGTAACATTGTAATTTCCGATACGCTTGCAATGCTTCAGGGTGATCTGAATCTTAACGGCAGAATAATTACTTTTACGCCTGACGGTTATTTGTCAGAGACATCTGAGAATGTTGTGTTTGGAACCTCAGGACATATGATAACAACAAGAACATTAGGTGCACCGACTGCTTTGAATGTAGCCGGATTCGGCGCAATACTTACCACTTCCGTAAGTCTGGGTAGTACTGAAATTATCAGAGGGCATGCAATTCAGTCAGGACTAAACGGAGGGACAAGCATTCAGAGATATTATGACATTACTCCTGCGACTAATACAGGATTAAATGCAACTTTAATATACAATTATGATGACACAGAACTCAACGGAAATCCTGAACCGTCTTTGAAATTATTTAAGTCAACTAATTCAGGAACTACCTGGCAGAAAATGGGCGGAACAGTTAATGTTATAGCAAACAGGATTACGCTTTCAGGTCTATCATCATTTTCAAGATGGACAGCGGATTCATCAGATGTTTCAGCATTAGTTACAATTGCAATGGAAGCATTCTATAATCCTTCTACAAACAGACTGAATTCTGCGGATACGATCAGAGCATATCTAAGAAATTCATCTCCACCTTATGCTGTCGTAGATTCTGCAAAGGAAATTGTAAACTTTATTACACTGAACGTCGGATTCCAGTTTAATACGGCAACCTCCGGGACATATTTTTTGCAGATGAAGCACAGAAATTCTATAGAGACCTGGAGCAATGCGGGTATATCATATACGGCAGGAAATACAATGCTTTATGATTTTACTACAGGAACGAACAAAGCGTTTGGAAATAATCAGATTCAGGTGGACGCATCGCCGGTAAGATTTGCTATATACAGCGGTGATGTAAATCAGGACGGAACAGTTGATATTGCGGACGGAGGTCTGGTGGATAACGACGCTTCGGCATTTGTAACCGGATATGTACCGACGGATGTAAACGGAGACAGTATTACTGATATTGATGATGCAGTGTTTGTAGATAATAACGGATTAAATTTTATAGGTAAAGTGACACCGTAAATTACAAAAGCAATTGATTGGAATATCCTGATTTTAGGGAATATGAAAGAAAGGTAGAGCTGTAGATAAAAAACCTGACAGGTTTTGAATTGAATTTGGAAACAGAATCTTAATTTAAGAAAACCTGTCAGGTTTTGCTGTAACGGCTGATTTCAACAGAGATGCTAAAACAGGAATTTATACACCAAACGTAACCCGAATCCCGGCTCAGGCAGCACAGATTTAATCCTCGATAAATGATTCCTGTAAATCCGGTTTGTTATGTTCTCTAAATTTAATGAGAAATTATGTACGCTTCTTCTGTATGATAAAGTGTATTGTCCTGAAGCTCCGAATATTATATATCCTGCAGTCGGCTCTTCAAATTCATCAACACGCTCCTGTGCTGAAGCGATCTCCGAATTTATTCCGATTGTATAATTATTTCCCGAATATTTAAATTCAAGAAAACTTTTCAGAGGTGGTATTTGCGGTAACGGAGATTTCGTTTCATTAATTTCTCCGTAAGTATAACTCAGAGATGCATCAAAAGAAAATTTATTTAAAAATTTAAATTCCAGCTGACTTTCAATACCCAGTAGCTTTGCTCCAATTCCTACTGTCTGATATATCGGCAGTAAAGTTGAAAAATTTATTTCACCGGTGTTTCTCGGTATTATATAATTTCTCATGTCATTGTAAAAAAAAGTAAGCATTCCGTAAAAACTTTTATCGCTGTAATAAGCAAAAAACTCGCTGCCGATACCTGTCTCGTCTTTCAGATCCGGATTACCGATTTCATAAGAATATGCAGCCAGGTGAGGTCCGTCTGAATATAATTCCTCTATTGTCGGCACTCTTGATGAGCGGCTCAGATTAATCCCAATATTCATTCTTTCATTTATTTCATAAACCGCAGACGCTGAAAGTGAAAATGTGTTGAACACCCTTGAATATACTGAATCTAAATTTGAGAGTTCTACTGCCTGCTTTGGTTTTATAAAATTGTAATTATATCTGCCTGAGAATTCAAAGTAAAATCTCCCCGTTTTTTTAAATTCCTCATTTACATAAAATGAAATATTGTCTGATGTCGAAGGCGGTGTAAACACAAATCCTCCGATATTAAAATCCCTGTTCTCAAATGATATGCCGCCAATTCCTTTTTTCAATATCCCGTTATCATTATGAAAAAGATTTACATATCCTAAATTGCTAATTATTTTATATTCTGCGCCAATCAGATCATCTGATTCATATTCCGTGTGTCTGTAATTTACACGGCTGAAATCAGCGTCAATATGATCCCAGAAATTTCCATGAAAATTATAATTGAATTTGAAATTATACTGGTTTCTTTTCATTGTAATATCAACTCCATCCGGATGTGAGCCGACAAATCCTCCGGGAATTCCATAATCGCTTTTATATTGTCTTCCGGAAATTCCTGTATATCCTTTATCAAATATATAACTCGAACCTCCGCTGTAAGTAATTGTGTTTATATATGAATTTTTTAATACACCCTCAGGACTTGTCATATCACTTGCTTTTCTGTAATTTCCTTCCAGACGGAATTGGAAATTACTGACAGGAATTTCAGTAACTCCTGACAGAAGATAGCCTTTATTTGTTGTTTCATAAAAACTTCCAAGCCGAAGCTTAATTCTATTTGTCAGATGCTGGGGAATTTCATTTCTTATTGCATTTATGATACCGCCGATTGTAGCAGGTGTTTTTAATAAAACTTTCGGTCCCCTGATGACCTCAATTTTTTCAATAGTAAACGGATCCATGGTAACTGCGTGATCCGGAGATGTTGAAGACAGATCTGAAATTTTAACTCCGTCTTCCGTTATCATAACTCTGTCTCCGCTTAATCCTCTGAATACAGGCCTCGAAGGTGCGGGTCCCATTGAACGGATCGATATTCCGGTTTCATTCTTCAATGTCGCTGCAAGGGTCTGACCAAGATCTTTTTGTAATTCCTTATCCTTCAGTACATTTGATAATTCCAGCAAATCGTCAAATTTGGATTTAGGATGATCATCAGTTATTGTAATCAATGGTGTTCTGAATCCAAACTCAGACATTCTTATAAGTAAAAACTGAATTGTATCTTCTGATGTATTAATTTTTTTCGAATATGATTTATATCCGGCTGCTGTAAATTCTATTTTCAAATTTCCGGAAGATGAAACTGTAAAATTAAATTTACCGTCAGCGGAAGTCTTGTAATTATTCACAGAACCGTTTACCTCTATTAATACATTACCGATAGGTAATGAAGTCACTTCATCTATTACTATTCCGCTGATAGTAAAATCCGGCAATTGCGCTTTAATTGCCGGATTAAAAATTAAGAAAATTATTAAAATATATTTAAACAAAATATTAACCCGCTCTCTATGGTAAAATGTTAACCGGTACAGGTCGTGAATTATAAATCGTACCTGCTCCCTGTATCAGATCTAAAATCAGGTTAGTATTGCCGGGGGAAATTCCCCTTATTCGTATTACAAACGGCTCGGACGGAGCCTCATTTATAAATCCTGCTGTTGCTGTATTTCCAATAACTCCGTTTATATCATATTGAGGATAAGGCGGAGTAAATAAACTTCCGGATTTATCGAAAAATTTTACTACAGCATGTTCTGTTGTATCTCCTGTATTTAATGAAAAACCTGTTCCGCTGATTAGGCCGGATGAATCTCTGAAAATAAGTTCACCGTTTCCTTCAAAATAAATTTTCATACCAACGGCTTCACCAATTATATTTGGATCTACTACAACAGGTATAAGAGGTGTTGTGAAATCCGAATGCCCGGCATGATTTATTTTAATTACCAGTGTTGTATTTCCTGTTGAGATTCCTCTGAGATGAAACGCCCATTTTTCATTAATGGGATCGTCCTGAAAAATCTGAGCGATGGAAGAATTTCCGATTGTAAATCCCGGTGAATAATCAGCCCCGGCTGGTGGATCAATTTTATTTGTATCTTTATTTATAAAAAATATCTCCCAATGAGGACTGATAGTACCGAACGGAACTTTCAAGGTGTCGAATCCGGATTTGAATTGTCCTCTGAAAACATAAAGAACTGTATCTGTAAAACTTTCATTCATGATGAGAATTCCTTCCGCGTCAGTATGCACTGACGGAGGCGTTACTATATCATCTTCGCTGCAGCTTTGAAACTGAATAGTTAATACAGTAAAAATAAAAACAGCAATAGCGCTTTTCTTATTGAAATGCATAATACTCCCTTTCTGTAGAGTTTAATTAAAAAATCGAAATGTAATTGTTAAAAAAAGGAATACTACTTAGGAGGAGCCCGGTCTGAAACTGATGTTGTTAGCGTTGATGTAAAATGTGATTCAGAATTATATTCTATAACTTCATCGCTTTGTATTTCGAGTATACAAATTTCTGAAGATTCAATAATTCCGGTATTTTGCGAATGAATTATACAGACAGAGCAATTATCATGACCATTTGTTTCTGCAGATCCGTGATGGTGAAAAAACTCACCGCCCGAAACCATTAGAAATGAGATCAGGAGAAATGAAACTATAAAATATTTGTGATTATTTTTCAATTGAAAATTTGTCTTTACAATTCTAATCACTCCTAATGCAAAATTCAAATTAAAAATTCATGCTTGAAATTAAAAAATATACTAAATAAGGTCTATACCTTTGTAATATTACGCTTGATTTTTTCCTGACCGGATTATTTTTCATATAAAATCTCTAAATTCTAATATCTGCCTTTATTTTTTAATTATATAAGACTAATTTAGTCCTAATTAAAACATCTCTTTAGAATTTTCTGAATAATAATGGAAAAAGAAACTGATATCCTCGAAAAGGTAACTTCGAGTGATTATAAATACGGCTTTACGACAGATGTCGAAATGGATCTCGCTCCGAAAGGTCTTAGCGAAGATACTATAAGAATGATCTCAAAAAAGAAAAATGAACCTGAAGTCCTTCTCGAATGGAGACTTAAAGCGTATAAGCTATGGCTCAATATGAAAGAACCTAAATGGCCGAATGTAAACTATCCGCCTATTGATTATCAGGACATAATCTATTATGCCGCACCGAAGAAAAAAAACGTTTTAAACAGTTTAGACGATCTTGATCCGGAAATCAAAAGAACTTATGAAAAACTCGGCATTCCTCTTGTAGAGCAAATGATGCTTGCAGGAGTTGCTGTGGATGCAGTTATGGACAGCGTTTCAGTCGCTACTACTTATAAAGAAAAACTCGGTGAACTTGGTATTATTTTCTGCTCAATGAGCGAAGCGGTTGAAAACCATATAGATCTTGTGATGAAATATCTTGGATCAGTTGTCCCGCAATCTGATAATTTCTTCTCGGCATTAAACTCTGCGGTCTTTACCGACGGTTCATTTGTGTACATTCCGAAAGGAGTCAGGTGTCCGATGGAGCTTTCCACTTATTTCAGAATTAACGCGGAAAATACCGGACAGTTTGAGAGAACATTGATTGTCGCTGATGAAGGAAGTTATGTCAGTTATCTCGAAGGATGCACAGCACCCATGCGTGATGAAAATCAGCTTCACGCTGCTGTAGTAGAACTCATTGCGATGAAAAACGCTGAAATAAAATATTCCACTGTTCAAAACTGGTATCCGGGCGATAAAGAGGGCAACGGCGGTATATATAATTTTGTAACGAAGAGGGGAATTTGCGCAGGCGATAATTCCAAGATCTCCTGGACACAGGTGGAAACAGGTTCATCCATTACATGGAAATATCCGAGTGTAATACTTAAAGGTGATAATTCCATCGGTGAATTTTATTCTGTCGCCTTAACAAATAATTTTCAGCAGGCGGACACCGGCACTAAAATGATGCACCTCGGTAAGAATACAAAAAGCCGAATTGTTTCAAAAGGAATCTCTGCGGGAAAAAGTCAGAACAGTTACAGAGGTCTGGTACAGGTCAGCAAACGCGCAGATAATGCAAGAAATTTTTCTCAGTGTGATTCTCTTCTGATGGGAGACAGATGCGGCGCTCATACTTTTCCTTATTTTGAAATAAAAAATAAAAACGCTCACGTCGAACATGAAGCCACTACTTCAAAAATAGGCGAGGATATTATGTTTTATTGCAATCAGAGAGGGATCTCCGCTGAAGATGCAGTAGCGCTTATTGTAAACGGATATGCAAAGGAAGTGCTGAATCAGCTGCCTATGGAATTTGCTGTGGAAGCGCAGAAGCTGCTTGCAATATCCCTTGAAGGAAGCGTGGGATAATTAATTAAGCCGGAAATTTTCTTATATAAAATTAATAGAATTTTTTAATAACAAATAATCAGAGTTAATTTAAGATTTTGTGTCTTAGTGACTTTGCAGAAAATGAAAACTATGTTAACAATAAAAAACTTAAAAGCAAAAATAGAAACTTCAGAAGGCGATAAGCAGATCCTGAAGGGAATAAATCTTACGGTAAATCCCGGAGAGACGCATGCAATCATGGGACCAAACGGTTCCGGTAAAAGTACTCTCGCTTCAGTTCTGACAGGGCGTGAAGGTTATGACGTCACCGAAGGTGAAGTAATTTATGACGGAAAAGATCTGCTGGAACTCGATCCTGAAGAAAGGGCGCGGGAAGGGATCTTTCTTGCGTTCCAGTATCCGATTGAAATTCCCGGCGTTTCAAATGTTAATTTTCTGAAAACGGCAATTAATGAGATCAGAAAATCAAAAGGCCAAGAGCCGATGAGCTCGGTGGAGTTCCTGAAAATGATGAAAGAAAAAGCAAAGCTTGTAAATATAGATCCTGAAATGCTGAGCAGATATGTCAATGTCGGATTTTCCGGCGGTGAGAAAAAAAGAAATGAGATCTTTCAGCTTGCAATGCTTGAGCCGAAATTATCAATTCTCGATGAAACTGATTCCGGACTCGATATTGACGCGCTGAAAATTGTAGCCGGCGGTGTTAATAAACTGAAATCAAAAAATAATGCATTTATTGTTATTACACATTATCAGAGACTGCTGAATTATATAGTTCCGGATTTCGTGCATGTCATGTATGACGGTAAAATAGTCAGATCAGGCGGAAAGGAACTCGCTCTCGAACTGGAAGAAAACGGATATGATTTTATTAATGAACTAAAAGTAAACGCTGAAGTCTGATTATATCTGAATTCATTTGTCAAAACTATTATTAAAATGGAAAATAAATTAAAAGAAAATACTGTCGAAACGAATCTTACAAAAAAACTTATTAATGAATTTCAGGCTTATCAGTCCAAACTTAACGGAGACGCTTCCGGAAGTTTGAATCATCTGAGAACTGATGCAATGTCCGTTTTTGAAAAACTCGGATTCCCGGTTAAAAAAATGGAAGAGTGGAAATATACAAATCTTTCTCCGGTAATGAATCATGATTTTGAATTCAGCTCAGATCTATCTGTCTCCGGTATTACACGGGCTGATATAAATAAGTATATATTTTCAGACGGAAATGTAAACCGGCTGGTTTTTATTAACGGTATTTACAGCCGCGAATTGTCTTCAGTGATTTCCAATAATGAAAAAATTTTTATCGGAAGCATTTCTGACAGTATGAAAAATTATAAGGAAATTTTTGAAAAACATTATTCGAAATATGCAGATTATAAAAACAGAAGTCTTGCTGCGCTGAACACTGCCTTTTCTCCGGAAGGCGCTTTTATTTATCTGAAAAAAAATACTGAACTCGATACGCCGGTACATATTCTTAATATCAGCGATTCCAAAATTAAAAGCGTTTTTTCACAGCCCAGAAATTTAATTGTTATTGAAGAAGGAAGTAAAATTTATATTGCTGAAGATTATTATTCAGCAGGTGATAATTTTTGTTTTACCAATATGGTAACAGAGATCTTTTGCGGAAAAAATTCTCATACTGAACATTATAAAATTCAGAATGAAGATGAGAGATCTTTTCATGTCGGAATGACGCAGATTCATCAGGAGCAGGACAGTCATTATTCCAATACAACTATTTCCTGGGGCGGTTCTATTATCAGAAACGATCTGAATTCTGTCTTCGACGGAACTAACACCGAATCTCATTTTTTCGGATTGTATCTTCTTTCCGGCAAGCAGCATGTTGATAATCATACTCTCGCAGATCACAAAATGCCGAATTGTTACAGTAATGAATTGTACAAAGGAATAATCGGAGATAATGCCACAGGAGTTTTTAACGGAAAAATTATGGTCAGGGAGGATGCTCAGAAAACAAACGCATATCAGTCAAACGGCAACATACTTCTTTCCGACGATGCGACAATTTATTCAAAACCGCAGCTTGAAATTTTCGCTGATGATGTGAAATGCAGTCACGGCGCAACTTCGGGTCAGCTCAATCAAGATGAAATGTTTTATATCAAATCAAGAGGAATAGGGGATAAAGATGCCAAATCACTTTTGCTGAAAGCATTTGCAAGTGATGTAATTGATAGTATTAAGATCGATGAATTTAAAAACATTATAGAGGAAAAGATGGATTTAAAATTAAAGAATTTATTAAAGTAAAATTTGGATGCGCACACTTCCAATATTGAATCAATCGACATTACTAAAATTCGTGAAGAGTTTCCCATCCTTTTGCGAAAGATCTCCGGTCAGCCGATCGCATATTTTGACAATGCAGCTACTTCACAGAAACCTCTCTCTGTAATTAATGCAATCAGTGAATATTATGAAACTATAAACAGTAATGTTCACAGAGGTATCCATACATTAAGCGAGGAAGCTACCGAAGCTTATGAAAATTCCCGTGAAAAAGTCCGCAGATTTATTAACGCTCAGAGCTCCGGTGAAATAGTTTTTACAAAAGGAACAACAGACGGTATTAATCTTGTCGCTTCATCATTCGGAACTAATGTAGTCGGTGAAGGTGATGAAGTTATTATTTCAGAAATGGAACATCATTCTAATCTTGTTCCATGGCAGAATCTGTGCGAAAGCAGAAGAGCTAAGCTGAAATATATTCCGGTTAATGATAAAGGCGAACTGATGATGGATGAATTCAGAACAATGATAAATGAAAAGACAAAACTGATTTCGGTAGTGTATGTATCCAATTCTCTCGGTACAGTTAATCCTATAAGCGAAATCATTGAGATAGCTCATTCATTTAACATACCTGTATTAGTAGACGCTGCGCAGGCCGCTCCTCATATGAAGATTGATGTCAGTACACTTGACTGCGATTTTCTTGCGTTTTCAGGACACAAGATGTATGGTCCGACAGGTATCGGGATTTTATACGGAAAGGAAAAACATTTGGAATCTATGCCGCCTTATCAGTTCGGAGGCGAAATGATTAAATCAGTTACTTATGATAATACTGTTTTTAATGTACTGCCTTATAAATTTGAAGCAGGCACTCCGAATATTGCCGGAGCAATTGTACTGGGAACTGCAGTTGATTTCATGGAAAGACTTGGTCATGAAAATATTCATAATCGTGAAATGGAATTGCTTGCACATGCGAATAAATTATTCAGTGAGATTGGAGACATCAGAATTATCGGTACCGCTGAAAACAAAACAAGTCTTATTTCTTTTATAATTAACGGGATTCATCCATATGACACGGGTTCGATTCTTGACAACTTCGGTATTGCAGTCAGAACGGGATTTCACTGTACACAGCCGCTGATCGAACAAAGATTCAAACTGCCGGGTACTGTCAGAGCTTCATTTGCCTTTTATAATACTTTTGAAGAAATTGACAGACTTGCAGCAGGCATAAGAAAAGTTAAGTCAATGTTATTATGACAGAAACAAAAACCATCAGACAGAAAGAAGATCAGATTACAGATGATTTTAGTTTGTTTGACGATTGGATGAGTAAGTATGAATACATTATCGAGCTTGGAAAGAAACTTCCGCTGATAGATGAAACGTATAGGAATGAATCATATGAAGTAAAAGGCTGCCAGTCGAAAGTATGGCTCAATGCTGAATTGAAAGACGGTCTGCTATATTATAAAGCTGACAGTGATGCAGTAATTACGAAAGGTATAATTTCACTGTTGATAGAAGTCCTGTCTGGAAATAAACCTGAAGATATATTAAATGCCGATATGGATTTTATTAATAAAATCGGACTGAAAGAGCACTTGTCGCCTAACAGAGCAAACGGTTTAAACGCTATGATAAATAAAATGAAAAATTTTGCTTTAAAATATTCCGGAGAAAATGTTAACTAAAATAAAAAGTCTTTTTTCAAAAGAAGAAAAATCTGAAGATAAAAATAGATCCGGTGCTGAAGCTACCGGTAAAAAGATTACTTCGGAAACACCTGAGATCAGTTCTTCAAATAAAATTGAAAACCCTGAACAGGATATGATAAAAGAATCATCATCAGAAAATATTCAGACTTCAGAAAACACAGGAAATGGAAATATAAATACAGAAACAATTAAAGAAGAAGTTATTAAAGTATTAAAAACCTGTTACGATCCTGAAATACCTGTGGATGTATGGGAGCTGGGATTAATATACGAAATTATACCAGCAACTAACGGAGATGTTATGATTGTAATGACGCTGACTTCACCGGCCTGTCCTGTTGCCGGAATTTTACCGGGAGAGATTGAGCAAAAAGTACGTGAGCATCCTATGGTAAAAGACTGTAAGGTTCAGCTTACATTTGATCCTCCCTGGAATCAGAATATGATGAGTGAAGTCGCCAGACTCGAGCTTGGGTTTATGTAGCGGAAGCAAAACCTGTCAGGTTTTGATAATCAGACTTTTAATTTAAAAATAAACTTTGCAAAACCTGACAGGTTTAGCAAATAACTACAGATGTCCCTTAAACTCTACCCGATAAAAGTATCTCACAAATCATTCCTTACTCCCGAAGCTGTCAAAATTTCTCTCTGTATACCCGGCGAACTCAAACCGGTTTTCTCATACCATCCCGGTCAGTACCTTTCAATAAAATTAAACATAAACGGCAAAGATTACTATCGTGAGTATTCCCTGTGTTCTTCCCCATATGCTGATTCTGATTATTCAATAGCCTGCAAAATAGTTAAAGACGGAATTGCTTCATCTTATCTCTTTCATTCGGTTAATGAAGGCGATACAATTTATTCTTATCCACCTCAGGGAAATTTTATTACGGAAATTCATCCGTTGAATAAAAAACTATATTTTCTTGTCGCCGGCGGAAGCGGCATTACACCGGTCTTCTCTATTTTGAAATCAGTTTTATTCAACGAACCTGAAAGCAGGGTCGTACTATATTACGGAAATAACACGATGCAGAGTATTATGTTTAAGGATGAACTCGATTTACTGCATTTAAAATATAGCAACCGGTTTAGTCTTAATTATTCACTGACGGTTTATGATTCCGGTTGGATAGGATTTAAAGGTATCATGAATTTAGTCGATCTTGAATCAATTTTCAGTAAACCGGAAAATATGATTTTTAACACTAAAGAATTTTTTATCTGCGGACCTGCGGATATGATGAAGTTAGTAAGAACTTTTTTGGAAAATAAAAATATTCCGGATGAGAAAATTCATATAGAATATTTTAAAGCTCCTGCTGCTGATTATTCTGACAGAGAAGGTATTCCTAGAAATTATGAGGATAAAAAAATCAGAATTATACTTGACGGAAATGAACATGATGTACTTGTTCCTTCAGGAAAAGTTATTCTCGACGCTGCTCTTGATGCTGATCTGAATCCGCCTTTTTCCTGCCGCAGCGGGATATGCTCGACCTGCCGGGCTAAGATTTATTCAGGTAAAGTGAAAATGGATGAACGCGAAGGTCTCTCGGATTCTGAAATTGAAGACGGATATATTCTTACATGCCAGTCGCATCCGTTGACGGATGATGTCAAGCTTGAGTATATGTAACTATCTCACTCTGAAATTTATCTGTTTACTTTAATTTTTTCTTTTCCTCCATTTGTCTCTCCACATCACAAAATGATAATGTGCAACGAATTCACCGTTAACTATACCGTCTCTTTCAAGTATTCCCTGATTGTAATACCCAAGTCTTTCCGGTATCATCCGGCTCTTCTCATTATTAATATCACATAATATATTTATCCTTTTTAAAACAGTATTCAAAAATGTATAATCTGTTAACGCCCCGCAAGACTTTGTCATAATTCCCTTTCCCGTAAATTCCTCACCGAGCCAGTATCCGATTTCCGTTTGATTTCTTAAATAGCTGATCTCAACAAGTCCGATTAATCCTGCGGTTTTGCCTTTGTAAAATATTGTTGTCTGTAAACCGGTTTTGCTTTTCATTCTCTCAATTGATTCCTCTAAAAAATTTAAAGTGTCTTTTCTTGATTTGGTATATTTCACCCATGGCAGCCATTTTTTGAGATACTCCCTGTTTCTTTCCGTTAAATTAAAAATCTCATCAGCGTGAATTTCTTTCACGGTTTCTAATCTTATATCACTGTCAACAATTATTTCCATTTCACATTATTTAAAAAAATTTCTAAATGCATTTGTAATCAATTCAACTGAAACTTTCTCTATGGGATGCAGGGTATCCGGCAGCAGCATAAAGCGGCCGTTTATCAGTAATTCAGAAACATGTTTGCTTTCTTCCGAAGAAACCATTTTATCCGAATCTCCGACGGTGATCATTACTTCATTGTCTATTAGTCTAAAATCTTCATCCGATAATGTATTCTTGTTTCCGAGGTCTGTCATCATTTCTGATGTTTTACTTAATACAATTTTCCAGTCTTCAGGTGAATGTCTTTCTTTTAACTCATCAGCAAACTCCGGCAGCTTCTCTTCTATCTTTTCAGGATTCAGCATCCTGATCTCCTTTTGTGAAATCTCAGGATTCCAGTTGAATTTTGTTCCGAGAGTGAATACCCTGTTAAGCTTTCCCGGATAATGTCTCGCAATATACAGAGCTGCATATCCGCCCATACTGTATCCGAAAATATCAGCGTTGTCTTTTCGGCTCTTATCAAGCAAATACAGCACATCATCTGCAAACATCTCTATGCTGAATTTTTCTTCAGGTATTTTCTTTCCGCCGTGACCGGAAAAATTCAGAAGAGTGATTCGATAATCGTTTTTCAGTGTTTCGGCAATATTCTCAAGCTGTTTAGATGAACCTATCGCACCGTGTAATAGTATTAAATCTTTCAATTAATAAACTGATTCAGGATTTAATTTTTGATAATTAATTAATTCCGTAAAAATCTTTTCTTCGGTCGGAATAAAGATTATTCTTCGAGTTGATATTTTTATTCAATGCATCTGACGGATTAATATTTAATATCACACATTCATCCCGGTTCTTCGGTCCTTTAGACAGATAATTTCCCTTCGGAGAAAGTATCACACTCTGACCGGTAAAAGAAATTTCTCCGTCGCTCTTTACATCTTTACCTGTTCGGTTTGCAGTAATTGTAAACACATGATTTTCCAGAGCTCTTGCAAACATCGCTCTTTGACAATACTGCATAACCAAATTTGAAGGATGACAGATGATCTGAGCCCCCTGCAAAGCTAATGTCCGCGCCGTCTCCGGAAATATCCAGTCAAAACAGATCATCATACCTGTCTTAACTCTTTCGGAATTTTGCAGCCTGATCTCGTTTACTTTTAACGGCAGATTTCCTTTTGAAAACCACTTCTTCTCAGTGTTAAACAAATGTAACTTTCTGTAAGTGATTATTTTTCCGTCCGGATACACTAATACTGAAGAGTTGTAAAATTTATTTCCTGACCTTTCGCATATTCCTGATATAATGTGTCCGTTGCTTTTATTACATATTTCGGTTAACGCGCTGCAGAATTTCCCGCGGGGAATTTCTTCGGATAATTCTTTCAGTTCGTTTTTGTTGGAAAATAAATATCCGGAATTTGCAAGTTCAGGCAGCACCAATAGATCGAATTTTTTTTTGCCGATCAGCTTCCTGATCTTTTTAATGTTTGCTTCAGGATCTCCGAATACCGGTCTGAACTGTAAATATCCAGCTCTCATTTTTCAGCTATTTTTTTAATTTGAAAATTATAAACCAAGGTTTTTTTGAAAGAACTTCGTATGCATCCGGATATTTCTCTTTGCATTTTTGCGCAGGCAGCGGCTCAATTATCTTATCAACTGTAAATTCTGCTTGTCTGACAATGCTGAATATTTCACTTAACGGTCTTCTGTAAAATTCCATGCTGATATTATATGATGGCCATTCATCCTTTTTTAGTTCAGTCTCAAAATAATTTCCGTCAGAATGAAAAGAAAAATCCATAAACGGATGATGAGTAGAAAACACCATTATGCCGTCTTTTCTTAAAACTCTGTTACACTCGCTGAAAAAAAGCGTGAGATCTTTTAAGTAGTGAATCGTAAGGGATGAAACAATTATATCAAACTCTTCATCTTCAAGTGCTTCCATTGGCATGTTTAAATTTAATTCAAGTGCTCGTGCCTTATTATCTGTCCTTTCTTTTGTAAGTCTGATCATCTCCGGACTGTAATCTGCTGCTGTTATTATCGCGCCGTTATCTATAAGTTCAGAACTGAGCACGCCGGGACCGCAGCCTGCGTCCAGTATTTTCTTTCCTGTGATGTCGCCAAGCAAAGATCTTACTGCCGGTCTCTCATATAATGCGTTGTGAGAATTATATTCAATTTTATTTGAATAACTTTCAGCAAATGTACGGTCATTGTAAACAGAGTATGAAAGTTTGTCCTTGCCGGTTTCAGTGTCTTTATTTTCCCTTGCCAAATGAAAATTTAAATTTATATTTTTAAATTATATTTTATATCATAAATTATCAATCAAACAATTATAACTCATTATATATGTCACAAAAAATTTTTAAGTCTGACGAGGAATGGAAAAAAATTCTAACTCCCGAGGAGTATCATGTAACAAGAGAAAGAGGAACCGAAAGACCGTTTACCGGTAAGTATTATCTTCTTGATGAAAACGGAATTTATAACTGTATCTGCTGCGGTAATCCGCTTTTTGATTCCGTGTCAAAGTTTGATTCCGGCTGCGGATGGCCCAGTTATACTCATCCCGTAAACAATGATTCAGTTGTTTATATTGAAGATACAAGTCACGGCATGGTCAGAACGGAGGTAAGATGCGCAAAGTGCGACGCGCATCTCGGACATGTATTCGATGACGGACCTGATCAAAACGGAAAAAGATATTGCATCAATTCCGTTTCAGTTGATTTCATTAAAAAGGATAAATCCCAAAAATGACTTGTTTTAAAATTTAAATATCCTGAGTTTCCGTAAAACTTTTCAGCGCCTTTTGAATAAAGCTCTAAAAAATACTGTCTGCTATACTCTTATACTGATGATATTTTTTCATATAAATTTTGTCAGTGTATATTTTTCCCTTTACTTATTAAATAAATCGGAACTGACAGAAACAGTTTGTGAGAAAAAAAAGGTCTGCTGCGAAGCAAAGTGTTTTATTGATAAAAAAATAAACGAAGGAGATACTAAAAACTCACACGGTACTGCAAATTCCGGTGAGATCAAATTAAAGATCTCTGAATTCCTTGTTAACGGTGCGGCTTTTGTGCTGACTCCTTTAAAAGCTGCCGATCCTTTAAGTCTTTTTATTCAAAATACCTCTTCCGGATTTCCGCTGGAGTCGGAAATTCCTCCCAGATCATAATCTTATTTTACATTACTCATTTTTTTTCAGTTAATTCAGATAAATCTTCTTTAACCTGAATTCTGATTATTCATAAATTAAAAAAAATTCTTAAAATGAAAATAAGATTAATTTCTTCTGTTGCTTTATTGATATTTATAATAAGTTTTTTTTATTCATGCAGTGACGATTCTGTCACTGCGCCGCCCGCTCCTCCTGTTGTTCAAAATCTGGTCAAAATGGATTCCGGTTATGTCCCGGGAGCTGCAGCTATAATCTCATTTTATGCTGAAGATTCTTTAAGGCTTGGTTATAATAAAGTATATCTGGTTTTATATGATTCGGCTACAAATACTCTTATCACAAATTCACATATTGATATTCTGCCTGTTAATCACGGTCATTCCGCTCCCGTTGAGAACCCCGGTGAAAATGCAGTTGAGGGTAAATTTCCCGGGGCTATAGTTCTGACTCAGGCATTTCCAAACGGAGATCTTCACTGGAGATTTACTTTCAGAGTTCATAATCATTTTGCTACTGGTGAACCGGAAGGGGAAGTCCAGTTTGCTATTCCAAGGATTCTCGATAATCCGGGTAAATTTAAATCTTTTACAATGCCTGACAGCACAAAGCTATATGTATCGTATGTGCTGCCCAAAACTCCTGCTGTTGGAATGAATGACTTTGAATTTACTATTCATAAAAATGAACCAGAAATTTATCCGTATGACGGTTCTTGTTCCATTGAAATGAATACTCAGAATTTAACAAATAATAATTATCCTACAGGAAATGTTAATCCGGTTCATACTTCACTCGGACATTATAAAGGAAGAATCAATCTCGACCAAAACGGAACATGGCGTATCAATCTGAAAATTATCAGAAATTCTGTTTGGTATGATACTAATTTTGAAGTAAATAATTAATTTAAATTATGAAAATACTCTTAATTTTATTCTCGGCTGTTTTAATTAATCAAAATGTATATGCTGAAAATTTATGCAGCAATGATCATCTTGCCTATCCAAAAAGCCTTTCGGATATTAATGATAATCAGGAAACCTCCTGTGATCTTTGCGGATGCTTTATGGGTATCGATCCTAACTTCAGCAATAATATGATCGGTATTAGATACAGCTCATTCAAATATTTTGCTGATGCAAATGAAGTAAATGACCCTAATCTTGATCACGAAGGTCATGACGGTACTTCATCAACTGAATACTATAATAACATAGAACTCTACGGCAGATATTATTTTTCTCCGAAGCTAAAGCTGATGTTTAATATTCCTTTCTCCTCCAATGATATAAACGGAAAAAAACTTAACGGATTTGGTGATATGAAAGTATTTCTGCAGTATCAGTTGTATAATTCCAGTATCGAAAGACATACTTCATTCTGGCAAAGGATCTTTCTCGGAGGAGGCATGAAATTACCAACAGGCGTTTATAATAAATCTTTTGTATTCGGAGTTGTCGATCCGCATTTTCAGCCGGGTACAGGAAGTTTTGATATACTCTTGACCGGTAACTATCTTGCGAAATTTGTAGATCCCGGAATCGGATTTAATATGGATGTGCTTTACAGTCTTAACGGTGAAAACAAAAATGATTACAGATTTGCAAATTTGTTCAATATTACTTCATCTCTTTTTTATGAAGTAATGCCATCAGATCAATTTACAATGCTTCCCCATGCAGGAGTATATTATGAAAATGCAAAAAATGACAAGCAAAACGGTGTTGACGTTAAAGACAGCGGCGGATGGGCTTTTTTCGGTACCGGAGGCATAGATTTTTATCTGAGCAATTATTCGCTGGAGCTGACTTTCCAGTATCCTTTTTCTCAAAATCTTAACGGTACCCAGCCGCAAAATGAATACAGATTTTTCATTGGAGCAGGATATTCGTTTTAGTTTTATCTGATTAATTTTTTCCTGATTTTCCGCATTCATTTTAAGACTTATAAATAAAATGAGTGCGGATTTTTTTATTCATCCTCAGGCATTTCAAGCGCTTTTATTTCCTGTATAGAACTTCCGGCCAATCCTTTTATTGAACCAAACATTGAAGAAGTATTAATCAGCACTTTTCTGATTTGCTTTTCTCTCGAGCTCCAGATTTTCTCCATCGCTATCTTCTCTTTATTTAGATCATTCTGCATAGAGGTAAATCCCTCCACAATTGACTCCACCTGCTGTCTGAATTCACTGCTCGTCAGATAACTGTATAGCATTTCCATTTTATCTCCTCTGTTCTCATTCACTGTCTTTACTGTGTGTGTCCTTAAAAGCATTTCTCTTAAGACAAGAGATAAACTTTTTACTTCACTGAAGTTACAAATCCAGACTCCGTGCTTTTGTCCGAATCTGTCAAGATCCTTTGGCATAGTTTCGGTTACTATCACGGCAATATCTGCCTGTTGTTTAATCTGATCTTCCTTAAGCTTGACTATCCAGTTGTCACTGAATGCCTTTGTCCGCTTGCTTTCGTAAATAATTTTTCCGCATTCCTGCTGAAAATTATTTATTACAGTCTGGATTGCATCAGCACCTTTCTCTCCCTTTTTTACTTCAGTTATTTTGTCAAACGGAAATGCGTTCCTGAGAAAATCTTCAATAGCAAGTTCCTGTATCTCACCCTGCAGCTGCAGTGATCCCTGCTCTGACTTTTTCTTCAGTTCATCAATCATTTTTTTCTGATCTTCAAGCTGCTTCTCGTATTCCCTGTTCTTAAGCTCGTTCTTTTCCTGTTCCCTTCTGATGGTTTTCTCTTCGATAGCATTTAAACTTTCCGCCAGTTGTCTTTCCATATCAAGCTTAAGCTGTTCTTCCTTTTTTCTTAACTCCTGCTCTTTGTTTTTAAAATCAATTTCTTTTTTCTTCATCTCAGAAAGTTCATTCTTCTGTTCTTCCAGTAATTTTTCATACTCCTGTTTCCTGATCTCGCTTTTTTCCTGTTCTCTTTTAATGATTTTCTCTTCTATCATTTTTGATTTGTCGATCATTTGCTTTTCCATATCCAGCTTTAGCTGTTCCTCTCTGTCCCTCAGCTCCTGCTCCTTGTTTATAAATTCAACTTCTTTTTTCTTCATCTCGTTAAGCTGCTTTTTCTGCTCCTCAAGCTGTCTGTCATATTCCATCATTCTTATCTCGTTTCTTTCCTGTTCAGCTTTAACCGCTTTCTCCTGAATCTCGGATTCCATCTGAAGCATTTTTCTTTTCATGTCAAGTTTCATCTGCTCTTCTTTTTCCTTTAGTTCCTTTTCCTTATTCAGTACATCGACTTCTTTCAGTTTATACTGCCTGTTTTCCTTTGACTTAGCGTCAATGTCCTGTTTCAGCTTTATCAGTTCAAATTCGAGCTCTCTTTTTGCCGTAAACTCCGCTTCCTTTTTTACCTTTTCTCTTTCCTCAATAAGCTTTGTGCGTATTATATCGTCCTGTTCTTCAATTAATTTTTTTATCCTGAGCTTTTCAGCATCTACTTCTTCTTTCTTCTTATTTAATATTCCCACCTGTTTGCTTAATTTCTCATCGTAACTCTTTCTTATATCTTCTTCAGCTTTTTGCTTGAATACTTCATCAACGTCTATATCTACGCCGCAGTTCGGACAGTTTATTTTTGTGTTTGCCATAATATGAATATTAAAATTTATTTGAATTTAAAAAAAGTGACATGAATAAAACAGAGTATATAGAAATATTTTCTAAATATTCTTCAATACTTCAGCGGATTCTTTTAATCTGTTTCTGTCATCAGTTACTTTAAATATTTTTTCAATTATAAGTTTATCCCTGACAGGAGAAATGTTAAAACTTCTTTCCCTGTCACCGGATATTTTCTCAATCAGGTTTTTATAGAATTCGCTTTCGAATACCGGATGTTCCTTTTCTACCGGGAAATGTATGTATAATTTTTTATCCCTTATCTCAATTTTTTCCAGCCCAAGTTTTGTTGCCGATATTTTCAGATCTATTATTTTTATCAGATTCTCTACATCATCAAGATACTCTCCGAATCTGTCCTTTAACTCAATGCTTATTTTACGAAGTTCCTCATGATCATTTATTTCATATAATCTTCTGTAAATGTTCAGTCTTTCAGTATCATTTTCAATAAAAACATTCGGGATCAATGCGTTTACATCACTTTCGATTATTGTCTGCTTATCTTCGAGCTTTTTCTCAATACTTTCATTTATTTTTTTAAGGGAAGCTTCATTCCTAAACAGATCTTTGAATTCATTTTCCTTTAACTCAAGGACAGCTTCTTCAATTGTACTTATATACATGTCAAATCCCATGTCCTGCACAAAACCGCTCTGAGCTTTCCCCAGTAAATTACCTACGCCTCTGATCTCCATATCACGCATTGCCAGATTGAATCCCGAACCGAGATCCGTGAATTCTTCAATCGCCTGAAGACGCTTTATGGCTGTCTTCGTCAGCTTACCTTCAGGCGGTACTATAAGGTAAGAATATGCCTGAATGTCGCTTCGCCCCACTCTTCCCCTTAGCTGATACAGTTCTGCCAGTCCGAATTTATCAGCATTATTTATTATTATAGTATTAACATTCGGAATGTCCAGTCCCGATTCTATGATTTTCGTGCATAGCAATACATTCAGTTTTTTCTCAATGAATTTCACAACGATCTCTTCAAGCTCTTTCCCTTCCATCTGTCCGTGAGCAATTCCTGTCTTTGCTTCCGGTACATATGTCTTTATTAAATCCCCCAGCTGAAAAAGATTTTTTATTTTGTCATTTACAAAATAAACCTGACCGTTTCGGTTCAGTTCATTTCTTATTATACCTGAAATAATTTTCCAGTCAAGTTTGATTATTTCCGTAATGATGGGTTTTCTGTTCTTCGGCGGCGTGTTGATAATTGAAAGATCTCTTGCGCCGAGAAGTGAAAAATTCAGAGTACGCGGTATCGGTGTTGCAGTCAGTGTCAGCGTATCAACATTCGGTTTAATGCTCCGCAGCTTTTCCTTTGCCTTCACTCCGAATCTCTGCTCCTCATCTATTATTAGTAACCCAAGGTCTTTGAATATAATATCTTTTGAAAGAATTCTGTGCGTGCCGATAAGAATATTCAGTTTTCCCTCTTCCAGCTTCTTAAGAATTTCTTTCTGCTCCCTGCCGGATTTAAGACGTGATATGTTTTCCACATCCACTGCAAACGACGCCAGTCTGTCCCTGAATGTATTGTAATGCTGCACGGCAAGTATAGTCGTCGGCACCAGCACTGCAACCTGTTTGTTTTCAAGTACGGCTTTAAACGCTGCCCTGACAGCTACTTCCGTCTTACCAAAACCTACATCCCCGCAGATAAGTCTGTCCATCGGATTCTCGGATTCCATGTCAGTTTTTGTATCTAATGTCGCGCTGTACTGATCAGGAGTGTCTTCATACATAAAATTCGCTTCAAGCTCCTTCTGCCAGTGAGTGTCACCTGAAAATTTATATCCTGTCTCGGATTTTCTTTTCGCATACAAAAGTATAAGATCTCTTGCGATATCCTTTACCTGTTTCTTGGTTCTTGCCTTAAGCTTGTCCCAGTCACCTCCGCCGAGTTTTGTCAGCACCGGTACATGACCTTCCGATCCGGAATATTTTTTTATCAGATTAATGTGATTCAGATTCAGAAAGAGTTTGTCGTTTCCGTGATATGAAAGAACCGCTACTTCCTGATTGCTGTTTCCTACAGTAATTTTCTTTAAACCTGAATAAACGCCGATGCCAAAGTCACGGTGCACTATATAATCACCGTATGTTAATTCCTTTAACTCGCTGAATGTAAGTCCTTTGAACTTCTGCTTTCTCTTTTTTATCTGACGGAAATATCTTCCGAAAATCTGATGCTCGGTATATATAAGTATTGCCGCTTCTTCAAATACAAATCCGAAGTGAAATGATTCAGGTATTACGGTGAACTTATTTTTTATCGAAATATTTTTTGTATCATTTATCTCGTCTCCGGATACTTCTGTTTCATCATTATGAATAATATTATCCTGCTCCAAAACCGAATCGTCTTCAAAATCCTCAATGAGTTCCTTGATTCTTTCCGCCTGTCTTTCATCTGAAGTCATAATAAACGTCCTGTAACCTTTTTCTATATTCTGACACAGATTCTGATAAAGCATTTTTAAATTTGAATGAAAATCCGGCTGCTGCTTTGATCTGAAATTAATTTCACTTTCATCTGAATTATCCGGTGATTCAGTCACAGTGATGGAAGTAATTTGAATTTGCTTATGCCTGTTTATTAATGAAATAATTTTATCATCCTTAATTTCATTCAGAGTGATCTCAGGTTCATCAATTATTATCAGAGCGTCTTCAGGGAAATAATCAGTTATATTTTCTGTCATAAGATTTTCCGATTCTTCATCTGCGGAAAGATTCATTCCTATTTTAACTGAATTTATATCGCGGACCGATCTTTGCGAATTCAGATCAAATTCTCTGATAGACTCAATCTTATCTCCAAAAAATTCCAGTCTGACGGGAGTTTCATTGCTCTCAGAAAATATATCAACAATCCCTCCTCTTACTGAAAAATCACCTTCAGTTTCTACAAAATCTTTTTTCTCATATTTGTATTCTATGAGAAGGTCTTTAAATTTATTAAAACTGTATTGATCTCCCGCTTTGATCTCCGTTATTGAAGTAAGAAATATTTCTTTTGAAATTGTTCTGTCTTCCAGACCTTTATGATTCAGAAAAATTATGAACTCATCATTGCCGGTGAGATTCATTAACAGATTTGAAACCGGATCGCTGTCAGCAGACTGCCCGGAATATGCAGTGATGTTTCCGGTATTCAGTATAAATTCAGTGTCATCCTTTACTTTTGCAAGTCGTTCAGGGTCATGAGTAACAAAAATAATCTTCCTGCTGAAATTACTGTAAAGATAATTGATCACAAATGATATTAATGAGCCGTGGACGCCTTTAAATAATACTTTTCCGGAAAGCTTACTCATCACTTCAGGAATTTTTTTAAATGATGACGTCTTAAAAATCGAATCTCTGATTTTATTTATCTGTTCATTCATTTTATTTCCCCGAACCCATCTTCAAAAAATCCAATCATCTCTTTTGAAAATTCCTCTTCATCCTCCCCGTCAAATCTCAGAGTTAGTGATGATCCCTGCTCTGCGGCAAGCGTCATTACTCCGATTATGCTTTTACCGTTAACTTCAAAGTTGTTTCTCGAGATAAAGAAATCCGCTTTGTATTTGGCTGCGATCTTGACTATTGTTGATGCAGGACGTGTATGCATTCCCGCTTTATTGACAATAGTAACTTCTTTTATGATCATTAAAAATAGTATGAGGTATAATAATTGTTAAGTGCTGTGAAAGCAAATCAGAACTTTCGCTCCATCAGCATTGCGGAAAACCATTTTAGTCTATCTACGGAAGAATTATTTTTAATATTACTGAGATAATCATCAGCTTTGTTTGTAAATATTTCGATTTCAGATCTTGCAGCTTCCGTAATTCCCTGTTTAATATATATATCCTTAACCTGTAAAATAATTTCATCGGAAATATTCAGGTCAGGTCTGTTAATAATATCCATAATTAAATTTCTGTCCGCACCGCTTACAGTCTCAGTTGCTTTAATCAGAAGGAATGTTTTTTTTCTTTCAAGAATATCCCCTCCGATTTTTTTCCCTAATTCCGATTCATCCGCCGTAATGTCAAGGAGATCATCCTGTATCTGAAACGCAAGTCCGGTATTCATTGCAAACTTCTTCAGATTATTCAGAAGATCTTTATCTGCATTACCGGTCAAAGCGCCAATGGCAGCAGAGATCTCAAGCATCTTTGCTGTCTTCTTATTTATCATCATCATATATTCATCAAGCGTTACATTGTCTCTTTCTTCAAATTCTTTGTCAAAGCTCTGGCCTTCACAAACTTCTATAATTCCGCCTGTAAATTCATCTGCAGTTTCCTTAAGTCTCAGCGTTTCTGTCTTAAAAAGATATTTGTAAGCAAGTCCTATCAGAAGATCACCTGTCAGTATTGCTACATTCTCATTCCATTTTTTATGTATAGTCTGAAATCCTCTGCGTGTGTTTGCATTATCCATTATATCATCGTGAACGAGCGTGAAGTTATGCAGCAGCTCCATAGCTACAGCGGCATTTACCGACTTTTCGGGATCTTCTCCCGTAGCTTCGCATGCAAACATGACCATCATCGGTCTTATCCTTTTACCGCCGCTGCTGAGTAAATATCTTATAGGTTCATATAATGTGGCAGGATACTTTCTGTCAATCAGACTGAAAAGAATATCATCAATCTTTTTTTTAAAATTCAGATAGACACCGTAATGATCTGACATAGAAATAGTTTGGATTGATTGTAATTTTTTGAGACTTCCAAGTGTTAGCCGTATTACATAAATTAGAACTCAATATATAAATTTAAAGAGATTAGTTATATGAAATTAAAAGGTCAAGTAAAGAGATATGTATTATCTGTAACTGTATTATTTTTTCTCTTTCCGATACTGAGTTTTGACTCACCCGGGAATTACGCTTTTAAATCAATTCACGGTTTATATGAATCACATTATAAATTCAAAAGTCCTGAGAAAGAGCTTCCCGACTGGACACGTCTGGATCCCGAAAAGGACGGTTATGAAGGTACCAGGACAAAAGCATTTTACGAATATATTAAAACGCTTTCTCCGGTACCGGTAAGCAGTGATGTTGTAGTTGCGGTAATTGACTCCGGGTTTGATATTGACCATCCTGATCTTAAAGAAAATGTTTGGAAGAATATGGCTGAAATAAACGGGGCTGCTGGTGTCGATGATGATAACAACGGCTATGTAGATGATTTTTACGGATGGAATTTTCTTGGAAATGCAAAACATCTGCCGTATGAATTTACCCGTGAATATTTCAGATTAAAAAAACTCAACACTCCTAAATCCGACCCTTATTTTAAAAAAGTTACCGAAGAATATGAAAATAAAATGGATGAAATTTCCGCTACTTATAAAGGTCTTTCAGAAACTCTTTCAGATGTCGAAGCAGCCGAAGATTTATTGAGAAAAAATAATATTACTACTGATCCGAAAAAACTGCAGGGAATGTCAATGAATCTCCCTGAAGGAGAAATTGGTGATGCGGCTTCTGTTATTCTGGGCGTATATCTTCTTTTTGGAATGGAGAAAGATGATCTTGTTAAAGTTACTGATGAATATGAAATTAAAAATAAAGTTTTGTTTGACTCTGTAGATGTACATGAACTTATTGGGGACGATCCTTTAAAACTTGATGAAACAAATTACGGAAATAATGATGTCTCTGAAAATTCAGAAGAGCACGGGACTCATACATCCGGAATTATCGCTTCAAGAAAAACTGGTCACGCTCCTTTTGCCAAAATAATGTTCCTAAAGGCAGTTCCGAATGAAGGGGATGAAAGAGATAAAGATATCGGAAATGCAATCAGATATGCAGTGGATAACGGAGCAAGTATTATTAATATGTCAGCCGGAAAATATTATTCTCCGGATCCTGAATATGTAGTGGATGCAATTAAATATGCTGAAGAAAAAGGAGTTTTGTTTGTAGTGTCAGCAGGAAATGAAGGAGAAGATATAAAAGAAACCGTAAATTATCCGAGGAAGTATCTGATAGAAAACGGCGAGAAAAAATATTTTAATAATATGATTGTGGTCGGCGCGCATTCATGGATGAAGAAATGGAATAAGGAAAAAGATCCGGAGAATAAAAATGCTAAGTTTGATCTGCTCGCTCCGTTCAGTAATTATTCTGATGAAGTAATAGATGTATTTGCACCCGGAGTTCAGATATATTCAACTATACCGGGAGGAAAATATAAAATGATAGACGGTACAAGCATGGCAGCACCTTCGGTCGCCGGAATAGCCGCAGTTCTGAAAGCTTACTATCCTGACATTACCGCCTCTCAAATGAAAGAAGCGATTCTCTCTTCAGTCAGAAAATATGACGGTCTTTCCGTAAAAGTAAACGGTGTAAAATCTAAAGAGCTTTTCTCAAAGCTATCAAAATCAGGCGGAGTAATTGACATGATAAATGCATTTAAAAAAGCAGGCGAGCTGGTTAACGCTTCAAACTGATTAATTTAATTCAAACAATTAATTATTCAGCTGAATAAATCAAATTGCCTTTGAAAAATGTTGAATGAACGCTGCAGTTTCTGATATCATCAGGATTTACTTCATATAAATTTTCATTTAAAATAATCAGATCCGCATTCATTCCCGGTTCAAGTTTTCCTTTATCATTTTCAGCATAAGATGCAAACGCGTTGTTTAATGTGTAAGCGTCTATACAGTCATCAAGAGAGATACATTTATCTCCGTAAAATCCATTTTCAAAACCTTCAGCTTTCCGTGTCATCGCAAAATAAATTGTTTCAAAAGGATTTTCGCTGACAATCGGGAAATCCGTCCCGAAACATACTTTACTCCCGTTATTAAAGAGCCGGTTGTAGTTATGCTCAAGTGATGGATCGTCAAGTATCAGTTCCGCAGTCTTTGCATCACTGAAAAGATGCGACGGCTGAACAGAAGCGATTACTTTCAGATCTCTGAATCTGTCAAAATCACTTTCTGAAATATGCTGAGCATGCTCAATTCTGAATCTCCGGTCCTTTGCTCCGTTTGTCCGGATTAAAATTTCATTGAAATCTAAAAGCTCAGTAACTGCTTTATCGCCGATCGCATGCACTGAAAGCTGATATCCGTTTCTGTCAATCTCAGCACAGGCTCTGTGAAAATCTCCGTTTAAAACAATGTCAGTCTGAATTCCGTTGTGCGAAACACCTTTATAGTCGGAATGCATATAAGCAGTTTTGCTCGAAAGGGATCCGTCATAGAAAGCTTTGAATGATTTAAACTTTATGCGGTTTTCAAAACCTTCAAACTCCTTTTTATACTTTTCAATATTTTTATATTCTGAAATGTTTAATCTCGCATCCACATCAAGAGTAAGAGTATTTGAATTGATGAATTCTTTAAATACTTCAAGATCGGAAACCAAAGTTATGTCAGATATCGATGTAATACCGTAAGAATTAAATCTATCCATAAGATCTTTTGCAACTTTATATCTTTTCTGAAGATCAGGTCTTGGAAGCGAATGAAGCACAAAATCCCTTGCCCTCTCCTTAAGTTCACCTGTAAACTTCCCGCCGGATTTTATTATCTCATCAGATGTAAATTCTGATTCTTTGGATAATAAACCCGATAGCTCTATCGCTTTTGAATTTGCAAAAGCTGCATGTGAATCAAATCTGGAAATTACTACGGGAATGTCATCGCAGATGGAATCCAGAAATTCAGTATTCAGATCAATATCTTCCTTAAAATTCGATTCGGCGAAAAAGCCCCCTGCAATAAAACTGACTTCAGGTAATTTTCTGTATTCTCTTATTGATTTTACAAAATCATTACTTACTGCCGCATTTCTGAGATCCAAAAGTGAATTAACGTATGCTCCTTCGACAAAATGACAATGTCCTTCATAAAAGGAAGGAATGACCAGTTTTCCATTGCAATCAATTATTTCTTTAAAAGAAGTTCTGACTTTTTCCGCTTCCTGCTTATCTCCGGTAAAATTTATCCTGCCGGTTACGGAATCAAAACCGACGCAATAAGCGAAGTTATTCCGGGATATTCTGACCTTTGCATTTATGAGAAGAATTTCCATTTAAAATATTTTATAAAATTAGCAATATTAAATAAATTAATTTAAATTAATAGATTTAATTTAGAGTAATTGTATTTTAAATTAAACAAAATAAAAAACATGAAAAACGCAATCAACTGGTTTGCTGTACCGGCAGCAGACATAAAAAGAGCTGTAAATTTTTATAACTCCATATTCGGATTTGAAATGAAAATATCGGATATGGGAGGTCAGGAGCTGGCATTCTTCCCGATTGAAGATCAGGAAGGTGTCGGAGGACATCTTTTCCAGAGTAATAATACAAAACCAACTACAGACGGACCGCTATTGTATTTAAACGGAGGAGATGATCTGCAGAAAATTCTTGATAAAGTAGAATCTTCCGGCGGTAAAATATCAACACCGAAAACACAGATTACTCCTGAAATTGGTTACATGGCAATTTTTATTGATACTGAAGGAAATAAAATGGCTCTTCATTCACCTAAATAAAAATTATAATGAAAACTTCAAAAGATTATGAACAGGAATTTCTATCATCTGTAAAAGAAAAGACCGGAAAAGATCTTGCCGAATGGATGAAAATCCTGAAAGCCGGCTCACTTACGAAAATGAAAGAGTCAGTCGAAAAGCTTAAAAAAGAATACGGCATTAATCATATGAACGCAACTTTCATAGCAGGTATATTTCTTAACGGCGGCAAACCTGTTTATGCAGATTCCGGTGACTTGAAACAAGCATTGTTTAAGGGAAAGGAAAATCTGATCCCGTTATATGATGAACTGGAAAATTTCATAAAGTCGGTTTTCAAAAATGCTGAGATTTTGCCTACCAAGACTTACATCTCTTTCCGAGAAGGGAGGGAATTTGCAGTGGCTGCAATAAAAAGCAAAGAAATAAGAGTCGGTATGGATCTGGGTGATAAAAAATTTGATCAGTATTTACTTAAGGCGGTTTCACTCGGAGCAATGCCGAGAATTTCTCATATGATTGTTTTAACTGAAAAAAAGCAAATTGATAATAAACTTAAAGAACTTCTGAAAGAAGCAAACAAACGCGTAGTAAAATGATAAACATTTTTTTACCATCAAAAAAAATTTAAAAAATATAAAAAAATATATTGGATTATTAATATATTTTATTTAGTTTGTAACCATCGGCGCCAGCCGATACGTTCTTTCATATTTGTTCTTCCTTTAATTACCTCTGTGCGGTTTTATTCGTACAGAGGTTTTTTATTTTAATTGAAAAGCGCAAAAATAGTTGATTTTCGCAATAATTAGGAATATATATTTTCTTAGTTAAGATGATAACCCGGTTACTGTATGATTTTTTTCAAATTAGAAATCCTGCTAAGATGTATACAATGTTTATAAAAAAATGTATACAATTCAAAAAATATATTGTATACAAAACATAAAATTTTATTGAACTTCTGCTGATGCAAATAAGTTAAAAAAAATGCATTCCGGATTTTTAATAAATTAAAAAAACTGCAATGAAAAAATCAGTTTTAATAATATCATTATTTATAATTGCTGGCTTAGGATACAATTTCCTGAGCAGCTCTGAAAAAGAAAACACATCAAATACAAATACTCTTAAACAAATAAACTATAAGAAAGGAGCGTCAGAAAAATTGGAGCAGGCAACTTTAGCAGGCGGATGTTTCTGGTGTATAGAAACTATCTTCAGAGATTTAAAAGGAGTCGAATCGGTAATATCCGGATATTCCGGCGGCAGTACAAAAAATCCTACTTATGAGGAAGTATGTACGGGAAAGACGGGACATGCTGAAGTAGTGCAGATCTCGTTTGATCCGGAAGTAATAGGATTTGATAAACTCCTGGAAATATTTTTTCATATTCATGATCCAACCACTTTGAACAGACAGGGAGCTGATGCAGGAACACAATACCGATCTGCAATCTTTTATCATTCAGAAAATCAAAAGGATATATCTGAAGAAGTTATAAAAAAATTTAATGAAAGTAAGCTATGGGATGATCCGATAGTTACTGAAGTTTCCGGACTTGATGTTTTTTATCCGGCTGAAGATTATCATCAGGACTATTACAACAACAATAAGGATAAATCTTACTGCTCATTGGTAATTGCTCCGAAAGTTAGAAAGTTCTATAAAGATTATAAAGATCTTATTAAAGATAATACGGGAAAGTAAAATATCCTTTCTCAGTTAAATATTCTAAGTCCGCAATTGCGGACTTTTTTATTTCCGGCATTTTATTGAATTTGAGTTATTCCGATAATTTTAAAAAAACATGAACTACTTTTTTATTACAGGAACAAGCAGGGGAATAGGAAAAGCATTAGCAGAGCTTTTGCTCAGAGATGACAGCAATTTCGTTTACGGATTTTCACGAAGCAATAACATTAATGCAGAAAATTATAAACACTCAGAATTCGATTTGAGCGATACTGAAAAAGTTATGGAATTTGAGTTTCCGGATTTTAAAGATGCGGATTCCATTACACTTGTAAATAACTCAGCTGCTGCAATGGAAGTTAAGCGTATGGGTAAGTTGTCCTCAGATAATATTGTAGATGTATATAATGTAAACTTAATCAGTCCAAGTCTGTTAATGAATAATTTTATTAAAATGTATCAGAAACAAAACTGTAAAAGAATAATAATGAACATCAGTTCCGGAGCAGCTCATAAAGCAATTGAATCATGGTCTGTCTATTGCGCAGCAAAAGCAGGTCTGGCAATGATCAGCCAAGTAGCTGACGCCGAACAAAAGCTGAAACATCCGAATAATCCCGTCCGGATTTATTCCTTTGGTCCGGGAGTTGTGAATACTCAAATGCAGACAAAACTAAGAAAAGTTTCTCCTGAAGATTTCAGTATGGTTGGCAGGTTTATAGATTTTTATAAGAAGAATGAACTTGCCGAACCTGAAGATGTAGCTGTTAAAATTAATCAAATTCTTCAGTCACCTGAAAAATTCGAAAAAGTTATAATATCAATTAAAGAAATTTAAATCACTTTATATCAGGGAGTTATCTTTGAGACAATACTGAACACATTGTTATCTGCTACTGCAAAATCTGAAATATCAATGACTTCATCTCCGTTTATATCCGTATTTACGTAACCTGTGACAGAATTTAATGCATCATTATCAATCAGACTCATATCCGTACCGTCAACTACTCCGTCCTGATTCACATCTCCGCTGAATATTGCAAATCTTAAAGGCGATGTATCAACCTGCTGCAAATTGTTTCCAAAAGCTTTTGTGATCTGATCTGTCATATTATAATTTATAGCAGTTCCCGTTATAATGTTTTCTCCTCCTGATCTGCTCCAAGTCTCTATGCTGTTTCTGTGTTTAATAACAATATAATACTGACCAGGTAACAATCCGCTAAAACCCATTTCAGAGCTACCATTAGATTGCATTAATACTGTTGCAGAATCTTTCAGTAAATATGGCGATGTGGCATTTCTTATATATACTTTTATTGTATCACTGATCTGAGAATTTGAAAACGGATTATAAAATCCTTCAATGAATGATGTCAAATTTAGAGTTGTGATTTGTCTGAGTTCTGTCGGAATTGTATGCAGTATAGTTCCTACAAGACCTGTTACATAAACATTAAATTCGCTTGTAAAATCTACTGAATATAATTCATTTTGAGTTACAGTCGGCTGTGTAATCCAGCTATCTCCGTAATTGGTTGATTTAATTATTTTTCCACTTGCTCCTACAGCATATCCGAAATTGCTTTTAAATCTGACATCCCTGTACATTTGTGACGGTACATTCATTGACTGCCATGAAAGTCCGGCATTTGTTGTTCTTACAATTCCGGTTGCAGTCATATATCCTGTATCAGGATTAACAAAAAATATACTTCTTATATTAGCTCCAGTAAGACTGTGTGACATTAAAAACCAGTTATTTCCGCCGTTAGTAGTTTTAAATGCCTGATTAAATGAAGCAGCAGTAACATACCCAATATTCTCATCAGTGAAAAAAATTGAAGATAATGAATTGTTAGAAGTCGGGCTGACAGCAAACCAGTTCATTCCGCCATTAGTTGTTTTTCTTATACTGCCGTTTGAAGCAGCCGTATAACCGGTTGACGGAGTCGGAAAATTTATCCCCACAAGTATTGCAATCGTACCGCTGTTTATAGTTTCCCACGTTTCACCAGCGTTTATTGTTTTGATTATTAAACCGTTAGTTCCGCATGCAAAACCGGTATTATCGTCAATGAAGTCAACAGAAAAAAGAGATAAACTTGATCCTGTATTTATCGAATTCCAGTTAACCCCGCCGTTCGTAGTCCTTATCAGATTGGAATCATCATTCCATGAACCTACAGCAACTCCTGTGTTATCATCTATAAAATTGACATCCCATAAAGTAGCAATGGTTACATTTGGCTGTGAGATCCAGTTTATACCAAGGTCTGTACTCCGGAACATTGAGCCATACTCACCCGCAAGATGAAATGTACCGTTATTTGAAATTTCAAAAGTATGAAAGTATCCTTCAAAATTTAAAGTTGAAACAGTCCAGCTCACTCCGGTATTTGTTGTCTTAAGTAAATTATATCCGAATCCAGCGATATATCCAGTATTTTGATTTGTAAATTCGATCGAATTTAAATCCATTGAAGTTGCAGAACCTACAAGACTCCAGTTAATCCCGCTGTTTGTAGTTCTGACTACATGTCCATTATCTCCTGCAGCAATTCCGGTACTACTGTTTGTAAAAAATACTGAGTTAAGCTGCTGGAAATCTCCTGATTCAACAATTACCCAGTTATTACCGCCGTTTGTGGTTTTAATAATTGTGCTGAAAAGACTGCTGCCAACTGAATATCCGTTTTGCGAATCCGTAAAAAAAATATCATTCAGGAATGTTGCTCCTCCGTTTGATTGATTTACCCAGCTTAAACCTGCGTCAGTAGTTTTGTAAATATGGCTTGCAATGGAAAATGAACTTATAACATATCCGGTATTATTATTGGTAAATATTATTTTCTTTAACCAGTTTGTTGTTGGAAAGCTGATAGTACTCCAGTTGTTTCCGCCGTTTGTTGTCTTTGCAATGTAACCGGATAATCCGCTTACATAACCTGTATCAGGATTTAAAAAGTATATGCTGGACAGATCAACAAGCGTTTGTGAATTTTTAAATTCCCAGTTCATTCCTCCGTCAGTGGTTTTAAGAAAGGTTCCGAATTTTCCGGCTGCATATCCGATGTTATCATTAATGAACATTATATCATAAATATTATTACCCTGTGGTTTTGGGTTCTGCCATTCCCAGTCATCTGACTGCTGAGAAATACTAATGCCGGTTATTCCGATCAGAATTAAAGTTAAAATTATTTTCATTTTTATTTTTTTGTAATTATAATATTTATTATTCAATATTAATTATTCTTTTAGTATGACAACAATTTACAGGTAACTTTATGTGTATATTTGTTTGTCTTAATATATATCTCATTCTTAAAGCTAGAATAAGTAAGTTGTAAAATTAATGAAGCGTTTTTTTTATTTTTAGTTAGTATCATTTGATACTATTTTAATAGCATCATTTTTTTTGTCTGAACATAACCACCAGTATTTAAAATATAAAAATATACACCGCTTGTGAGTCCTGCTCCGTTAAAGTTAATTTTATAATTTCCGGGATTCAGATTCTCACTAACAAGCACAGAGATTTCTTTTCCGGTTATATCAAATACCTTCAGGGATACAAATTCAGATTTCGGAATACTGAATTCTATATTGGTTGACGGATTAAACGGATTGGGATAGTTCTGATTTAATATAAATGAATCAGGTAATTCAGTATATGAAGTTCCGGTACCAGTTACAATTAATTCAGCCGGAATGGTTTTTATAATCGTACCCCGTGTCCCGCCTGCGTAAACATAATTATCTGAATTGAAATACAAAGCATACAATCCGTTATTTGTTACAGTCGGTTGCTCTATCCAGTTAATGCCTGCATCTATAGATTTAATGATCTTACCGTTACTAGCAACAGCATATCCGAATTCATTTCTGAACTGTACTTTATAATAACCGCCGGAAGGAGCGTTCATTATCATCCATTCGTCTCCGCCGTTTGTAGTTTTAAGAAGTCCGGCTCCTGAAGAAATATATCCCGTATTCTCATCTGTAAAATCCACTGATGTTAAATATGCCATTGTAAACGGGGAAGTTTGAGAAGTCCAGGTTGCGCCGGCATCAGTTGTCTTGACTATTGCGCCGAAATCTCCGACTGAATATCCTGTACTTTCATTAACAAAGCAAATTGAAGTAAGTATGCTCCCGCTTGAATTTATACTCATTGAAGTCCAGTTCTGACCTGCATTGGTTGTCTTTTTTAAAACTCCGTAACTGCCTATAACATATCCTGTATTTGAATTAGTAAAATCAACATCTGTAAAGATTTCATTTTGTGTACTTGAAAAAACATTAAACCAGTTTGTTCCGCCGTTTGTAGTCTTTTTTATGTCAATGCTACCGGCAATATATCCGGTTTCTGCATCCGTAAAACGTATTCCGTACATAGGAGTATGGTAGGTTGTGATCTGAGAAACCCAGGTCTCGCCTGCATCAGTAGTTTTTAAAATATCACCGCTGCCATAACCGCAGACTGCGAATCCGGTATTATTATCAATAAAATCTATTTCTGACAATGTATTCTCCGTTACTGTATTTGGTATTTCCCAGTTTATGCCGCCATTATCCGACTTCAAAAGAATTCCATAAAGTCCAGCACCATGTATTTTACCTTCAGGAGTTACAACTGCATCCATAAATGATCTGTAGGTACTCCAGCCGTAATTTTCTTCTGTCCAGTTCACTCCGCCGTTTATTGTCTTTAAAAAAACATTACCTGAACCAATCCCGAATCCGGAATTCTCATTTATAAACAATATAGTGCTTATATCCATACTTGAAGGCGAGCCGGTTTGTATCCAGTTTAATCCTGAGTTGGTTGACATAATTATGCAGCCGTTTTCTCCTGCAGCTATACCAGTAGTTTGATTAATAAAATATATATCGGATAAAGCGGGATAATCATAAAACTGCACCAGTTCCCAAACCGAGCCGCCGTCAGTAGTTTTTATTATTTCACTACCCAGTGAACCGCCGGCTGCATAGCCGTTATTCTCATCCAGAAAATGCAATGTGTTTAAATAATTTGCGCCGGCTGTAGTTTGTGTATTCCATGTAAATCCGCCGTCTGTGGTTTTCCAGATTTTACTTTCAAGCTGAAAAAAACCAAGTACAAAACCTGTATTTGAACTCACAAATTCTATATCCATTATGGAAAAGAGAGAATCAAACTGACCTTCTCTCGGCAGCTGAATGTCAGTCCAGACTATTCCGCCGTCTGTTGTTTTCTTTAGAAGCTGATTGAATCCGCCGGCATATCCTTCAACTGTATTTATGAAATCAACGCTAAGTAAAGTTGTCTGAGAATTAGATGTCAGCTGTTCCCACGAATTACCTGCATCTGAAGTTTTTATTATTGTTCCGAATGCTCCGACTGAATATCCGGTATTATTATCCGGAAAGTCCATTGCGAAGAGACTGTTTCCCTGCGGATTCGGATTTAACCATTTCCAGTTATCCGGCAGCTGTGAAAATACTGCTGTATTAAACATTAATATCATCATCAATGCAGCGTTAATTCTAAATAAATTTTTCATGACCATTTGTTAAAATTATTTTTATTTTTTTAGAAAATATTTTTTAAAAAGAATTCTTTCCTTTCTTTGTAAACTTAACTATACTTAAATCAATATACCAAATCAGAATGTCATCAAGTGTAGAATTCAAATGTTTTCTATATGATTTTAATCAGTGAATTGATAAAAATTTATTTTTATTTTCCAAAATTTTTAAAAAAATATTAATCATTGTCAATTTTAAATTATCGATAAATTCAGAGGTATTAGAATTTTAAAATCTTTAATTGATAATTGTAAAAAAAAAAACCGTGAGAATTTCATCCCACGGTTTCATGTACTGACCATTCAGTATTTATAAAAATTAAAGCTACTAACTACTTCAGCAGCAGCATCTTCTTGGAAGCTTTAAAGTTATCCGCTGAAATTGTGTAATAGTAAATCCCGCTTGATAAACCTGATGCATTGAAATTTATAGAATAGTATCCGGCAGTCTTTACTTCGTTTACAAGTGCCATTATTTCCTTACCTGACATATCAAAGATCTTTAAACTTACATACCCGTCTGATGGCAGGTCAAAGTTAATATTGGTAGAAGGATTGAAAGGGTTTGGATAATTTTGTGACAGTTCATACTTTACAGGTATTCCGACACTTACCTCATTGTTCAGATTAAAGTATTCGTAATTGCCGTTTAAGTCTGTTTGTTTTAATCTGTAAAAATATTTTCCTGTCGGCAATCCTCTGTCAGTATATGAATAATAATTTACCGAATTCGAATATCCGTAACCGTTTACAAAACCTATCTTAACCCATATACCAGGTATGGTTGCTCTTTCAATATCAAAACCGGCATTATTTATTTCCTTTTTAGAATCCCAGAATAAAGTTACATCCCTTCCATTAACATATGAACTGAATGAGGATAATTCAACCGGCAGGACGCTGCTCCAGCCTGTGCCGGTAAAAATTTCATCTATTCTGAAATTCGGCGCAGAAGCTTGCGCTCCCTGTCTTAAAGCAAACCTTCCAATGTCGTTTCCGTCAGTTCCCGTTCCGGTGAGCGGTCCGATAGTCGGAGCAGGTTCGCTCGAAGGAACTTCTTCTGAAAATATAAACAAACTTACTTCATCATCAGTATTTGAAGAAGTATTAAATGTATATTTCATAACTAACAAATATGTTGTCTCTTTACTGTAAATAGTATCGCTCCATTGTATTCCTCCCGTCGTAGTGGTTTTACTTAATCCGAATGCAAATTTTTCAGAAGATGACTGCATCTTTCTTGCATATACTCTGCATAAAAAACTTGTTACTGAAGCTGAAGGCAGATAAGCGCAGAAGTAATCTCCTGTTGATCTTACCGTATCAAAATTCACAAGAAAAAAAGTATAAACGCTTTCTGAGTTTTTTATTTCTGATAAAGGTTTATAAGAATCCTGTCCGCTATTCATAACAGAAGCAGCATTTCCAATTCCATTAAACTGAAATCCCGGAAACTCAAGTCCGGGTGTTGTTACCATTATTCTGTTCAGTGTTCCGGTGCCGGTCGGACTGAAATGAACCCATCCGTGCGCACCGATAGAATCACCGTCAGGATAATTAAAACTCTCTGCAATCAACTGAGCTCTTGAAGCTGATGTCATCAGTAATGTCAAACAAACCGCTGTAAAGATAATCTTCGTTGTCATAGTTTTATTATTTTATTTAATAAATAACCGCTGACAAATTATCTTTTTAAAATAAATTTTTCAAATATAAATATTCACGGTTTGTGAAAATACGATTAGCAGTCAGGAATTATCAGTTTGAATATAATATTCGTCAATTAAAAATTAGTAATTTGTAATTTTAAATTGAAATAAAAAGCCGTGAGATTATTCATCCCACGGCATAATACTATGACTTATCAACAATTAAAGAAAATAAAAACTATTAACGGTTAACTATTAACTATAAACTGCATACTATTTCAGAAGCATCATTTTCTTTGTAGATGTAAAGTTACCGGCTGATATTGAATAGAAGTAAACTCCGCTTGATAAATTAGCGGCATTAAAATTTACCGAATAATATCCTGCGGTCTTAACTTCATTTACAAGCGACATTAATTCTTTACCCGACATATCAAATATCTTTAAACTGACATTTCCGTCGAAAGGTAAATCATAGTTGATCACAGTTGACGGATTAAACGGGTTCGGATAATTTTGTGACAGATCATATTTAAGCGGAAGACCTATATTCACTTCATTGCTTAAATTGAAATATTCAAAGTTTCCGTTGAAGTCAATTTGTTTTAATCTGTAATTGTAAATACCCGATGAAAGATTTCTGTCTGTATAGGAATAATTATGACCAACAGATGAGGTTCCGTTTCCGGACACATTAGCAATCTTAGACCACGTTCCGTTTACAGATGATCTTTCAATATCAAAACCGGAATTGTTGGTTTCGGATGATGTAGCCCAGTTTAATGTAACGGAATTACCTGTCACAGTTGAAACAAAAGAAGACAATTCTACAGGAAGCAACGGATCAATATAAGCGAGTCCCCTGCATTGATAAGGAGTAGGACCTATAAGCGTTGAAAAGCCTGCGGAAGTTATTGTAAAGGACATTGTAGCTCCGGTTGAGAAAAAAAGATCCGTAGCAACAAAAATTCCGCTTCCTGTGTAAACTGCTCCCTGAATTTCAGAGTGCGGTATTCCTGACGGCGGAATTGTAGTTGCTGCAAAAGTTACAGGATCTATGGATTCCATTGCTGCTGTAGGTGCTTCACCTGACCAGTGATAGATCAGACCGTCATCATAGTTATATGCGATGACTTCACCGAAAGAACCGACAGAAAAAGGACCGGCTAAAAATGTTGTAGCAGCAGTTGTAAGATCTACGCTGAACAGGCATTCAGCAACACCCGGAGGACCTCCGCTTCCGCCCATCAGATACATAATCCCGTCATCCGAATTATATGTCATTGACGAAAATGCAGAGCTACTTAACAAACCGATGTGAGTACAGACGCCGGTGAACGGATCGACAATCGCCAGATGCCTTGCACCGCCTGTAACTTTGATTATACCATAGAACAAAAGATTATCTGAATTCCAGGTAATCGAAGTTGCTCCGGTAACAGTAAAACCGGACATTGACAAAAGTGCAGGAGGAGTGGCTGGAGTCCATCCGGCTGCATCAAATCCCTGAACAGTAGGTGTAGCATTATCAACAGTAAAAACAATTGGCGCAGCATTTGTTTTTACAGCGGTCATTCCAAAAGTTAAAATCAGGAACATAATACTGAAAAATTTTCCCGGTTTAAAAGGAATACTTTCTTGCCTTGTAATGTTTTTCATGGTATTAGTATTTAGTTAGTGAAAAAGTAAATTACAATATACAGTTATTAAATTTTAATTTCAAAAAATAATTTTTAACAGATTGTATACAATGTATTGTCATTGAAAAACAAAAATGCTGTAAAAGCATAATCCGTTTAAGAAAATTCCTTTTTTTAAAAAAAATTTTTCCCATCGGAAAGTAAAAATGGATTTAAAAAATTTGAACTCAATTGTAATTGAGCGTTTACATTATTTAAATTATTTTAAACATTATAAATTTAGAAAGAAAAAATTATGAATGATTTCATTTCAAAACACAAACTGAAATTAATAACAGCAGCTGTTTTGGTATTATTTTCAGTTTACATTATCAGCGGTATTAACGAACATACAGTCATACCTGACCATATACATTCAATAGATGACAAAGCTCCGGAAGAAAGAACAGACGAAGATAATATAGTAATACTCCGCAGGACAATTCAGAATGAACCTGATAATATTGAGGCAATGATTAGTTTGTCGGATCTGTATATTAAAACAAATGACAGCAAATCTGCTAAAAAAACTCTTAATGAAATTTTAAAAATTGATCCGTACCATAAAGGAGCAAAAGAGCGGATGAGTCAGCTTGATTGATATATTACAGGTTTATCTGATTCAAAATTTTAATATTCTGCATTCCGGGATTGATACTAAAGTTTTGTTTTCAATATTAAAATTAACTTAGTTATCTTACATGAAATTTTTTCAAACGAATATCCCCGCTCACTTTCTATATATTTACATTTAAAATGAATACTGACAAAAATCAAATGCGTAAAATTTTTAAATCGCCGGAAACAGGTCCTGCGACAGGATCACCTGAAGAGCATAAGCTTTTCGAAAAGATACAGGAAACATTAGCTTATCAGTATGAACACATCTTCCCTGACAAGTTCGCTCCAAAAACAGTTGTGATAGTTCCGTCACTTACTCTTGATATGGAAATACTTTCCAAGATAAAGGGTTCTATTCATTATGAAGAGAGACTGCTTTGTCTTCTTATGCTGCTGCGTATGCCGATGACAAGAATAGTTTATATATCAAGCATGCCTTTGTCAGATGTAATAATTGATTATTATCTTCATCTTCTGCAGGGGATCACGGGAAATCATGCCCGTCAGCGGATGTCAATGCTGAGCTGTTATGATCTATCCCGCAAACCTTTGACGCAAAAAATACTTGACCGGCCGCGTCTTATTCAAAGAATAAAGAATCTGATTACCGACAGATCATCAACTCATCTTACATGTTACAACATCACGCCGCTTGAGAAATCACTTGCAGTTAAACTTGAAATACCGCTGTTCGGAACAGATCCTTCTATGTTTTATGAAGGTTCTAAATCAGGCGCGCGTAAAACTTTCAGGATATGCGGAATCGATATGCCGGACGGCGATGAGGACCTGAAATCAAAAGAGGATATCGCAAGATCTCTTGCGCGGCTTAAAAGAAAAAATCCGGGTCTGAGAAAAGCTGTCGTAAAAATGAATGACGGTTTCAGCGGAGACGGTAATGCAATTTACAGATATCCTGAACTTGAAATTAATGATCAGCTTGAATCAAATATTCTTGACACATTAAATGAATATATCAGACCGGTTTCACATGACGTAAGCCGGGAGCTATTCTTTGAAAAATTTACAGAGATGGAAGGAATTGTGGAAGAGTTTCTGGAAGGTGAGATAAAAATGTCACCATCAGTTCAGTGCGTGATAGGTTCTTCGGAAAATATCAGAATTGACAGTACTCACGATCAGCTTCTCGGCGGAGATGACGGACAGATTTTTCTAGGAGCGATCTTTCCTGCAGATAAGGAATATGCGGCGGATCTTGGTAAAATCGGAAAAAATGTAGCAGGCAAGCTTTCAAAGAAAGGTGTGCTCGGAAGATTTGCCATTGATTTTATTTCAGTCAGGCAGGATGACGGCAGTTGGAAACATTTTGCAATTGAGATCAATCTCCGCAAAGGAGGCACTACACATCCTTTTATGATGATCGAATTTCTTACTTACGGAAAATATAACGCTGAAGAAGGAGTTTACATTACTGCAAGCGGAAATCCGAGATATTATTTTGCATCCGATAATGTGCAGAGCGATAAATATATCGGCATTATACCGAATGACCTTCTGGATATAGCGATGTATCACGGATTAATGTATGACGGTGCTTCACAGGAGGGAGTTGTATTTCATTTAATAGGCGCATTATCTGAATTCGGAAAACTCGGAGTAGTCTGTATCGGCAGTTCACCTGAAAGAGCTAAAGAGTTTTATGATAACACTTTGAGAGTTCTTGATTTTGAATGCGGGGATTGAAATTAACCCGATTATCGTAAAATTTAAATGTTAGATTCTTATCTAAATATAAAAGCCGGAGATTTCAAATCCCCGGCTTTTTCTTTTATATAAAAATTCTATGTAATCTGAACTTCTGATTAAGGTTTTATAACGGTAATAAATTGATTAACAAAATTATCCGTGATCTGAGCATCGGTAAGATCTACAAAATTATCACCGTTTATATCATTTGCTGAGTAACCGTATGTAAAATCTAAAATAGAGTTTTCAATTAGAGCCAGATCCTGTAAATCTATAATCCCGTTTTGATTCACATCACCGCTGTATATACAGTAGATATTCCCTTTCCTTTCCAGATTATTGCCAAACGCTTTTGTACTGTCATCAGTAAAATCATAACTGACCTGATCTCCTCTTATTAAAGAATCTCCGCCGCTTCTGCTCCATGTTTCAAGTCCGTTTTTGTATCTGACTACAGAATAATAAACTCCTGTTGCTATATTCGGAAAATTAAAAATTCCTCTTAATGATATTGAATCAACAATTGAAAAAGCGGAATCAATAACATTATATGGAGGCGTTACGGAATGCTGATATACCCTGAGAGTATCTCTTACTCTGAGAGAGTTTGTCTGAACATTATATAATCCGCTTATAGCAGCTTTTAGATATAATGCAGCAACATCATTTCCTTCCACCACATTCGTTCCTCCCGATGTAATATTGGTTAATGAATCACCTACGAATGCAAACACTTGAGTAGTTGCGGAATCAGCAGGATTACTGACCCATTTTAAATTCAGCGGAATGTTAAAAAAAAAAGGTACTGCTGTGGTTATTTTCATTCTTACAACTCTGGTTCCGATGCCGTCGGTTGCAATAATGGGACCTTGTCCAGGAATCAGATTAGGATTTTTATCCAGTATAAGTCTATTACCGTCTACATGCGGATTTACGGGAACTGCGTCCGGATTAGTAAAGTCAGATGAAAAAGGAACAATCTCATAAGTTACAGGACCAAACAATCTAACAAGCCAGCTGTATGAAAGAATATACTTTCCGGCTGCATACTCAAACGGTCCTGATTCCGGAAGATTTGTATGATTTATCATAATATCAAAAAAATAAATATTGGTAGGATATGAAAGTCCTTCGCTTAAAACTAAATTTCTGGCGCGAAGCTCATACAACGGATTAACCAGCCGCGAATCCTCCTGAGCCTCTTTTATATTACTTTTTTCTGAACCGTTTTTTGAATATGAAATAGAATTAAAACAAAATAAAAAAGCAGACAGCAATATAAAATTTATAAAAAATTTCATGATAAAATTATATTAAGATTAAAAAAAATGAGGTTTAAGATTCTTTGAATATATTTGGGATGAGATGTAATCCAATTTTCAGAATTAATTATGTCAAAAATATGCTTATTAAATTCAATATGCAATTAAAATTTTGTAAAATTTAAAAATGAACGAATTTTATACATTTAATTCTGAATTAATTAAATAATTCCTGATGAACTATTAACAAAAATTTCGCATTCGTTTATAATATTTGATATATAAAATTAAGTTTCCTGTCGATTAAAGTTTACAGAAGTTTTAATCTGAACCAAATTTAATAAATCGTATTTCACAGTTATAATTTTTAAATTACGTCATCTTTTTTAACAAATGGAAAATATCCCTTCAGGTAAGGTAACCTTCCTGTTCACTGACATTCAGGGCAGTACAAGACTTGCTCAGGAGGATCATGACGGTTACATGATATCTCTGGAAAAACATCATGAAATTTTATACGAAGTAATCGACTCAAACAACGGATTTGTATTTAAAATCATAGGTGACTCTTTCTGCTGCGCATTTGAAAATCCAAAAGATGCCGTTATGGCGGCAATACAATCCCAGATCAGACTTAATACTAACGAATGGACAGGACCGGAAATAAAAGTAAGAATGGGAATACATTCCGGTGAAGCTGAGTTTATTAAAAACGATTATGCCGGTTATGTTACGCTCAGCAGATCGCAGAGGATCATGTCAATAGCTCAGGGCGGACAGATTATAGTTTCTCAGATAGTTTATGACGCGCTTCAGGAATTAAATATAAAAAATCTTTCATTCAAGGATTTCGGAATCCGGAAACTGAAGGACATTATTGTTCCGGAGCATATTTATCAGGTCGTTTCACCGGGACTTATTGAAGACTTTCCTCCGCTTCAGAATGTTGAGGCAAGACAAAATAATCTGCCGTCTTCGGTGTCAAAATTTATCGGCAGAAGAAATGAAATAAAGGAGATCAAAGAACTTTTTTCAAAAGTCCGGATGCTCTCGCTTACCGGCGCCGGGGGAACCGGAAAAACACGGCTTGCAATTCAGATGGTTTCGGAAATACTGGACGAGTTTGAAAACGGCGTCTGGCTGCTTGAGCTGTCGCCTGTCACTGATCCTGAATTAATCATCAGTGAAATTTCCACGGTATTGAATATTAAAGAAGAGCCGGGCAAAGACTTGTTTGAAACTGTAAAGGAATTTTTAAAAAATAAAACTACACTTCTTCTTTTTGACAACTGTGAACACCTTCTGGAAAAATGCAGCTCAATTTCAAGCGAGCTGCTGTCTTCATGTCCGAAATTGAAAATAATTTCCACAAGCAGAATTTCATTCAATATACCAGGTGAATCAATATACAGAATACCGCCGCTGTCAATGCCGGCAAATATTAAAAAGGAAACTTTTGAATCACTTTCTGATTATGAATCGGTAAAATTTTTTCTGGAAACAGCAAAATCCATAAACTCAAATTTCAGTCTTACAAACGAAAATATTTATGATGTAGCTGAGCTTTGTAAAAAGCTTGACGGTATTCCGCTTGCAATTGAGCTGGCAGCTAAGAGAATAAATGTATTATCAGTAGATAAAATTCTTGTCCGTCTCGATGACAGATTCAGATTACTTACCGGCGGCAGTTCTACTGCAATCCCGAGGCAAAAAACGCTTAAGGCAATGATAGACTGGAGTTATGACCTTCTTAATGAAAACGAGCAGATCCTTCTTCAGAGACTTGCAATATTTATGGGCGGATGGAGTCTTGAAGCGGCTGAAGAGATATGCAGTGATGAGCAGATAGATCTTTATGAAGTCCTTGATCTGATGACCAGTCTGTATGATAAATCTCTTATCACTTTTAAAGTTGTAAACGATATAGGCAGATATGATATTCTTGAATCCATAAAATACTACGCTCTTGAAAAATTAGCAGGCAGAAAGGAAGATTATAACAAACACTTCGTTTATTATCTTGACCTGACTTCCTCTAAAAAGCATAATGAATTAGGACATCTGGAATGGCTGGATATTATGGAGACGGAAATAGATAATATAAGAAGTAACATTCAATGGGCGACTGAAAACATTCCTGAGGATGCGGTAAGGATGGTAATAAATGTTTATGACTTCTGGCTGAGCAAAGGTTATCTGCAGGAAGGTTTTGAGTCGATGTTTAAAATTAAAAATACAGTCTCCGTAATTGATAAAAAACTACATGCAGATCTGCTGTTCAGAATTTCCAAATTCTGCTACGAGCTTGGAAAATTTGAGGAGCTGCAGAAATTTTCAAATGAAGCGCTTGAACTGTACCGTGAAATTAATGATAAGGAAGGTATATTAAAATCTCTCAATAATCTTGCACTGAAATTTTATACTGAACTGGACAATACAAGCGCTGTAAAATTTAATGAAGAAGCTCTCGCGCTTAGCGATGAAATTAATTCAAAGGAAAACAAAGCCGACTCATTATACAATTTATCATTTCCGGTTGGTAATCTCGGGGATTTCGAAAGATCGATCCGGCTGAAAGAAGAAGCGCTTGAGATTGCGAGGGAAATAAATAACGAAAGACTTAAAGCACAGTCTCTTTTAAGCCTTAGCGTAACTCATTCCAGAAGAACAGGAGATATAAAAAAAGCTGCAGTATATTCTGAAGAAAGTCTTCTTACTTCCAGAAGGATTGATGACCGTTACCTGATTTCCGTAAACCTTGTTCACTTAGCAGCGCTTAAGCTCTATTATGAAAACAAGAATTTAGAGGAAGCTGAATATCTTTTGCTTGAGGCGCATAAAATGTCAATAGACTGGGGATATAACATGAACCTGTTCCCCATTAGGATTCATCTGGGAGTTTTATATACAGAAACGGAAAGGTATGAACAGGCAATTGAGATTTATAAAGAATATATTAATGAAAAGGAAAAACCGGGCGGAGAATTTTTTCTGATCGATCTGCTTGCCGGTTTCGGAAGACTTTTTTTCAGGAAAAATGAATTCGGTAAGGCAGTTAAATTATTCGGTTTCATAGAAATGCTTTCCAAAGACACAAAGTATAAAGCCATTAATAAAGCGCTTATTCTTAAAGATGAGGAAAAAAATATTATAAAGGAAAAGATCGGTGAGGATGAATTTAATAAATGCCGTAGTGAAGGAATGGAAATGAATCTGGAAGAAGCATTGGATCTGTGTCTGAAAACTGAGTAATTGTTTTAAAAAAAATTACTCAGCTCACATACTGTTATGCTTATAATTAATATCTTCAGAATTTTCGGGCTGAACAATTTCTCAAAATAAAAATTAGTTCAGATTAAAAACTGATAAATAATGTATAGTTCAATAACTGCCGGATGGAAGCAGACTTTTAATTTCATTAAGTGTCTGTGAGAATTTCCCGTATTCCATTATTAACTCGGAGGAATTTCCGGCATGCTGAAATTTATCCATCATCATTCCTGTCTTGTTAAGCTCATTTACTTTAGCATTTAACTTTTCGAGATTAGCCGGATCAATACCGGCGGGATTTTTCTGAATTGAATTCAGAAGACTTATTATCTCTGACACCGGCTCTTTGAGATGCACGGCATTACCGGAGCTGATACCCTGACCCATAGAGATATTAATTTTTTCGACAGAGCTCCAGATCTTACCGGCGTCCGTATTGCCTGAATTTTCTGTGCTGCCGGTATTACCCGGAGTTTGAGTTGTTTTTTGCTGAGTTCCGGTATTGCTGCCGGATTCTTTCTGAGAAGATTTAGTTTCTGATTCATCTTTTCCGCATCCGGAAAAATAAAAACTCAGGATAAGCGCCGACAATAAGAGCGCGGAAGAAAATAATTTCATGACCGGTAAAAATTTAAGAGTTAATAAAATAATTTTTACGAATGAAAACTATAGTTTAAATAATTTCATCCGTCTGTTTTAAAATATAATTCTTTTATCTGTTTTAAAAGTTAAATACTGCCGGTAATGTTTAAGAAGAATTTCTATCAGTTATAAAATTTTTCCGGACGTTTGATCTTCCGTCTTGGCACGGCTATATTATTTGAAATACCGTTTTACTATTTTATGAATAATATTTTTATATTACAGAACTCATTTTTTAATAATTAAAAAACTCATATATGAATAACGATGTCATTCCCCCGGAAAATATTTATCTTGTTACCGACATTCCAGGATATACTCCGGGTATAAGCCGGCTGTTATACATGATGAATTATGTCCGGTTCGTAACGCTTTACCATGTAAAAGATCTTTCGGCAAGTGAACTTGATTTTCAGATCGATGAAAAAAGCAATTCTATCGGAGCTCTTTTACTTCATATCGCATCTACTGAGTACTTTTATCAGAAAATGACATTTGAAGAAAGAGATATGACAGATGAAGAAAATAAAGAATGGGGATCGGCATTTGAACTTGGAGAAAAGGGAAGGCAGAATATAAAAGGTAATGATCTGAAATATTATCTGAATAAGCTTAATGAAATCAGAAGCACTTCTTATAAACTTTTCAGAGAAAAGGATGATATATGGCTTGAAAAAAAATTAGATTACGGTAAGTATAAGTCGAATAATTATCACTTATGGTTTCATGTATTTGAAGATGAAATAAATCACAGGGGACAGATCAGCTGGATAAGAAAAAGGATAAAATCTGAGAATTGAATATCTGACTTCATTCAAATATCTAATGCAGAATTAAGTTGTTCATTGTATTATTTTTTAAAATTTTTAAAATAAAGTCTTGATACAACCTCATCTCCTTCAGTCATGTCCGTTTCTTCAAATCCCAGCCGTCTGTAAATTTTAATTGCAGAATAATTGTCAGGTTTATGAAGAATATCAATAAATTCATTTTCACCGTTGTCTAATTCAGCTAAAAGAATATTCGTCGCTTTTTCTCCGTAGCCGTTATTCTGAAATTTTTCATCTATCATTAATCTGTTTATGTAAAGCACGCCGTCATCCGGATCTCTTGCATACATTAAAAACCCGACCATCGTTTCATCTGCATAAATACCTCTCGGCTCCATTTCCTTATGTGCATACGCCAGCGCAAGACCGTTTATATTTGTCGCGACGAATCTTTCCTGATCATCTCTGACTTTCAGCGCTATGCATTCGCGCCAGTTGTCTTCGTTAATCATTCTTAATGTGATATTCATATTTTGTGATGCTAATATAAAATTTTAATTGCGGTGATAAATTATGATAATTTAAATTACTTTTCAATTTGAAATATGATTCGCATGAACCAAAGAAATTTTTACCTTCTGCACAAGTTCCTCAGTAGTATCAGAACGTAACATTAATTATATTTGTCTATAAAAAAATGGAATCATATACTATTAAAGACTGGCTTGAACTCTTTTCATACGCAGCTACAATAATCGGCATTCCGCTCGCGATTTATGTGTATTACAGTGATAAGCTAAAAGACAGGAAGCTGAAGGAGAAGGAAGCGTTGTTTACCGGACATTCACTTTACGCTGATTATCTGAAACTCTGTCTTGATAATCCTGAACTGCAGGTTTACAGCACAACTATGAACAGGAAAGATATTTCCGTTAATGAAAAAAAAGAGTTGATAATTTTTGAAATTCTGTTCACATATCTGGAAAGTGCATTTCTTTTTTATAAAGACCAGCCGGACGATGTAAAAAATAACAGATGGGAAGGTTGGGTGAATTACATCAGGGAATTTTCCGAAGATGATACATTCCGTAAAGCGTGGGAAATTACAGCCGGACAGTGGGATAAGGATTTTATGAAACTAATGAATGAAATTATCAGGAAAAATTAATCTGCAGATTTTTTGACTGAGTAGTCTGTCTGACATGTTTCATAGCCTGCAATTTAAAGCGGTATGTTTTTTAAAATTCAATTTTTGATATTTTCAATAAGCTCTTAAGGTTAAAATTTTTTTTTAAAAAACCAATGTATCAGTTTAAAAAAATAATAATATACTAATGGCAGAAAACAAAACAAAAGAAACGGATAAAAATGTGAAGGATTTTATAAATGAATTCACAGAAGGATTTAATGACTCCGAACAAAAGCGGAAGGACAGTTACGAGTTAATCGATTTGATGCAAAAGATTTCGGGTTTTGAAGCGAAAATGTGGGGACAGAGTATAATCGGATTTGGCACATATCACTACAAGTATAAAAGCGGACACGAAGGTGATGCACCTCTGCTGGGCTTTTCACCTCGCAAAGCTGCGATTTCACTTTATGTGTATACAGGACGTGAAGAACATAAACATTTATTAAATGATCTTGGAAAATTTAAGACAGGGAAGGTATGTATATATGTTAAAAAATTATCTGATATAGATCAGAAAAAACTTAAAGCATTAATGAAGGAGACATTAAGATATATGAATGAAAAATACGGAAAATAAACTTTGAAAATTTTTGACCTCCGGCAGAATCCCCGAAAAATGCCGGAGACTATGCAGGGGGAAAAATCAGCCACTATTTTTTAGCAGTCAAAAATCAAGAAATCCTTAAATCCTTTAATCATGGTTCAGACATTTGTGTCATTGTTGGAGTTCCAAAAAGTTTGAGAACAACAGAAAGTCTATATTTTGTCTGAACCTTGATACACCTGATTTCAGGATTACCTGATTTCATAAACAGCAACTATCTTTTAGCCGTCAAAAATCAAGAAATCCTTAAATCCTTTAATCATGGTTCAGACAATTCAAGAAATCCTTAAATCCTCTAATCATGGATCAGACATTTGATTCACCTGATTTCAGGATTACCTGATTTCATAAACAGCCACTATTTTTAAGCAGTAAAAAATCAAGAAATCCTTCAATCCTTTAATCAAGGTTCAGACAATTTAAGAAATCCTTCAATCGTTTGATTATAATTCAAAGAAATTCAGTATACTTCGAATATTAAATAATTTTATTATTATGTAAACGTTTAAATTCTAAACTTTTTGCCCCAAAATTTAAAAGTAATCCAATTTCCATATTATAAGCTTCAAGATAATTTATAGCTTTTGCAAGATGTACATCTTCCAATTTGATAATTGCTTTGATCTCAACCATTATCTTACCATCTATAAAAAAATCTACTCTTCTTGTACCGATGTCATGACCTTTATATTGAATTGGAATTTCCTTTTCACGTTCACAGTCAATTCTTTGAATGATAAATTCTCGGAATAATGCTCTTTGATAAATTACTTCCTGAAATCCATTTCCAAGATGCTTATGAACTTCAATTGCACATCCAATTATTCTGTGGGTTAATTCTTCGTACTTCATTTATCCTCCATTTAATTTTTTAACAAAACTTACTTCTAAAAAATAAAAAAAAATGTAATTTATAAAAATCCTAAACTCAAGTTTACAATTTATATTTTGTCTGAACCTTGATTCACCTGATTTCAGGATTA
>DDUU01000009.1 GCA_002344965.1 Candidatus Tepidiaquacellales bacterium UBA2330 | reverse complement strand
TAAAACCGAACCGATGGTCGGGCTACCGAATTTCCATTTATAAGTAGTGCCCTGTCCGGAGCGCGTCCAGTTAATATTAATTGTCGATGTATTAAAAGGAGAAGTTGTAATTGTAGTACCGGACGGAGGCGATGAAAGATTAAATGATGAAAGTTCGGGAACGCCTCTTTTTAATGTTATTGCTCGCGGACCGTTTGCTGCTTTAAGCGAATCATTATTCTGATCATTTCTGAATGCCCATACATCCCACTGACCTACGAGAGAATCACCCTGAGCAAGTCCGATTCCTGCGAGTGCATTATCCAGAGCTCCGGCAGTAAGGGTGAGAAGATTTGTAGATGAGGGAATTGTTAGTCTCCTCGGATTTATAGTTGGACTTCCGAAAATCCATTTATATGAAGCTGTAGATGCTGATGTATCCCATGAAATATTAATTGGCGTATTTGAATTCGGAAATGAAACAACTCTTGCTCCTGACGGAGGCGACTGCAGATTAAAAGTATTTAAAGGATAAGTAACTATCTGCATTGCTCCGGTCCATGCATTATAAAATGAAGATGCGCCGGCTTTGTCATCAGCCCAAATAGCAACTACTTTGCCAACACTTGCTGCAATGCCTATATAATCGCCCATATAACCGCCGCCAAGTCCTGATGCGGGTTTCGGTCTGAAATGGTGATCGGCGATTTCAACATCCGTAAAAGTAAATCCGCCGTCGATAGATCTGGAAATATAAACTGAACATGAATCACCTACTGAAGGAAAATCCCTGTTGTCATAATATACTATATTAACTCCGCCTGCATCATCTACGCATACAGCAGGGAAGAACTGAACTTTACCGTTATTCAATGGATCCTGATTTACTCTTACTCCTGATGACCATGTAACTCCGTTATCAGTGGATCTGTGAAGAATTACATCTGCATCAGAACCTGCCGGAGGCAGATTTAACTGACTGGTTACAATATAAATCCATCCTCTTCGTGAACCGTTTGTTTTATCAATTGCAATTCTCGGGAAACCATTTGTTCTGATTCCCCATCCGTTGAAAGAAGTGGATCTGCTGCCGTTCACATCATAAGCGTTTTCGGTAGCTGTATAAGTTACGCCGCCATTAGTTGATTTTGCAACTCCTACAAAGTCTTCTGTGAAAGGAGCAGCTGTAACCCCAGCTGTCCAAACTACAAAAACCGTTCCGTCCGGACCAACTGCAACATCATGACCTTGTGCATTATGTCCTGAAGGAGTAGCGTTAATTATTACTGGCGGTTCCCATGTAACTCCGCTGTTTGTAGTTCTTGCAGCTCTTCCGTTTGCCGGACTTGTGCCGAAGCTTGTCCAGGCGAAATAACTGTTACCGTAATAAGGACTAGTGGGCGAGTCATCTGTGCCTGCCAAATTTTTATCCGCATTGTTGTCATTAACAACCTGAAATGTTGCTGACCAGGTCTGACCGTTATCTGTGGAATAGTTTGCGCCCATTCCTGTAACACCGCCGAAGTTTGTTGTGCTGGTAAGGTGTGTAAAAATAATTGTATTATTTTTATCTATAGTAGGACCGGGATCACCTCTCTGATCATTAAAATTAGGAGCGTTGATTGAATCCGAACCTATCCAGGTCAGTCCTCCGTCAAATGATCTGTATGAACCTGAATTTATGAAAGATGCTCTCGAAGAATTTGAAGAGCCGAAAAGAAAACTCGGATTATTAGGATTCCTCATAATGATCACTTCCGTCTGTACGGTAGCCGTTGACGGCAGCACTCTTACATTGGGAAATGTTGTAAGAACACCGATAGGAGTAATGTTTATCCTTGGTGAATATGTAAATTGCTTAATGTCATTACCGGTATACGGCAGAGGAGCATAATCTCCGGACATCATTGCAGGCGTGCGGGGAGTATTCCATCTCGGATCATCATCCTGGGATTTCTGTCCCATGAAAATTACCGCAGATAAAATAATCACCGAAAGCAGAAAATACTTTTTCATTTAATTCCCTTTCTTTGGTTTGATTAATTTATATTTTGATTGAACTTTTTTAAAAATTTCTGAAAAGAATTGTTTACTCCGGATAATTTAAAAGGAAAGTAAAGTATCATTTCAGCAGAAGCATTTTTTTTGTATCAATTAAATTCCCGTCTGCTCTCATTGCATAGAAATAAACCCCGCTTGGAATACCTGCTGCATTGAAAACAGTCTCATGGTTTCCCGAAGGTTTGACTTCACTGATTAGTGTCATTATTTGATTTCCTAAAATATCATAAATCTTTATTTCTAAAAATGCTTTTTTTGTTAGATTATATTTTATTACTGTGGAAGGATTAAACGGGTTTGGATAATTCTGATGAAGTGTGTAACCGTTCAGAAAACCGGATGTATTAGCCGGTACCGGTAAACCGCTTGCCGGGTTATAATACTTTGAGATAATTCCGTTCCCGCCTGAAATCCATCCTTCGTCATTGTTTTTAAAATGAATTCCGAATAATCTGTCCGTAAAATTATTGTCATCCTCTTCAGTCCAGATGGCACCTGCATTTGTGGATCTGTAAATGAATCCGTAATCTCCGATAGCCCAGAAATTACCTGCGCCGGATATGTGAACATTATTAAGATAGTTTCCCGGCGGAATTGTTTTTTCAGTCCAGTTTATTCCGCCGTCATTTGTAATAAAGATTTTATTACCGTAAGTAAATGCAATGCCGGAATTTTCGTCATAAAAATCAATACCGCCGACTGTACTGCCAAAGTCGCCTGTATGCGGTACATACCAGTTATTGCCGGAGTCAGTAGTTTTATAAATTTTCTTTTCCTGAGAAGAATACCATCCTGTATTAAAATTTATAAATTGTATATCAGTGATCTCAAAGTTCTGATCAGCGGGAATAACCGCAGTTGAATTAAATCCGTCAGTAGTTTTTATAAGCAGTCCCGAATCACCGCAAACCCATCCGATATTTTCATTGAAAAAATACAAAGCGTTAAGTGAACGCTGGGTATTAAGAACTATTGTCTCCCAGTTTGCTCCGTTGTTTGTAGTCTTAATCAATTTCCCAGAATATCCTGCACAGTATCCTGTATTCTCCGAAGGCATTGAGATATTAAAAAGAAAATCATTCGTTCCTCCGGCCTGAGATCTGATCCAGTCAATACCGCCGTTTGTAGTTTTTACAAAACTTCCCTGACCTCCGCATCCGAATCCCGTGTTATCATTTATGAATTTGACAGAGTAAATAAAATTTCTGAAACCGGATGTTTTGCCTGACCAGTTTAATCCGCTGTTTAGAGATTTCTGAATTGAGCCTTTATTGCCGACGCTTAAAATATCATTACTGCTGAATGCTTTTACGGAATACTGAGCTTCGGAAGTTGATGTAGTAAGTCCTGTCCAGTTCAGACCGCCGTTGGTAGTTTTAAAAATGCTTCCGTAATCACTTGATGCAAATCCCGTGAGTGCGTCACCGAATGAAATACAGTAAAACCAGTAACCTGTCTGAGTGGAAGTGCCGGTCCAGCTCAATCCTGCATTTGTGCTGCGGAGTATGGTTCCGTATGCTCCGCTGATAAATGCATTAAGCGAATCTCTGAACATTATATCAAACAAATAATTATTGCTGCCGGTATTTATCTGCTGCCAGGTCTCTCCGTAATCGGCTGATCTTGCGTAAGCGCCGTTAAGTCCGGCAGTGAGAAAAACATTTCCGAATACTGCACAGCTTGTAAGAGACCTTGTAATGTTTGTTTGCTTTCTTAAAAAAGTATTGCCTCCGTCAGTAGTTTTCAATACGATACCTGTATCCCCGACGATTATTCCTGTATTAGCATTAAGGAATCTGACGCAGAATAAATTACCGGTAGTGCCTGAAATTACCTGATCCCAGATAAGGCCGCCGTTAGTAGTTTTAAAAATTGTGCCGAAAAGTCCGCATGCCCAACCGTTGTTTTCATCTGTAAAGGACAGAGATCTGATACTTTCTTTAGTCTTGGTTTTATTGATCTTCCAGCTTTCTCCGCCGTCAGTAGTTTTTATGATTGTACCTCCGTCGCCGCATGCGTAACCGGTGCTGCTGTTTATGAAATGGGATCCGAAGAGAATATTTCCCTGCGGAAGTGGATTCTGCCATTGCCATTGAGAAAAGAGCGGAGAAGCGAATGACATTATTATAAAAAGGAAAAAAAATTTAATGTAAAGATGTGACATTATAAATATTTTTGCTGTGGTTAAAATCGTTACATTTATAGAATAATATAAATTGATTAATTTAAAAGAAACATTCCAAATTAAAATTTATTGAAAAAGAAAATATCCGGAAGGAGTCCTATTGGAGTTTTTGACTCAGGTATAGGAGGACTTACTGTAGCAAGATCTTTGTTTGAAATACTACCCAAAGAAAATATAATATATCTCGGCGATACAGCGCGGCTTCCGTACGGTACAAAATCAAAAGAGACAGTTATAAAATATTCACTGGAAATTACAAAGTTCCTGCTTCATAAAAATGTAAAGATGGTGGTCGTTGCATGCAATACTGCGTCTTCAGTGGCTTTACCGTATCTCAGAAAGATCACGAAGCTTCCTGTAATCGGAGTTATAAAGCCGGGCAGTAAAGCGGCGTTAGCTGAAACTAATAATTTTAAGATCGGAGTGATCGGCACTCTCGGAACAATTCAGAGTAACTCTTATAAAACGCAGATACATCAGATTGAAAGGAATACGGAAGTGTTTTCAAAGGCGTGCAGTCTTTTCGTTCAGCTCGCTGAAGACGGCTGGACTGAAAATAAAATTGCTGAAATGACAGCAAGAGAATACCTGAACGATTTTAAAAAAATGAACATTGACACGCTAATACTCGGCTGCACTCATTATCCGATTTTAAAAAATACAATTTCAAAAATATTGGGTAAAAAAATTAAATTAATAGACTCCGGAGAAGAGGCGGCAAAAGAAGTCAGGAGAATTCTTGTACAGAATCATATGCTGAACAGTCAGAAAAAAAACGGCGTCCATAAATTTTATGTGACTGACTTTCAGAAAAAATTTAAGGAGATAAGCGAAAGGTTTCTGGGGCAGCCGATACATGATGTGAAAAAGGTTAAGCTGAGCTGAATATGTGAATCAAAATATTTATAATTTTAAAAAGGAAGGAAACTTCATAAATAAAAAATATAAATGACAGATAAAGAAGTAATTGACATTTTCAAAAAAACCGGAGCATTGCTTGAAGGACATTTTATACTTACTTCGGGATTTCACAGCCCGCATTATTTTCAGTGTGCGAAAGTTCTGCAGTATCCGGAATACAATACACAGTTCTCATCCATGATTGCTGCGTATTTCGGCGATTTAAATATAGATGCAGTAATAACTCCTGCAGTAGGCGGAATCGTATTCGGCACGGAAGTAGGAAGACAGATGAATAAGCGAACAATTTTTGCCGAAAGGGAAAACGGAAAGATGACATTGAGAAGGGGATTTGAAATTAAACCGGGCGAAAATTATTTAGTCTGTGAAGATGTGGTTACAACGGGAGGTAGCGTATTTGAAGTTATAAAGCTGTTAAAGGATTACGGAGCAAATACAGCAGGAGTCGGGTTTATAATCGACAGAAGCAACGGAAAGGCGGATTTCGGTACGAAGCAGTACTCGCTTGCAAAAATGGAAGTTATAAAATATGCTGAAGATGAACTGCCAGATTGGCTGGAAAAGATCCCCGTTACCAAACCCGGCAGCAGGGATCTTAAAAAATAAAATTTATTTGTCTGATACGCGGAACCTTGCAAGTACGACTTTACCGTTATTGAGAATAAGATCAGTGTTATTTTCGATTGAATACTGCCCTACAAGTCCGAGAGCATCTTTAAATATCATTTCCATATCAAGTTCAGGACACGCCATCATTGTAGAAATCTCAATATTGATCTTCAATGCATTATCACTGTTTCTTTTAAATGTTCCTATGAGAGAATTACAGAATTTCGCGCTTACTTTATTGTCATCGCTGAAATTAATCGTATAAGGCACTCCGTTTGAACCTGTAACGACAGGTTTACCTGCCAGTTCATACAGCTCCCAGTTTGTATTTGTCAAAGGTGTTTCGGGAGATTTACCTTCGAGTTTGGCAAGCAGCATTTTTCCGCTCTGCAGCATAAGGATATTATCTTTTAAAATTACATTGTTTGTCTTTTGAAGCGCTTTGAGGAAAGCTGTTTCTGTTTCCATATTTTCACACATCATTCTGGTAGAAGCTGCGGAGAATTTCATTTTATACTTGCCGTCAAATGTATATGCGCCGCTGATATTATTGCAGCTTGCATTTCCGCTGAAATTGCCGTCTTCTGAAAAAATAATAAACGGAGTTTTTATTTTATCTGTTGTTTCTGACACTTTCCCGTTTTGCAATTCGGTAAGTATCCATTTTTTACCTGTAAGAGAGATTTCCTGCGCTGATAAATCAGAATTTATCATAACCGTGAAGAAAATTAGAATTAAAAAGTAGTTTAGCATTTGTGTTTGATTTATTTTTGCAAATATATAACATATGTTAAATTTTAAAAATGGAGAAGGAGATAGATGTTTAAACCGTTGTGTCCGGAGATAACGGGACTAAGCTGGGGAAAGGAATACCGGATGCAACGGAAGGTCAGGACATCTCGTGATTTTATTTAAGATACTTTTAAATTAACATTTCAGTAAAAATTTAATATCACTATATTTGCAGTTCAACTTTCAAATCAGAAAAATAATTATATGGATTTTAATTTATCAGAACAGGAGCTCGCCGTTCAGAAGCTTGCAAGGGATTTTGCGCGGAATGAAATAGCTCCACATGTTATGAAGTATGACGAATCTCAGGAATTTCCCATGGATATCGCAAAGAAGCTCGGTGATATTGGATTTCTCGGTATAATTTTCCCGGAAGAATACGGCGGAGCGGGATTCTCCGCAATTGAGTATGCGATCATTGTGGAAGAGATTTCAAAAGTAGATCCTTCGATGGGACTGACTTTAGCTGCGCATAACGGACTTTGTACGAATCACATTTACAGTTATGCTAATGAAGATCTGAAGAAAAAATATCTGCCTGATCTCACTTCAGGGAAAAAACTCGGAGCGTGGGGACTTACGGAAAACGTTTCAGGAAGTGATGCAGCGGGTATGGCGACTACCGCTGAAAGAAAGAACGGTCATTACATTATTAACGGCAGCAAACTGTTTATAACTCACGGAAGCGTCGGCGAGACTGCTGTTGTAACTGCTGTAACTGATAAATCAAAAAATAAAAACGGTATATCGGCTTTCATACTTGAAAAAGGATGGAAGGGATTCATAACAGGAAAGAAAGAGAATAAATTAGGAATGCGATCATCGGATACTGCTGAACTTATTTTTGAAAATGTGGAAGTGCCCGCGGAAAATCTGATCGGAGAGGAAGGACAGGGATTCAAACAGTGTATGCAGATACTTGACGGAGGAAGAATTGCTATAGCAGCTCTTTCACTCGGTATTGCACAGGGTGCTCTGGACGCTTCTCTGAAATATGCAAAAGAAAGAAAACAGTTCGGTAAATCATTATCTGAATTTCAGGGAATTCAATTTAAGCTGTCCGATATGGCGACACAGGCGGATGCGGCGAGATTACTGGTTTATAAAGCTGCCTGGATGAAGGATAAAGGTATGAATATAAATCTCAGCGCAGCGATGGCGAAACTGTATGCAAGCGAGATAGCAACAAAAGCTACCAATGAAGCTATTCAGATACACGGAGGATACGGATTTATAAAAGAATTTCCGGTTGAAAAATTGTACAGGGATGTCAAACTTATGACGATTGGAGAAGGAACATCGGAAGTTCAAAAGATGGTGATAGCGAGAAATATTCTTAATATGTTCTGATAAAAGAAAATATTTTTATAAAGCCAATCTCATTTTAGAGCTTGGCTTTTTTTGTTTGAAATTAATTTGATTATATAAATTTTTAAAAAAACAGAATTGTCATTTTTAGATAAAATTGGTTTCGGGAAATTAAAGGAAGGTTTAAACAAGACCAAGGATAATCTCATTGGAAAAGTTAACCGTCTTGTCAATGCAAGGGGAGTGATAGATGATGAATTTCTGGAGGAGCTTGAGGAGATTTTTATTTCATCGGATCTTGGCATGGATACGGCAGAGCTGCTTATTACCAGGATCAAGGAGAGAGCTGTTACCGACAAGTATATTGATCAGAAGGAACTGAATGAACTCATCAACAGTGAGATTAGAAAAGTATTTTATGAAACAACATCTGAATTCAAATCATTTGACTTCGGGCTGAAGCAGACACCTTTTGTTATAATTGTAGTAGGGGTAAACGGAGTCGGCAAGACCACATCGATCGGAAAACTTGCCAATAACTTTAAGAAAGCAGGTAAAAGCGTACTTATCGGTTCTGCTGATACATTCAGAGCCGCCGCAAATGATCAGCTTGATATCTGGGCTAAAAGAGCGGATGTTGAGATTATTCAGAGTAAAAGCACATCAGACCCGGCTTCAGTTGCATTTGATACCGTGAATTCAGCCGTCTCGAAAGGTACAGATGTAGTGATTATTGATACTGCCGGAAGACTTCACAATAAATCCCATTTGATGGAGGAACTGAAAAAAATTAAGAGAGTCATACAGAAAGTTATTCCAGAAGCTCCTCATGAAACTTTCATAGTAATCGACGCAACGACAGGACAAAACGGACTAAATCAGGCGCTGGAATTTTCTAAAGCTCTTGACGGTCTGACGGGAATTATACTAACCAAACTTGACGGCACTGCCAAAGGCGGAATTGTTCTGAAAATCAATAAAGAGATGAAGCTGCCTGTGAGATTTATAGGCGTGGGCGAGCAGATAGACGATCTGCAGGTATTTGACAGCAAGAGTTTTACAGAGGCTTTGTTTGAAAAATAAATTTGTTTATTTTTATTCAGCAGATAATTTTATCAGAAAGAATTTAATCCGCTGCTATAATTTCAACCTTTACTACATTTGACCGAAAATAAAATTAAAATATTACCGCAGTCGCTTTCTAATAAAATAGCAGCAGGTGAAGTTGTAAACAGACCTGAATCTGTTGTCAAAGAACTGATAGAAAATTCTATTGACAGCGGAGCAAAAAATATTACGCTCCTGATAAAGGATGCAGGTAAAAGTCTGATACAGGTCATTGATGACGGATCGGGAATGAGCGAAGAAGATGCATTGATTTGTTTTCAGAGACATTCCACCAGTAAAATCTCTGAAATAGAAGATCTTGAAAATATTCTTACGCTCGGATTCAGAGGAGAAGCGCTAGCATCTATAGCCTCAATATCACATGTGGAATTAAAAACAAGAACATCTGGCGAAGATGTCGGAATTCTCTTAAAAACTGAAGGAGGTGAGTTTACTGAAACTTCAAAGACAAGTTGTGAAAAAGGCACTTCTATTGCCGTAAGAAATTTATTTTACAATACACCCGGCAGAAGAAACTTTCTGAAATCAGATCAGACTGAATTCAGACATATTTATGAATCATTTGTAAGACTTGCTTTGTCACATCCGGACATTGCATTTACATTTTTTAACAATGAGAATGAAGTATTCAGGTTAAATGCTTCTGATCTTAAAACGAGAATCACAGAACTCTTCGGTGATAAAATCCCAGGTTATCTTCTGGAAGTAAAGAACGGCAATGAAATTATTAAGGTAAGCGGATTTATCTCAAAACCAAATTTTACCAAGAAGTCAAAACAGGATCAGTATTTTTATCTTAACGGAAGATTCTTCGTAAGCCGTTCTCTCAATTTTTCGGTCTATTCCGGTTTTGATCATCTTATTGAGAAAGGGGACTATCCGTCTTTTTTTCTGTTCATAGAGCTTATTCCCGGTAAAGCTGATGTGAATGTTCATCCGTCAAAGATGGAAGTAAAGTTTGAGGATGAAAGCGCTGTGTTCGGATTTATCAGGAATTCAGTTAAAGAAGCTTTGAGAAATTCAGATCTGACTTTTGATATTGGGTTTGATAATACTATCTCATTTCCCGATAAGACAGAAAGCTTTCATTATAAAAGCGATAAGCAGAAAGGGACTGAAATCAGCCGCAGCAGCGGATTCGAACAGAGGAGCGCCGGTCAGAAAATATTTACCGGAAATGAATTTTCAACTAAGTCTGCAAGTATTCACTCGATTTTTGAAGCCTCAAGGAAACCTGAGGATGAAAACATTCCGGATATTCCCGCTGATAATAGCGAAGTTCAGAACAGAATTTTTGAGCACAGTAAAAAATCCGACTCCGCAAATTTCAATGTGTGGCAGTATCAGCATAAATATATTATGTGCCAGACTGAAACAGGACTGATGATCATAGATCAGCATGCCGCGCATGAAAGGATTTTGTATGAAAGAGCTTCGATGTGGCTGGATTCTCAATCTTCATTTTCTCAGCAACTTCTCATTCCTGTCAGATTTAAACTGACAAAAATTGATTATCATATTGCCGAATCGCTTTATGATGAGTTCAGAAATCTCGGATTTAATCTTACTATGATGAAGGATGATACTGTGGAAGTAACAGGTCTGCCTTCGGATGTAAAGATTGGCGATGAGGCGAAAATATTTCAGGATCTCATTGATCAGTATAAGGAATTTGAGCTGAAGCTGAATCTTGAAAAAAGGGATAACCTTGCTAAATCATTTGCCTGCAGAAGCGCAATAAAATCCGGTGACAAACTTTCTTTTCACGAAATGACCTCACTCATAGACGACCTCTTTGCGGCAAAGATGCCGTATGTATGTCCGCACGGAAGACCTACTCTTATCAGAATTACGACTGAAGAGCTTGATAAAAGATTCAGCAGATCCTGAAACTTAAGAATAAGTTTTTAGTTTTGTTTAATTAATTTATATTATATAAACCTTTTTTAACTTTAATAATATGAGTATGGACATAGCATTCGGAATTTTACTCGGCATAGGTTTGTCGGCTGCTGCAGGATTCAGAGTCTTCATTCCTTTACTTGTAACGAATATCGCTTCAATGCTCGGATATGTAGAGCTGACAGGCGGATTTGAATGGATGGGAGGGTGGATAGCATTTGCTGCTTTTACCGCTGCTACTTTGGTTGAAATATTTGCATATTATATTCCTTGGCTTGATAATTTACTTGATACAATTTCAGGTCCGCTTGCGATGATTGCGGGAACTGTTCTTACAGCTTCTTTTCTTACAGAAGCGAATCCTCTTTTGCAATGGGTTCTCGGGATTATAGTCGGAGGCGGAACAGCAGGAATTGTAAAAGTCGGCGCAAGCGCAGCCAGACTTACTTCCACAGCTACAACAGGCGGTACCGGAAATGCAGTCGTAGCTTCTTCTGAAAATGTAATGTCAGTCGCAACTGCAATATTGTCATTTATAATACCGTTTGTAACTGCATTCCTTGTTCTGCTTATTGTGATTTATCTGATAAGAAAATTTTCCGATATAAAGAAATCCTGGATTTTCAGAAAAGATGAGGATATTGAGAAAACGCTTAATGAGAAAGACTACTGACCATGCTCCAAGATCCTTCTGTGATAATTTATCTGACCGAGATGATAAGACAGATGAGAAACAAGTCTTGCTAAGACAAAAGCGTATGTCGGATTTTCGCCGAATTTATTATCAGGATATATCTTTGTAAAATCATAATTACCCAAATTGTCAAAGACATTTATTATCATATTCTTAGTATCATCAATATTTTTATAAAGCGATTCTCTCCCTGTGTTTTTATCCGAAAATTCCTTTTCTCTGTCTCTCACAAACCCGGTATTGCCGATCAGCGCTCCGATGAAATAATTCAGATTGCCGCAGATGTGAAGACAAAGATTGCCCGGAGTGTTTTTGATTTCTCCGGTCAACACCCAAAGATCATTTTCATTTTTATATAAAGAAATTTCTTCCCTGAGAGCGTCGAGCTGAGTGAGATAGAGAGCTTTTATATTTTGCATTATAACATTTTAAAAGAATAAAGGATATTGCTTCGGATCAGATTCATTCATTATTTCATAAACAGCATCAAAGACATCTTCGGAATTCGGTTTTGAAAAATAATCTCCGTCAGTGCCGTATGCAGGTCTGTGTTCTTTTGCTGAAAGACATTTCGGATCAGAATCAAGATACCTGTAACCTCCGTCTCTGTCCAATACATTCTGCATCATAAAAGCTGAAGCTCCGCCGGGTACGTCCTCATCCAAAAAAAGAATTCTGTTTGTTTTTTTAAGCGATTCAAGAATTATTTTATTAATGTCAAAAGGAAGCAGCGTCTGAACGTCAATCAGTTCACATGAAATATTGACTTTATTCAGCTTTTCAATCGCGGCTTTTGCAATGTCAACGCATGCGCCGTAAGTTACTAACGTTACATCTGTTCCGGCGGTTAAAATTTCCGGAACGCCGAGCGGTACGCAGATCTCACTGAGATTGTCCGGCAGATGTTCCTTTAATCTGTATGCATTCAGTCTTTCTATAATAAGTGCCGGTTCATCTGATTTAAGAATTGTATTGTAAAAACCTGCAGCTCTTGTCATATCTCTCGGAACGCAGACATGTACTCCTCGGAAACTGTTTATAATTGTTCCCATAGGCGAACCTGAATGCCAGATGCCTTCCAGTCTGTGACCTCGGGTTCTAATTATCAGAGGTGCTTTCTGTCCGCCGGCAGTTCTGTACTGCAGACAAGCAAGATCATCGCTGATAATCTGTAATGCGTATAGAAGATAATCAAGATACTGAATCTCAACAATCGGTTTTAATCCTCTGAGCGCACATCCTATACCCTGACCGACTATCGTAGCTTCACGGATACCGGTATCGGTAAGTCTTAGTTCGCCGTATTTTTCCTGAAGCTTTGCCATACCCTGATTTACATCTCCGAGAAAGCCGAGGTCCTCTCCGATAGCAAAAATTCTAGGATCCCTTGCAAAAGCAATATCGAAAAATGCATTAAGCACTTCTCTTCCGTCCAGAATTTTGGAATCGGCTGAATAAACCGGCTTTACTTCATTTACATTCATAGCAGAATCTGCAGACTCGCTGAATAAATGCGATCCGTATCTTTTGCTGTTATCTTTTTTATATTTATTTTTCCACTCTTTTAATTTCTCACGTGCGTCTGAATTTTCACCGGAGGTAATAAGCAGAACTTCATGCACTGCTTCGGATATAACTTTCCTGTTATTATCTAAGGATTTTTTAAGTGAATCGCTGACTGCGTTAATCTCATCGGAATGATTACCGGACTTTGCAATTTCCGAGAATAAATTTCTTACTTCATTATTTTCTTTTTTAATCGGATCAATATAATCCTGCCATGCTTCGAGCTGCATTTTTTTTACATAATCCTTTGCATTTTTTTCAATCTCATCAAGCTCTTCCTCTGTAGCAATCGCTTCGGCAATTATCCATTTTTTCATCTGACTTATGCAGCAAAATTCTTTTTCCCATTCGAGTCTTTCTTTTGTTTTGTATCTTTCATGAGAGCCCGAAGTGGAATGACCCTGCGGCTGGGTTACTTCCTGCACATCAAAGACAGCAGGAATATGATCTTCGCGGACGGAGCCGATCCCGTTTTCATACATTGCAACAAGTCCCGGATAATCCCACCCTTTTGCCGAATGTATTTTAAAACCCTGTTTGAATTTATCATCATACTCAAAACCTATAAGAACGTTGGAAATACTTTCCTTGGCGATTTGATATTTACTCGGCACGGAAATGCCGAAACCGTTATCCCAGATAGAGACAGCCATCGGTATCCTGAGCACTGCGGCGGCATTCATTGCTTCGAAGAACATACCTTCAGCGCAGCTTGCGTTTCCGATCGTTCCGAATGCAACTTCATTTCCCTTGTCTGAAAAACTTTTCATACCGTCAAGAAGTCTGTTTTCCCTGTAGAGCTTTGACGCGTATGCAAGACCTACAAGCCGGATCATCTGACTTGCAGTCGGGGAAATATCAGCGGAAGTGTTTTTCATTTCCATAAGATTTTTCCAGTTGCCGTCGTCATCCAGTAATCTGTTCGCAAAGTGACCGTTCATGGATCTGCCTCCTGAGGCGGGTTCAAGTCTTACATCAGTGTCAGCATATAGCTGAGCGAAAAATTCCTTTATGGTCGAAATGCCTGTCGCAAATGCAAAAGTCTGATCGCGATAATAACCCGAACGAAAGTCACCTTTACGGAAAACCTTTGCCATAGCTATCTGGGCAACTTCTTTTCCGTCACCGAAAATACCAAACTTGGCTTTACCTGTAAGTACTTCTTTCCTTCCGAGTATGCTTGCCTGTCTGCTTTCATTTGCAAGCTTAAAATCCGCAAGCACAATTTTCTTATATTCTTCGAAAGTTGTTTTCCCGTTAAGGGATATCTTTGATTGTTTTTTCATTTAAAATTATATAATAGAAAAATTTCTGATTTTAAAAAAAAATTAGATACTGTATTCGGATACTGATTTATCCTTGAAATAATTTTACAAAGTAATTTAAACATGCAGAATATCTAAGGTTTTAATTTACTTAATATTGCTGAAAGGAAAAATATTAAATAATATGACATATGTCATATTCCGCTATGATGCAGATTATTGATAAAAAAGTAATGTTTTCAGATATTAAAGCAAATTTGAACCGCTAAAAATATCATAATGAATACAGAAAAACCAAAAACAGTCAGAGAGAGAAAGCTTAAAGGTAAAGTGGTTTTTGACATTCAGAAATGCAAGGGCTGCGAGCTATGTATAACGGCATGTAAAGAAGGAGGACTGAAGCTGTCTGAAAAGTTAAACAGCAGGGGTTACAGATATGTGATTGCGAACAATGATCTTTGCACCGGCTGTATTAACTGCGCGCTGGTCTGTCCGGACGCTGTTATAACCGTTTACAGAACCGACGGAAAGAAGAAAAAAATTGAAATTAATACCGGTGATAAAAATAAAGAGAAAGACATTATCAGTTCCATACTCAAAGAAATTGAGTAGAAAAATATACGGGAAAGATTTTTTGTTCCTGCCGCAAACATATTATATAACAGAAAATAAAATTTAAAGTAATGGAAACTAAATTAATGAAAGGCAATGAAGCACTGGCAGAAGCTGCGATACAGGCGGGATGCGACGCATACTTCGGATATCCGATCACTCCGCAGTCGGAAGTGCTTGAATATCTTGCCAGGGAAATTCCAAAATACAGCACTAAAGAACACATAAGAGTAGTGCTGCAGGCTGAAAGCGAAATTGCATCAATCAATATGGTTTACGGCGCAGCAGGAGCCGGTTTCCGAGTTATGACAAGCTCTTCCTCGCCCGGCATAAGTCTGATGCAGGAAGGAATTTCATATATTGCCGGAGCGGAGCTTCCTTGTCTTATTGTAAATGTAAACCGGGCAGGACCTGGACTCGGGACTATTCAGCCCGGACAGGGAGATTATTTTCAGGCGACAAAAGGAGGAGGACACGGTGATTATAAATTAATAGTTCTTGCGCCTTCGTCAGTTCAGGAAATGGCGGATTTTGTATTTCTCGGATTCGATCTTGCGGACAAATACAGGAATCCCGTTATGATACTTTCCGACGGTGCAATCGGGCAGATGATGGAAAAAGTTACTTTCGGAAAATATAACGTTCATAAAACCGAAAAGCCGTGGGCAACCACCGGTAAACCTGAATCACGCGGAAGAAATTACATTACGTCTCTGCATATTCAGCCCGAAAAACTCGAAGTGCATAATCTTAAACTGATAGAAAAGTATAAGGAAATAGAAAAGAATGAAGTTCGTTATGAAGAAATTATGACTGAAGACGCTGAATATATATTTGTCGCATACGGACTGAGCGCAAGGATTTGTCACAAGGCGGCTATAATTGCGAGAGAGAAAGGAATTAAAGCCGGAATGTTCAGACCAGTTACACTCTTCCCGTTTCCTTCCAAAAGACTGAATGAACTTGCAGAGACTGCAAAATTATTTTTAACAGCCGAACTTAACTCTGGACAGATGGTAGAGGATGTAAGACTTGCAGTGAACGGAAAAGTAAATGTTGAATTTTACGGAAGACTCGGAGGTATGGTGCCAAATCCGGAAGAAATAGTTAACAAATTAGAAAATTTAATTTCAAAAGAAAATGTCAGCTGAAGAATTAACACTTATTGAAAAGACTGATAAGAATATCAGTGAAGAAGCCGATGCTTTGACAAATTCTGATGCAGCAGTAAACATCTGTGATGCGGACGAATATTCTGTAGTTTATGAAAGACCTCATACCTTGCTTGACGTAAATATGCATTACTGTCCGGGATGTGCTCACTCTTTGGTGCACAAGCTGATCATGGAAGCTGTGGAGGAGCTTGGTATTCAGGAAGATACAATCGGAGTTGCACCGGTCGGCTGTGCTGTATTTGCTTATGATTATATGAATGTGGATATGCAGGAAGCGGCTCACGGAAGAGCGACTGCAGTGGCAACGGGAATTAAAAGACTTTTACCCGATAAATATGTATTTACTTATCAGGGCGACGGAGATCTGGCAGCGATTGGAATTGCTGAAACGATTCATACGATCAACCGCGGTGAAAATATTTTAATTGTGTTTATAAACAATGCAGTTTACGGAATGACAAGCGGCCAGATGGCTCCGACTACTCTTGCCGGAATGAAAACCACTACGAGCCCGTTCGGCAGAGATACTTCAGTATATGGATATCCTATAAAAGTATCAGAACTGATCTCACAGCTGCCCGGATCATTTTATGTAACAAGGCAGGCGGTAAATAAAAATACAGCAGTCAGAAAAACAAAGAAAGCGATTCTTAATGCTCTGAATTATCAGAAGCTGAATAAAGGCACATGCTTTGTAGAGATCATCGGCAACTGTCCATCAAACTGGAAGATGACGCCTTTGGAATCAAATGATTTTATAGATGAACATATGGTAAAGACGTTTCCACTCGGAGATGTAAAGCTTCCGGGTGCTGAGGACCTTAAACAATTAAATCAAACCGGAGATAAACAGCCATGTTAGAAGAAATCATAATAGCAGGATTCGGAGGGCAGGGAGTTCTGTCAATGGGAATGACATTGTCATATGCAGGAATGCTGGAGGATAAAGAAATTTCATGGATGCCGTCATACGGACCTGAGATGCGCGGAGGTACGGCAAACTGCATTACAATAATCTCTGATTCAAAGATTAGTTCGCCGATAATATCTGAATTCGATACTGCAATAATACTGAATCAGCCGTCAATGGATAAGTTCGAATCCAGAATTAAAGAAGGAGGACTTCTGATATATGAATCTACAAATATCAGAGAGATAAGCAAAAGGAAAGATATTGAGATCATCGGAATCCCTGCTGCACAGGAAGCGCTTAATATGAAAAACGGAAGAATACTGAATATGATAATGCTCGGAGCTTTTCTTGAAAAAAGACCTGTGGTAAAGATTGAATCAATTATTGAAGCGCTGAAGAAAGTTCTGCCTGAAAGATATCACAATACGCTTCCGCTGAACAGGGAAGCTTTGGAAAGAGGGGCATCCCTGACTGAGATTGCTTCCGGTGTTTTGAGTTAAATGAATTTTTTATATATAACTGACAGGAAGTGCAAAAAAAGTCTGACAGAAAAATATTTTGTCAGACTTTTTTTTGAAAACCAATATAAAAATAAATATAAATTACGGAATGATAAGCTCCTGACCCGGCTGAATGTTATCAGGGTTTGAAAGCTTATCAGTATTTGCGTTAAAAATATCCATATACCTGTTAGCGTCACCGTACATTTCCTTAGAAATCTTACTGAGAGTGTCGCCGGATTTTACTACATAGGTTCTTTTACCGAGTGGTTCTGCCTCAGTTGTACCGCCTGATGCAATCTCGGAATTTATCATTCTGATATCTGCCACAAGATCAGCCGGATTATCACCTCCGACTTCTTTTATCTTATTCCAAACATTAACTTTTTCCGTAGGTGTCGGAACGGTAGCCGTAATATTCAGCACGCCGTTATTTTCCGATACGCTGACATCGACACCGCCGTTTTGATTTATTGAATCAAGAACTGCCTGATACTTTTCCTGTAAAGCCATTTTAATTAACTCCTGTTTTATTTAATTAGAAATATAATTTGAATTTTTTAATCTTTAACTGCTTTTGCCGCGGACTTTCCTTTTATCAAACGGTAGATCAGGAGTAGAACTACAGCTCCGAGAAATGCTGCAATAAATCCTGCTGATTCACCTTCTGAATACCAACCTATCATTCTTCCAAGGAAAGTAAATAACAGAGAACCAACTATACCGATAAGCATTGTTACAAAAATTCCGCCGGGATCTTTGCCGGGCATTACAAGCTTAGCAAGCGCGCCTGCTAATAAACCGATTATTGCTGACCAGATTAATGAGAACATTGTGAACTCCTTTTATTGGTTTTTAAAAATTTAAATCAATATAGTTAAACTCATTTTTAAAATGAACAAAATTTTTTTGACTGAAACGGAAAAAGTTTTTATGCATTCAGGTTTACTTTCCCAATCGGGAGATTATGTAAGAGGGTTAAATTTTAATAGCAGCCGGAAGAAGTGTTTCTCACAAACCGATTTTCCTTTCCAAAGAAAAACATTAAATAAATAGCAATATAAAGCTTTTTTGATGAAATTTATCATTTGAGTAAGTTAAAATGTGTTTACAAACCGCATAAAAAATCTTTGATTTCCAATTTCTGAATCATTAATATTGTATAAGGATTAATCCTATGAATTTGTTTAAATACTTTAATAATAAGGAGTATTGAATTGAAAACATTAATAATAAGTTTAGGCATAAGTTTGATGATACTGACTTTAGCCGGGTTTGACAAATTTAATTCAGAAGCAGAGAGCCGGACTTTTAATTTTAAATACATAGATGCGAATCAGATAAAGACAATAATTACAAATACCGGTTTCTCAGACAGAACTCCCGGCTCGGGAACAGCTGCGTTTGAATGGCCGAAAAATTCGGGTAAAACTGCGATTTATTATACCGGTCTCTGGATAAGCGGAAAGACCGGAGATTCAATAAGAGGCAGCATTGCAATGTATAATGAGGAATTCAGACCGGGATATTTTGATTACACTCTGCAGAAGCCCATGGGAGAAAATGATCCGGCATACAGACTTTATAAAGTATCTCCGGATCATCCAAACGGATTTGATGATTTTGATCCGTGGAGCGACTGGCCTGTTGATCAGGGTGCGACGTGGGTTGACAATAACGGTAACGGAGTTTACGAGCCGCCGACTGATGCTCCTGTAATGAAGGGAGATCAGAATTTTTTCTGCTCATTTACTGACGGATACAGAGACAGCGTTTTGAACAATCGGAGCGCTCCGCCTCTGAAAGCGGAGATTAAAATGTATGCATGGGCAAGAACGCAACAGGCGTGCGCTGATGCAGTAAATTACGAATGGAAAATTATAAATAAAAATGTTTCCGTATGGAATGAATTCAGCGCTGCAATATGGTCCGACCTGGATATTGGAACTTCAAACAATGACAGAGGTGGAACTGATTCTTCAAAAAATTTAGTCTACTGTTATAACGGAAATGATAATGATCCGATATACGGTCAGGCGCCTCCGGCAGTCGGTATATTAATTAAAGACGCAACTGGCCATTCGCTGCATAAATCTGATTTCGCAAATATTTTTAAATGCGGATCAGGAGGATGTCCAACAGATTCGCTTCAGACATTCAGAGTAATGCAGGGATTAAATAATGACGGCAGCAGAATTATTAATCCGGTTACAGGTAACTTTACAAATTACAGATATTCCGGTGATCCTGTCAGCGGCGCAGGCTGGAATGATTCGACAAGCGGGGACAAGTATGTGATTTTAGGATCAAAATTCGGAAATGTAAATCCTTTTGATACGATAGATTTCAAAACAATCACGTATATAAAAAGAGGATCAAACAATCTTACAAGTATTACCGAACTAAAGAACTGCGCGGATCAGGTAATACCTGTCAGAAATATAAACTCTCAAACTCCGGTGGAATTTACTTTGTATCAGAACTATCCGAATCCGTTTAATCCCGGGACAATTATCAGTTACGAATTACGAATTTCGAGTAATGTTAAACTGAGAGTGTATGATATTCTCGGGAACGAAGTTACAACACTCATAAACGAAAAGCAGTCTGCCGGAAGTTATAGTGTAAAGTTTAATGGCAGCGGAATTGCAAGCGGCGTATATTTTTACCGTCTTGAAACAAATGATATTGTACAGACGAAACGAATGGCTCTTGTAAAATGATAATGCGATTTGTTTATATTTAAGAGATGTAAAATATTTTGCTTTTTAAATAATAATCTGAATCCTGATTTATTATTTTGTAAGCACCATTTTATGAGTATAGATTTCACCTCCTGTCAGTAACTGATATATGTAAACGCCTGAAGCGAGATCACCTGAATCAAACGGCGTTACATATTTTCCTGGTGAACGGAATTCATTATTGATCAGTGTCTTTAATTCTTTTCCGAGTATGTCATATACTTTTATTGTTACATTAGAACCGGTGTTGATATTGTAATAAATATTAGTTCTGCCGTTGAATGGATTAGGATAATTGAGTGTAAGAGCGAACTCATCCGGAATGTTAGGAATAAATTCCGGTGATACATTCCAGTTTTCCCTGAAGATTCTGTATGAAAAATTTGCAGGACTAAAATTAAATTCAAACACGACTTCATTGCTGCTGTTCACTTCAGTGTAAGCAGTGTTTGCAAATCCCCACGAGACAGTTGTATTTCCGTTTTCCAGTCTTTCGGTATAACCCATCGCGAATGTATAAATAGAAGGAACATTTCTGTATTCCCATACTTTTTCCGCAGTCATAGCGGTTTCGTCAATTCTGTATTCCACCGAACGTGAAAATTTCGGACTGTGAAAATTGCCGTTGTCAAATAAAGTAAAAGTACCTGCTTCAGTTTTATGTATTGCATGCTGATATGAAAATTCAATCGGATCATTTATGAAAGTGAACTGATTATTCTTTCCGCCGAGTCTCCAGATAATCGCTCCGGTTTCGCTGTTTATTTTAGTTATCTCGGACATATTTCTGCTTGATATCACGTAATGTCCGTCATCATCCACATCAAAAGCATTTCCGTGACAGTAATCCACATTATTGAGAGAAAGGTTTACGCTGTCCGCATCCGTTATTTCAAAATGATCCCAGCTTCTCCATTGAAAAATAACATTATCAGACTGGTCAATTTCCTGAATGATCAGTCCGGTTACATTCGCATTTTTACTTCCTCCGGGAACGATCAGACTCATATCAATTATCTGAACGTCATAGCTCATAAGCAGAATATTACCGTCGTCCTTAATCAAAATATCGTGAAGGTCAGTTAGGTATCCGTTGCCTGTAGCAAAACTATCCACTACAGTATAAGTCGAATCCATTGCATAGAATTTCTCTGCAATGTTTTGGAAATATGTCATCAGACCGTTTATATGAACTTTAAAGTCATAGCAGGTCTCCGGCATTTGTCTTTGAAAAAGCATCTCGCCGTTATTTTTCATTATCATTATAAAAGGAGAAGTAACAGTATCGTTGGCGATATTGGCGAAAAAGATTGTACCGTCAGATGGGTTATTATTTTTCGTAATTGTAACCTGCGGCTTAATGATCCCTCCGTTATTGTATCCGCCGATACTTTCCGGAATAATTCTGTTCGGATTTACTCCGGTGCCGAATTCTTCATCTCTTAAATCCTTTATGATCCGGTCTCTGACCTTCTTATCAATGATTTTTTCAGATGTCCTGAAATTTAAGCTATGCAGCACTTTGCCGGTTGAAATAAAAATTAATTCTGCGGTAATATTTTCGCCAGTATGGTATTTTTCATGCGGATCGAATATGAAAGTCCTTCCGTCACCTACCTCAAAAAATTTCCCGCTAATAATTCTGCCGTCATTGCCTTTCACTGAAATTGTCATTTGCTCAATCGACAGATCAGAATTTTTATCAGTTTTAAAAATAATATTTTCCATAACATTTACTAGCTCTGCATTGTCGATGGGAGAAGAATAAATTATTACATCCTTTGAGTCAGCCGAATTGTGATTCGTGAATAAAAAAAGTGCAGTTAAAAGTATTCCCATTCGGGAGATCGGGAACATGAGTCCGGCGTAAAAAGCTTTAGAGTATTTTGTCAATTATGTGTATGATTATATATTTAAAAATATTTTTTTATTCTGAATAAATTTACTTAACTTAAAAACCTAAAAACTAATACTCATTGGAAAAATCGATTTTTTCCCTGAAGCCACATTTCCCGGACAGGGGTTTTAGGTACATGAAAAAAATGAAAATTGATCTAAAAAAGTTAAGTAATATATTTAAAAGAAATCAATAATTAAATAACAGAAAGGTTAATATGTCAAACACAGTTTACTGGTTACTTGAAACAATAATAAAAGACGGAGAGTCAGAAAATCTTAAAGCTCTTATGGACGAAATGGTTTCCGCGACAAAAGAAAATGAACCCGGAGCGATTATTTATGACTGGTCCGTAAGTGAAGACGGAAAAAAATGCAATATACTGGAAATGTATAAAGACTCTGAAGCAGTTATGAATCACATGGGCATATTCGGAAAAAATTATGCAGCAAGATTTATGAGTATACTGGAAATAAAAAAATACGTCTGTTACGGGAATCCTGATGAGAAAGTAGTTAGTGCGCTTTCTAAGTTAGGCGTAGTGTTTATGAAACCTCTGGGCGGGTTTCATAGGTAAGATTTAAGTAATTTTTCTCTCTGAATATATTTCAGGATTAAAATTTTTTTAAATTATAAAAAAAAAGACCTTCTTTATCAGAAGGTCTTTTTTATTACTGTGATCAACTATTTTCAATGATTCAAATTTATTAACAGAAATTGAACATTGATGTAAAATAAATGAAAATTTATTAATACATATCACCCATACCGCCGCCCATTCCTCCGGGTGGCATCATCGGCGCTTTTTCTTTTTCCGGTTTCTCAACGATAGTAGCTTCAGTCATAAGCAGAAGTCCTGCTACGGAAGCTGCATTCTCGAGAGCTACTCTTGTTACCTTAGTCGGATCGATAACTCCTGATTTCACAAGGTCTTCATATTCATCTGTAGCAGCATTAAAACCGAAATTACCTTTTCCTTCTTTGACTTTATTTATAACAACAGAACCTTCAAGACCTGCATTATTAACTATCTGTCTGATCGGTTCTTCAATAGCTCTTTTGATTATTGAGATACCTGTCTTTATATCATGGTTGTCATCGCTTAACTTGTCAAGTTTATTTCCGACTCTTAAAAGCGCTACGCCTCCTCCGGGAACAATCCCTTCTTCTACTGCAGCTCTTGTAGCGTGTAAAGCGTCTTCCACTCTTGCTTTCTTTTCTTTCATTTCAATTTCAGTGGATGCGCCGATCTTCAGAACAGCGACTCCGCCCGATAGTTTTGCAAGTCTCTCCTGTAATTTTTCCTTATCGTAATCTGAAGTGGTCTTATCTATCTGAGCTTTTATTTCATTCACTCTTTTCTTAATGCTTTCAGAATCTCCTGCGCCTTCCACTATGGTTGTATTGTCTTTGTCGATTACAACTCTCTTGGCTGTTCCGAGATATGATACTGTTGCATTCTCAAGTTTGTAACCTTGCTCTTCAGAGATCACGGTTCCTTTTGTAAGTGTTGCAATATCTTCAAGCATAGCTTTTCTTCTGTCGCCGAATCCCGGAGCTTTGACTGCGCATACTTTCAGAGTGCCTCTAAGTTTATTAACAACAAGCGTTGCAAGTGCTTCGCCTTCTATATCTTCAGCAATGATAAGCATGCTTCTGCCTGACTGTGCTGTCTTTTCAAGTATCGGAAGGAGATCTTTCATGGTAGAGATTTTTTTATCATGGATCAGAATGTAAGGATCGTCAAGCTCTGTTTCCATTGATTCGGTATTTGTTACAAAGTAAGGAGAAAGATATCCTCTGTCAAACTGCATTCCTTCTACTACGTCAACTGTTGTCTCGGTTCCTTTAGCTTCTTCGACAGTGATGACGCCGTCTTTACCGACTTTATCCATTGCCTGAGCGATAAGATCGCCGATGTATTTGTCATTGTTTGCAGAAATAGATCCGACCTGTGCGATTTCTTTGCTTTCTTTGATCGGGGAGGAAAGATCCTTAAGACCTTTTACAAGTTCTTCAACTGCTTTATCAATTCCTCTTTTCAGATCCATAGGATTTGCACCGCTGGTAACGTGCTTGAGGCCTTCTCTGTAAATTGCCTGAGCCAGAACAGTAGCGGTAGTGGTACCGTCACCTGCTACATCTGAAGTTTTTGATGCGACTTCTTTCACCATCTGCGCGCCCATGTTTTCGATCGGATCTTCGATTTCAATTTCCTTAGCAACTGTAACGCCGTCTTTGGTAACAGTCGGCGCTCCGAATTTTTTATCAATTACAACATTTCTTCCTTTAGGTCCGAGCGTGACTTTCACTGCGTTAGCAAGCGTGTCAACGCCTTTCTTCAATGCGGATCTTGCTTCCGTATCAAAGGTTATTATTTTTGATGACATATTCTTTTTATTTTGGTTTATTAAAAATTGTTATTTATAACCGGAATAAAATTCCGCTGAATGAAAATTAAATAATTGCATAAACATCTGATTCTCTCATGATCAGATATTCATTTCCTTCGATTGTAATTTCGGTGCCGGAATATTTGCCGTAAAGCACTTTATCTCCGACTTTTAATTCCATTTTAATTTCTTTGCCGTCATCGGTGATCTTTCCTTTTCCAACAGCTACGATCTCGCCTTTCATAGGCTTTTCTTTTGCTGTATCAGGAATGATAAGCCCGGAAGCGGTTTTTTCTTCAGCATCCGCCGGCTTTACGATAATTCTATCGCTTAATGGTTTGATGTTCATTTTTTTTCCTTTCTTAAGTTATTTATTTAGAAAACGCTTTGATTTTTAAGTTTTATTGGTTCATATTAGCAGTCTACCTTTAAGAGTGCTAATATAGTGATGTTAATTCGGGATTTCAAGTCAGAGTTAAAGTTATATAAATTTTTTTAACTAACTGAAAATAATTCAAATTCAAATTTTCACAAAACGCGTTTTTTCATATTTGACACATCGAAAGATTATGTATATTTTAAACAGGAAAATAATTCAGATCACGTTAAAAAATTAAAGGACATCTTCATCCGGATTGAAAAATCCGGTAATGATATGAATAATAATCAGCGTGATTTATAATATAATAAGGTGTAATTTCATAAAAAATATTCACAGTATAAATTTTATTAATGATAAATTTCTTCAAACTATTTTCACTAACGCTTTTA
>DDUU01000021.1 GCA_002344965.1 Candidatus Tepidiaquacellales bacterium UBA2330 | reverse complement strand
TTTTTAATATGAGTAAACTGGGCGGTGTTACTGATGCACGTATATTCCGGTGATTCATTAGCACAAAATTATAAGGGAACATTATCCGAATTATTTTTCGGAAGACAGCCGGGAGCCAGGGCTGATGCTATGGGAAGAGGTTTTGTTTCAGTCAACGGTGACGCTCTTTCGTATTTTTATAATCCGGCAGGAATGGCTTCGCTTCAGGGGCTCAGTCTGACAGGAACCTTTTCAGGCAAATATTATCTTCTGGATTCATCAAAATATAATTTCTTTTCAGCTTCATATAAAATAAAGGATTACGGAACTATCTGCTTCAGCCGTGATTATTTTACTTACGGCGTTGATGCAGTTATTACGAATGAATTCGGAAATATAACCGGAAGTTATGAACCGTATGTTACTAATTACCGGCTGACATTATCTTCGGAAGTAATAAAGGAATTATTTGTCGGAGTAAATCTGAATCTGCTGAAGAACAATACCGGAAGTGAATTTTCTGTGGGAAATGAAAGAGGCGGTAACGGAGATGTATTTTATTTTGATCTCGGAGTCATCAAGTCCTTTAATATAAAATCCGGCAAACTCCATCACTTGTTGAATGCCGGTTCGAGTCTCATCAATGTGAATTCGGCTTCTTTGCCGTCAGCAGATGCTTCTCAGAATGACAAGCTTCCTGTAATATTCAGAATAGGTGCTTCGTATGATCTTTCAGTTGATGATAAAAAAATTGTTTCAAAACTTAATTCATACAATATTCTTCTGAACCTTGAATATATGGATCTTTTTAACTCAAAATATTTCGGCGGTTTTCATTCAGGTCTGGAATTTACTTTTCTCGAAATACTTTCTCTGAGAGGAGGATATTACACACAGAAAATAACAGAAGAATGCAGTAATTGTAAAGATAACATCAGCGAGTTCACTTACGGATTTGGTCTTAATATTCCTGTCAGGCAATTGTCAGAAAATGAAATCCCTCTCGAAGTGAAATTTGATTATGTGAATTTAAAGCAGCCAACCTTAATAAACAATTTTGATGACTGGAAAAATTTTCAGACATTTACTTTTAAAGCCGGCTGGATATTCTGAATGTTTATTTTTAATTGAACACAACATTGAAAAGCCGAAACGGTTTTTAAGCAGGTGTTGATGTAAGTCATACTATTTCTGGAATATATGTTTGATATTAAGGAGGAATACAATGAGACAGGATATAGCTCAAGGCTCTTAATTCCGGCCGGAAATTAAATTTCAGTTGTAGTCTGAGCATAGAGCGTAAAGCAGTAATTAATTTCTGCGGAAATGAATACGGAAAATTACGCAAAGTATTTTTATTATACAGTATCGCTGATATTTCTGATAACCGGATTATTGGGAATAAACAGACTTATAACTAAAGCGGATCTACCGTTCAGCTATTACTGCAATGATGACAAAATTATATCAGCTGAACAGTATGAAAGTATAATTCCGGGAGATGTGATACAAACAGTTAACAGTATCAGTATAAAAAGTTTATATCAACTTGAAACAATACTTGATTCAAGATCAGTCGGTCTCGAATCAGATCTCAATATTCTATCAGCTGAAAATAAAGTCTCAAACCTTCATGTTCACCTTATTCGTTATTACAGAAAATATAATTTCATACTGATCAGCCTGCTTGCAGGACTTTCATTCTGGATCACGTCTGTATTTCTGATAAGAAAAAAATCCGGGGACAGAGCTGTCAGAGTATTATTTTGGGTCTTTGTGCTTTTTTCACTTGCCACCATGACTTCACCGGGAAAATATTTTACAGACAATGACTGGGTTGCGTATTTAGTCAGAGCATCTCACGTTTCCTCATATTTTCTCGGCGGTATAGCGTTTCTGCAGTTTACTTTTCTTTTTCCCGCTATAAGAATAAAGAGATTTGACAGATATTTTACAGTCCTTTATATATTATCATCTCTGTTTTGTATTTCACTGATCTCGGTTCAGATTTATTCTGTTAATAATATAAACTCAGAAATGGTTTTAACTATGGAAACGCTATGGAAAATAACAGAAGCAGTACTTCTGATATCAGTTATTTCAGGAGCAGTAAATTTATTTATGTTTTACAGAAAAATGAGCGACGCCGCAGAGAAGAAAAAAGCAGAATGGATTTTCTGGGGATTAGCTGCGGGAGCGTTTCCGTTTCTGCTGCTCTGGTTACTGCCAAGACTGCTGGGATTTGACGAACTTATACAGGAGGAATTTCTTCTTGCCTTTTTAATCTTTGTTCCGGTTTTTTTTACAAGAGCAATTATTAAATATCATATTTTCGACATTGATGTTTTTATAAAAAAGAGCATTCTCTATACGGCATTAACTTTTACAATCATTATTATCTATCTGGCTGCTAATGAAATTTTAAGATTTATTGCAAGTGATTTTATAAAAGGATACGAAGAAATAGTTTCCGTCCTGCTGATTTTTTTTGCAATAATAATTTTTAATCCGATCCAGAATAAATTAAGAAATTATATTGATAAAATTTTTTACAGGGAAGGCTATGATTTTGAAAAAGCAGTAATCAATTTTTCTGCGGGATTAAATGATCAGATTACAATTTACGGACTAAGTAAGTATGCAGTAACCGAGATTCAAAAAATTATTCCCGCAAGGAAAATTGCATTTGCAGCAGAAGCAGATAACAGAAAATATTTAAAAATCCTTTCTCAAAACAATTTCGCAGCTCTCAGCTCTGAAATATCCGATTTAATTTTGAGCGTAAAGAATACCGGTAAAAAAAAAGTATTCACGGCTAAGGATAAAACAGAACCCGGACTGGATACAGATAATTCGAAGTCTGATATGCTGACGGACGGGAATATATGCGTAATAATCCCATTTAATATTGAACCGGAAAATATTTCAGCAGCAATAATACTCGGTGACAAAATCTCGGGACGCCGTTATATGAAGGAAGATATTGAATTACTTAACATATTATTTTCAAATGTAATGCTTGCGTTTAAAAAACTTCAGCTTCAGGAAAAAGTTGAGCTTGAGGAGCTAGAAATATCGAGATTAGAAGAATTCAATAAAAATATGATCTATTATGTTTCAAGAGTTTCTCATGATCTTAAAACTCCTTTAACTTCAATTAAGATGTTCTCGGAAATCTTAAAAGAGCAGGATAATTTTAAAACAGGAAATTCAAATGAATATCTCGAAATTATAGAAGGCGAAACCGACCGTCTTACAAGACTTATCAACAATGTTTTAAATTATTCAAAGATTGTAAACGGAATTAAGGAATACTCGTTTGTAAGAGTAAATCTCAATGAATGTATCAGGGAATCACTGAAGATAATGGAATATCAGTTTATGATGGAAAATTTCCGAGCGGATATAGTACTTCAGGATAATATTTTTATCAAAGCGGATAAAGATGCAGTAAAGGAAGCGCTGATAAATATTTTATCTAACGCCATCAAATATTCTCCGGAGAAAAAATTCATAAGAGTCACTTCTGAAATATCAGAAAATTATGCTGTGGTAAAAATTAAAGATGAAGGAATAGGAATTTCAAAGAAGGATATAGAAAATATATTCAATCCGTTTGTCAGACTGAAAAACTCTAAAATAAAACACACAGGAGGTGCGGGAATCGGACTGAGTATTATAAAAAACATTATGGATTCACACAAAGGCAGGACGGAAGTTGTAAGCGAATTGGGAAAAGGGACTTCCTTTATTTTATATTTTCCGCTGTGCACTGCTGAGCGACAGGTATCGGATAAATTAAATAAATTCTAAAAATAAATTATTAACATACCGGCATGAATAAAATACTGATCATAGAAGACGATCCTGCTGTTTCGAAAGGGCTGGAAATAAGTCTGAGGAAAGAAAATTTCGAAACCCTGATTTCATCCGACGGTGAAAAAGGATTTCTTACTGCATTAAAAGTTAAACCCGAGATGATACTGCTGGATATAATGCTGCCCGGAAAAAATGGTTTTGATATCTGCAAAAATCTCCGGCTAAGCGGACACAACTTTCCCATAATAATGCTTTCAGCAAAAGCTGAAGAAGCGGATAAAGTGATAGGTCTTGAACTCGGAGCTGATGATTATATTACCAAACCTTTCAGCATCAGAGAGCTTGTTGCAAGAATTAAAGCTATTCTCCGGAGAAGATCTGTTATAAAAAATGATTTTGATAAATTTATATTTGATGATGTTACGCTTGATTTTGCAAAGATGGAAGCGTATAAAGGTGATCACAAAATTGAAATGTCACTGAAAGAATATGAGATCATGAAATATTTTATCGGACATGAAGACAGTGTTGTTTCACGCAACGATCTTCTCAATGAGGTCTGGGGTTATGACAGTTTTCCGACTACAAGAACAGTAGATAATTACATTCTGATTCTGCGAAAAAAAATCGAAACAAATCCATCAAGACCTAAGCATATTATTACATACCATTCAGTCGGATATAAGTTTGTAAAATAAATACACGGAAAATTCATTCACACAGAATCAATCTCCGTTCACTACAATTCTCAGACATATTTTTACTTTCGCGTGACACTTAAACTGACCATAATAATTAATTTTGTACAGATTTAATAAATGAATAAAATTAAATCCTTAATTACCGATGACGTAAGACCGGAGAAGTAATTATGAATAGATTGTGAAACTATCCGGTGATTTTAAAACGGAAAACACTGTCAGTTCAAACGCCTGTTTCAAAAGATTTACGTCAGGTTAAAAAACCAATTTAATAATTTTTTTAAAGGAGTTAGAAATGAAAACCCGAATTTTCAAAAACAGATCAGATAAATTACAGCATTTATTTAAAGCAGTTATGATATGCGCTGCATTCCTTTTAATGCAGTTAAGCGATGCAAATTCTCAGCCGGTATTTCCGTATGCAGAAGTCAAAATCACGGCAGGTACACAGGGAATGTATGATGATGATTTCGGCAGCGCAGTAACAACTGATGTTTTCTCAGCCCAGCTGAGAAACGGATATTTCCCGTTTGAGGTAATATCAAATGCAGAAGCGGAAATTGAAAAAAGTACAATGGAAGGAATATTCAGATTTGATTTACCCGGTAGTACATCAAATGAATTTACAGAATGTTATATTGTTCTTAAACACAGAAACAGTCTTGAAGTATGGAGTTCTGCTCCGGTAAGGATTTATGAATTTCAATTAAATGAATTTGATTTTACTGTAGCAGCAAATGTTTACGGAAACAATACCTTTAATGCAGGCAAGAGAAGAGTTATGCTGAGCGGTGATGCAAATCAGGACGGGTTTATTGATCTTGAAGACTTTTCAATGGTTGAAAATGATGTCTGGAATATGATAACCGGTTATACGGCAACAGACCTTACTGGAGATGATTTTGTTGACATTGAAGATCTCGTAATAATTGAATCTAACAAAGATAAATTTCTGTCTGTAAAATCACCTTTGAATCCTGAAGGTTTAAAAAGAAATACAAACGCTTTAGTTACCGGAAATGAGATTACACTTAATCAAAATTTTCCCAATCCCTTCAATCCGTCTACTACGGTAAGCTTTACGCTTTTATCCGAATCACCTGTAAAACTTGCAGTCTATGACATTGCCGGAAGAGAAGTTGACGTGATATTAAATCAGAATCTTATGGCAGGTTCGCATTCATATAGCTGGAATGCCGGAAATTTCTCAAGCGGAGTATATTTCTTAAGATTAGTTTCCGGGAATTTATCCGAAACGATACAGATGAATTTGGTAAGATAACTATTTTTGAAGATGTTGATTTTTATTACTGTCCGGAGCGGTATCACCGCTCCGGTTTTTTATGTGCAGATTAAGTGTTTTTAAAAAAAGAATCTGAAAAAGGTAATTCTTTTCTTATGATTAATTCTTCACATTTTTTACAAACCTGTGACACATGAACAGATCATTTTTCTTAATTTTATACAGATTTAATTAAAACAAAATGAGATCTTTTTTAAACTGTTTAAAATTTATTTTTTACAAATTTAATTTATATCCGCTTTTGCGGTGAAGGAGCAATAAGATGAAAAAGCCATTAAATTTAATTTTTACAATCTCAATCATGATATTCACATTCATAAATTTTGTCAATGCTCAGGAAATACCGGTAACGATCTTACATACAAATGACAGTCACTCGCATCTTGACGCAGGCGGACCGAAGACCTGTAATCTTGAAGGGACTATAGGTGGAATTTCGAAAGCTGCATCGGTAATAAGATTAATTAAACAAACTGAATCTAACGTGCTTACGCTTCACGCGGGAGATTTCTCTACAGGAGATTTTTTCTTTAATGCATATTTCGGTGTTCCCGAGCTGCAGATAATGAAGCAGTTAGGGTTTGATGCGCTGACAGTCGGAAATCATGAATTTGATCTCGGACCGTCTGCACTGAATGATGTATTTACGGCAGGATTTTTAAACGGATCCTTTCCCGTATTATCTGCAAACCTTGATCTGACAGGTTATCCGCCGCTGTCACAATTTATACAGCCGTATACGATTAAAGACTTTGGAAATTTAAAAGTCGGTATTTTCGGAATGACAATTCCGTCACCGCTCAGCAATGCCTATCCGGTTATCATTAACGAAAATGTTGCAGAAACAGCATTTGCTACAGTACTGGAACTGCAGAATCAGGGTGCTGATGTAATAGTTTTTCTTTCGCATCTCGGATCTGAAATTGATCAGCAGATAGCGGCAAACATTCCCGGAATTCATTTCATTATCGGAGGTCATGATCATTCGGCATTTCAGCAGCCGTTAGTCATAATGAATCCCGAAAATAAACCTGTGTATATATGTCAGGCAGGTTCATATTATCAAAACATAGGCAAACTAAAATTTACCTTTGAGAATGATGTGATTACATTAGATGAGTATACTCTTATACCTGTTGATAAAAATGTTCCGGCAGTTCCGGAATTTAAAGCAGTAATAGATGAACTTAAAACCGGTATCACAGCACAGTTCGGAGATGTTTTTCATACAGTTGAAGGTTTCGCTCTGAGAGATCTGGAAACCGCAAACACTCCGGACAGCAGAATGAAAGATACGCCTATGGGAAATCTAATCACAGATTCTTACAGGAATAAAACGCACACAAAAATCGGAATCACGGCAAACGGTTTAATCGCTGAGAAAATTTACCGTGGGGCAATTACCGGCGCCGATGTATTCAGATCCGTCAGTTACGGATATGATACAGCTTCCGGTCTTGATTTTAATCTTGTTACTTTTGATATAAGAGGTTCAGAGCTTGTTAAAGGTCTGGAAATCGGATTATCAATGATAGGAATTGACAATGATTTTTTTCTGCAGGTATCGGGAATGAAATTTAAATATGATATTCAAAAACCCGCCGGTGAAAGAGTTATACTTTCATCAGTACGTATAAATAATTCTCCGCTGCATCCGAATAAAAAGTATTCGGTCACTGTAAACGAAGGACTGCTTGGAATACTGATTTCACTTGGAGGAGTGGATGTCGAAAACATTCACATACTTCAGGTTCCTGAATATAAAGGACTAAAAGATTACGTGAGAAAACTGCGATTCCTGTATTATACAGCCGAAGGAAGAATTAAAGAAATGAATCAGGGAGATGCAGCCGATTTAACCGGTGATACAGAACGAAGTGAATTCTGTTACGAACTGAAGAACAATTATCCGAATCCGTTTAATCCTGCGACGACAATTGATTACAGTCTTTCTGCAGGCGGATTCACAACATTGAAAATATATGACCTGCTGGGAAGGGAAGTAACAACACTTGTTAATGTAAAACAGGATGCAGGCAGCTACTCGGTAATATGGAATGCATCAGATTTTTCAAGCGGAGTCTATTTTTATAAATTACAATCAGCCGGATTTGTTCAGACCAAAAGAATGATCCTGACCAGGTAATTATTGTTGATCAGTCAGACGAATGTTAAATCATTTATAAGATCTCACTCACAAATGCTGAGTGCGGTCTTTTAGTTTTAGATTATACCTTTATAAAATATTTGACAATCTTATGACAACTGAGATAACTTAAATTGCTATTTTTTACATAAAGACCCGGAGAAGATAAAATGAAACAGCCAAAACAAAAAATAATAATATTATAACTGATGCTTTTCACAAGTAAGTCATTATACGCTCAGTCTGACTCAATGAAAACATTTTATCCGGATGAAATTACTATCGAGTATATAACAGGATCAATGCAAACTGTTTTTGAAAATAAAACAGTCAGAGCACCTGTTTTGACGGAGGTGGAAGGTATAAGAATGATCAGATTTTTAAATGACAGCCTGATAAATCTTTCTTCGGGACAAAGATCAGAGCTGAAGATGAACATAAATAAAATAAACGGGATAAGTATCAAGAGCGGTAAAAACACAGGTACCGGTATAGTGTTAGGAGCTCTGGCCGGATTACTTATCGGCGCAGCTTCCGGGGCTGCAATCGGATCAACCTATAATACATCTTCTTCCGGACTCGGCGCACTGGGAACTCCGTTTGGCGGAATGATCGGTGCAGGTTCGGGTGTAATTATCGGAGGGATTGTCGGAGCAATTATCGGCAGCAGCAGTTACTCTTATAAGATGTATGAGCTGAACAATAATACAGATAAAAGAAAACAAATGGAAAGAATATTCAAAATTGATAATAAAAGAAAGCTCAGAGAAATGAAAATAATTTTATTTAATCTTTAAGCGGATTATAATTTTTTGGTGTCTTAAAGTTTTGACTGATCAGTTTATTTTCATAATTCCTTTAATATTTTGAGCGGAGTCATAATAATGAATATTTTCCTTTATGTATCCTTCACAAATTAAAAATTCATTTCAAAAACATCTCATATAATTTATATCAATACAAAAACCAGGAGTTAATAAATATTCTTTGCACATTTAAAAATAATATTTTAATTTACACTCATACATTTAGAAAAATTTACAATATAACTTACTTAATTATCAAACCTAATAACTTACAATGAAAACACTGATCTTACTTTTGTTTTTAGCAATTTCTACAAATGTTTTTTCACAGGAATTTTATTTTTGTGATAACGTGAATGATGACTGGAGCCCGGTCGGAGCTTCGTCTGTCAAAGATGCCGGAGGACTGCACCTGCTGACCAAACTGGATAATAAAGTTTACAATCAGCTTTATATGTGGGTGATCTACAAAACTGATAAAGAAGGAAATGATACTGAATTTGTAAATGAGTATGCGATGAGGATAGAAGATGCTGACATTATAACAGACGGCGCGAGATTTTTCTGCACTACAGAAAAGATCAATTTCGAGCCCGGCAGTTACAGAGTTTATTTTATTTATGAAAATGTCAAAGAGCCGAATTTTAAAAACGGAAATCTGACAAAATATTTGTCAAAAGGTGAAGTAACAATAAAATAGAATTTATATCAATCTCGTTTTATAAACGCAGGCTTTTCCGGTCTGCGTTCTTATTTAAACCCGCCGGATTTTTTCCAAACATTTTGAACTTCATTTAACTGTCAGAAAAAATTTCAGGCAGCTACATTCAGAAATTGATAACTTTATCCGGACTGATAATTTTAACAAGCTCCTTTAATATGTTAAATGCCTGCGCACCGGATTTCGGATCATCAGACTCAGTGGAATATACTATTACCGTGATATCATTTTCCGGCAGATATCCGAATGCCCCGCTGTAGCCGTTGAAACTTGGATTCTGTGCATACCAGCCATTTGCGACTATGAAGCCCGAAGCGAAATACAGATCAGGATTTTTTGCTCCTTCAGGTCTTCTTATAAGTCTTTCAAATGATGCCGGAGAAAGAAGACTTCCCTTTCCGAATACGCGGGCAAATTTGAGTAAGTCAGACAGATTTGAATATAAAGGCCCCGAATCACCTGTCCATGCGGGATTCCAGAATGTCGCATCTTCATATATCCCGCGGTCTGAACTGTAAGCGTGAAGAACCGGAGACGGTAGTTCGGCATTATTGCAGTAACCGGTATTATTAAGATTAAGAGGATGGAAAATATATTCTTCATAAAGCTCCTGCATCTTTTTTCCCGTAGCGCGCTCGATCACTTCACCGAGTATGGTAAATTCAGTATGCGAATATTTCTGATCAGTGCCGGGCGGAAAATTCAGTTCGCCGCCGCTGACGGAATAAGCTATAATTTCCTCCCTGCTGAATTTTCTGAAAGGCTCTTTCGTAACAAGATCAAAAAAATCTTTATTGAGAACGTAATCTTTGTATCCCGCTGTATTTTTAATCAGCATTTCCGGAGTTACTTTATCGGCAGCAAGTAATTCCGGCATCCACTTTGAAATTTTTTCATCAAGTCCGATCAGTCCTTTCTCGGAAAGTATCATCAGGAGAGTCCCGAAAAATATTTCAGACACACCTCCGATACGGAGATGCATATCAGTTGTAGCGGATACTGAAGTCATTGATTCTCCGAGCGCTATGGTCAGAATTTCTTCATCGCCTTTTTTTATACCGGCGATTACTGATTTCACCTTAGTCTCTTCCTTAAGCTCGGATATTTTTTGTAAAATCATATCCTTTTCAAGTAAAGTCTGAGCAATAGAAGTGGTAAAAAAACAAAATATCACAAGCAATAAAGCAGGAGTTATATAGTGTAAAACTCTATTCATGAATTTATATCTTATAAATTTTACATCATTTGTATTTAGCCCAGGATAAGTTGATGCATATCATGAAAATTAATAAAGATTATCAATATTAACGTGGTCCAAAAAACCTATCACCGTTAAAATGAATCAAGTGATCCGGAAAATCTACTATCCAAACTTCAGTTTCCCACGCGATATTTGTAGTGTGCTTTTTAAACTCAGAGAAATCAGGAAATGCGGTGACAAATATTTTTGCCGAATTACAATCTTTTAATAATTCTTCCAACTCATATAATCTTTTGGGTGAAATAGGTCCATGTGATGTTACAGCTTCAATTAAATAAATCCAGTTATTCTTGGAATTATAAATAATGATATCCGGTAATTTGCTGTGTTTATTTATGGGAATATTCAGTTTCTTTAATAGTTTTTCGTCCATATATAAATCTTTTAAAGCTGTATCACCAATATAAATCACCTCACTTTTGGGAGCAAATCGAGTTGCAAATAATCTAATAACAGCTTCTTGTACAATATTATGTTTACCTGCTGATAATTTTAAAGTCTTTCCGTTACTCAGTTTTACCGGAATTAAGGTTTTCTTTCTTGATTTGTTATAATCTTTTAATAAAGATTCCTTTGTTGAATTAAACTTTTTAAATTCTTTATTCCAATTTTTTGATTTAAAAGATTTTATAACTGATAAAGCTGAATCAGTTAGTGCATAATGTGCATTAGGACTGTTTACAGGCAAGTTAAGATTATCAGGATTATAGTCGGCTATTCTTGCTTGAACAAATTGGTGTAATACTTGTCTTCTGAAAGTTTCTCTAGTGTTAGGCGCGTAATTTTTTTTATAAACAGCTTTAACAAATTTCATTATCCCTTTTGTAATTTTTAGACTAGTCTTTGATGCTTTGATCCAATTATCAGTCGGCCTTAAATTACAAAGAGCCAACAAAGTAAAAGCAGATATATCGTTTTGTTGAGAAATGGGTAAACCAAATGCTTTAAGAATTTCCTTTGCCTCGTCAATTTTTTTCATATGCAACGAAAAGTTGACCTAGGTCAAAATAAGAATTCACAATTAAGTCAATATCTGAATTTGTTAATGAATTACTCTTCTGAATGTGGTTGCCTATCTGTTTAATATCTTCAAGTGGCGGTAAAGGAATTTCTCTTACTTCGGTTGCGCTTACATTTGTATTTCCGTTAAATGTTCTAAAATAGGAATCAAATAGACGACTATTAAGCAATGCAGACAAACCTAATACCTCGTTTTTTTCCAGGTTACCATTTTGACGATATATATAGTTTAAGTGATTTTCAACACCTATATAATCTGCATTTACGAACCCGGCAAAATATGGAGACGCAATTAACCTGCGTTTATCATCTTTCGCACTAAATCGTCTCAAAAATATGTAATCCCTGTTTGGGATCAGTAATGATTTTGATCGATCTGATATTTTAATGTATTGGGCTTTTCCTTTTTTCGAAACAGGCCATTCTAAAGACATTGGTAAAGTGTTATACAGCTGAAATAAAGGTGCAAGGTCGTTTCCAGTTTGATTTAGGTCATACAAATAATCAATAGCCCGAAAAGTAACTACCGGTCCAGTTGAAATTTTAATGTCATATTTTTTCAAATTGCCCTTCCAGGATTTGAAAATATTAATAATTTCATTTTCCATTTTATCAAATGGTAAGTGAAGAATTTTCTCAGATGAATTTAAATCTAGTAATTCAGATAGTTTAAATTTTTTTCCTTTTGCACTATTGATATCTTTAATTCCCTTTGAATGAGTCAAAAAAATTTCATGCGTAACTCCATTGTTAACACCTTTCTTTCCCTTAAAAATAAGTGTTTCCTGAAGTATTTTATCACGACTGAAAGTTTCTTTTCTAGAACCAAACAAATGAATATTTTCTAATAAAATTTCTTCGAAAAAAGTTTTGCGAAACTCTTTAAAATAATTACCTGATGTAAAACTTCGCGGAACAATTGCTATTAAAATTCCTTCCGAATTCAAAAGTTTTGCAGCTGTCATTAGAAAAATTGAATATAAATTTGGGTGTCCATTAATTATTGTTTTTGCGATAATTGCTCTATTATCGTTTTTAGAAATTTTAAAATAAGGTGGGTTCATAATTACAATATCATATGTTGGATAACTGGAGTCGTTAAAAATAGTTGGGCTTGATAAATAACAATCTTTATTTTCTATAATGAAATCAGATGAATATATTTGATATAATAGTTTAATATTGAATTTTAGAAGCCACTTTTTCAAATATCTTAAAGAATAATTTATATATTCTAGCAAATCTATATCTGATTCATAAATATCTAACAGGATTTTTTTAACTTTATTATTATTACCGACAATTTTCTCTATTAAAGCACAAGATAAGATACAGGTGCCGCATCCGGGATCAAGTATTTTTATAGTTGATCTATCTGACGAATAAAAACTTGCCATAAATTTCGCGGTTTCAAGCGGAGTGAAAAACTGTCCTTTACTTTTCTTCGAATGAGTGGTTATTCTGGCGGAATAAATTTGTCCTAATCTGTCTGCATAAGTGCTCGGAAATTCATTTCTCACGGGTTTTATCATTTGTAATCTTTATATTTATCAAATTATTTTCATTTCACTAAATTATAAATTTCAAAACTAAAATTAAATTGCTTTCTCCTCACCGACCCATTCGTTAATTCAGCTAAATATATTGTTAATAATTAGTTTTTAAAAATTAGCTTTAAATTTATTATTTCCCCACATCAAAATAATTCAAACAAAATTCCTGTTAAGTAAAGAAGATCTGAAAGAAGTATTCGCAATGAGTGAGATTCCTATTGAAATATTTTTTGGATCATCCAAAGGATTGACGATATGGAGGTTATAAACTATTAATTTTACAAAAAACTAAAATTCTGTTTTCACCCCATTGTTGTCTATCACATAAAAATTCCCATTCTCAAACCAGAGCGCAAACATAATACCTTTGTCAGTATTCTCTTTGTGATCAAGATCTATTGCGATGACTCTTCCGCCGTAAAGATATTTTATGCTGTCAACTATCGTATGACCGGCGATCATCTTTGATGAATTGAAAAAGCTCAGAGTTTTCTCAACTTCTTCCTGCGTTTCGGTTTCCTTAATAATCCCTCTGTACCAGAGCGGTCCGCCGCTTCCGATAAAAATATCTTTGGAAGTTTTTCTGTCAGTAAAGGTTTTATCAATTGATGATCTTATATTAACATTTATGTCTGTCAGGGAAAAAGTATCCAACGGAAAATCTTTACTTATACCGGCATGGACAAATATATAGTCTCCTATTTTTTCAATGGCGTTTTTACTTCGCAGCCATTTACCGAGTTCGGTATTCTTCGCAAACCATTTATCGTAACCGATTTTCAGTGAATCCGCGTTCGCAATATATTTCGCTCTGACATACCTGAGATCTCCTCTGAGAACCATCATTTCGTGATTGCCTAAAATGAAATGAACTTTCCCTCCGCTCTTTTCAGCTTCGGATTCAAGCTTATAAATGAGCCAGAGACATTCCGTAACATTTAATCCCCTGTCAAAAAAATCACCTGCGAGAACAAGGTGCCCCTTTCCGAATACCCATTCAAAATTTTCATTTATAACTCCCGCTCCTTTTAGTATTAACTGAAAACCTTTGAAGTTGCCTTCGATATCTGATATCACAAGCATCTTTTCGGGAAGATCATAGACATCATCTTCTTCGTTTACAGATTCCTTCAGCCGGAAATTAAACTGATGACCGGTCTCATCGACATAACAAGATAAAATATCATTCTGACTTATGTTCTCAACCGAAGTTTTAAAACCGCCGTTTTCCGGTAAAACCGAATAGCTTAAAATTTTTCCGTCTTCATAAATAATTACAGGACCGTCACTGCTGAAACCTGAGGAATCACTGCTGTCAATTATATGATGCTCTGTTTTGTTCAGACAGACGGGCGTTTTCCGGTTAGATTCGGAATAAGCAAAATAAAAACCGTAAGCTGAAAATACGGTCAGGCATAAGAAAATATATTTCAGAATAAATTTTAAATCCATTTTGATTTTTCAAAATAGCAAAACATATTTTAAAATACTACAAGAACTGTTTTCAGTTTCCGTCAGAAAATCATTTCCAAATATAAAATTTTTTAAAAAGGGAAAATAAATTCTATTAAAAATTTAAGAAAATCGAATCAGACAGTATTAATTCAAACCTCATTTCACAGAAGACTTATAACTTACATTCATCGTCAGTATTTCATAAATTTGCTCACAGTATAATTCCTTTACTCATAATCTGAAATTAAATAAATAATGATAACTCCCCCGTCGGGTACTGTAACATTTCTTTTCACTGAAATTGAAGACAGCGCTAAGCTGTCTCAGGATAATCCTGATATTATTCAGATACAACTTATAAATTGTTTTGAAATTATTCAGAAAGCCGTGAAAGCCAATGACGGTTTTTTATTTAAAAAGTCCGGCGAGGAAGCGTGCTGCTGCGCATTTGAAAAGGCGTCTGACGCTGTAAAAGCTGCGGTCAGCGCACAGTTATATTTTCGCTCTGAAAAAAACAATACAGCAAACATTAAGGTCAGAATGGGAATTCATACCGGTGTTGCCGAATGGGAAGGAAAAGACTATAACGGTTATTTAACTCTTGCAACAGTTCAGAGAATCATGTCTTCCGCATACGGAGAGCAGATACTTATCTCAGCTTCTTCTGTCTCAAAAGCTGCTGAACAAAATCCGGACATCGCTGAATTCAGAGATTTAGGCATGAGAAAAATGAAAGACATTAAAAATCCGGTAAAATTATTTCAAATCGTTTCAAAAGGACTAAGACAGGATTTTCCTCCAATTAAAACAATTGATGAAAGATTAAACAATCTTCCTGTGCAGGTATCTTCTTTTATCGGAAGGGAAAAAGAATTAACCGAAATAAAAAAGCTGCTGACGAAATCAAAGTTGCTTACTTTAACCGGACCCGGCGGAACAGGCAAGACCAGATTATCAATTCAGACTGGTTATGAAGTTGCAGATGAATTTGAAAACGGTGTCTTTATTGCTGAGCTTGCATCCGTAAACGATCCTCCGCAGATTTTAAATGTGATAGCTGATGCATTAAATCTTAAAGCATCCGGCGGCGCTGATATTGCTTCAGTTATAACAGATTTTTTGAAAGAGAAGCAGCTTCTGCTTATATTGGATAACTGTGAACATCTTGTCAGCGAGTGCGCGAAAATTTCAAACACACTGCTGCACTCCTGTCAGGATTTAAAAATTATTGTAAGCAGCAGAGAGTTATTAAAAATTACGGGAGAGACGTCGTTTCATGTACCTGCTCTTACGTTACCGGAAAAGAGAGACAGGAACAATGCAGATACATTAAGTCAATACGAAGCTGTCAGACTTTTTATAGACAGAGCTGTATCGGTAAATCCGGATTTTTCGGTTACAAACGAGAATGCTCCGGCATTGGCTGAGCTTTGTCATCAGATTGACGGATTACCTCTTGCAATAGAGCTTGCAGCGGCAAGAATTAAATTTTTAAATGTTGAAAAAATTCTCGAAAATATCAGCAACAGATTTAAGCTTCTTACCGGAGGAAGCAGGACAGCACTTCCCAGACAAAAGACTTTAAGAGCTATGATAGACTGGAGTTATGATCTTCTGCAGGAAAAAGAAAAACTGCTGTTTACCAGACTTTCGGTTTTTTCAGGAGGATGGAGTCTGGAAGCGGCTGAGGAAATATGCAGCGGGGAAGGCATTGAAGATTTTGAAGTGCTTGATCTTATGTCAAATCTGTTTGACAAATCACTTTTAACTTCAAAAGAAACCGACGGTGTAAAAAGATTTAATATGCTGGAAAGCATCAGACAATACAGTCTTGAAAAACTTGATCCGTCGTCAGCGATTTACGAAAAGCATTTTAATTATTTCTTCAGATTATCATGTAAATTTGAAGGTGATGCCGAATACGGATTAAAAGAAAAATGGAAAAAAGAAATGGATACGGATGAAGATAATATAAGATCGGCATTAAAACGCGGGCTTGAAAATTCTCAGACACATTCAGCAAAGTTCGCGATAAATGTTTCCGAATATTATGAGATCAAGGGTTATTATAGTGAGTCATATTCAATTTTAAAAAATCTTATAGAAATTGATCCGGAAATGGAGGGTGATCACAGAGCCAAAGCATTTTTAAATTTAGGATTTCTGGCAAGTCAGCATGATGAGAATGAAGCAGCTGAAAAATACGTGAGAAAGGGACTCGACTATTTTATTGCAACAGGAAACAGAGTGAAGACCGCAGATGCATACAGCGTACTCGGAATAGTTTGTTTCATTGAAGGGAATATTACTGAAGCGATCAGGCTGACCAGAAAAAGTTTAAATATGCTTGAAGGACTTGATGAAAAATTACTTGAAGCGAATGTAAAAAGTAACCTTGCAGCTTTTACTACAGGCGATAAGGAAACAGCTGAAACAATAAAATTACTTGACGAAGCTCTTGGGATTTACAAAACTCTCGGACAGACCGATATGGCTGCAAAAATTTTAATAAGCAAAGGAGGTAAATATTATCAGGATGGCGACTATGTAAACGCTGAGATCTGTTTTAACGAAGGTCTTTCGGAATTAAAAATAATCAACGATCAGTATACTATTGCTACCACACTGTACAACCTTGGAAATCTTAACTTTGTATTAAATAAATATTCTGAAGCTGAAAAATATTATCAGGAGTCAATGATCAAATCCCGAGAATTCGGATTTACCAGCACATATGACCGCACCTACATTAAGCTTGGTGAAATTGCGCTAATAAACACCGAAACGCATAAAGCGAAAGAGATTTTTGTAAAATGTTTAAAAAGCTTCAACAAAAATTCGGAGAAGTTAAAATTAATTCTAAGTATTTACGGACTCGGGAATTATTACTTTCTCGAAAGCAATTATGAACTTTCCGCTAAACTTTTTTTAATTGCTGAAAAAATAAATAACGAAGTAAAATTTAAATTATCAAAATGGCGGATAGAAGAAAACGACAGAATAATTACTGCCTTAAAGAAAGAAATCAGCGGTAAGAGATTTGATATTCTGAATGATGAGATCAGAGATTTAAACCTTGATGACGCAAAGGAAGTCGCGCTTAACCTGATTCAGCAATAAAAGCATAAATGAAAATAATATCCGAACAAAAAAAATCACAGAGTTTTAAAATAGAAAATTAATACCGAATGAACTTACCGTCAGGAGAAATCACTTTTTTATTTACGGATATAGAAGGCAGCACAAAGCTTTCGCAGTTATTTCCTGACACGCTTCAGGAATCTTTGAAAAGACATAATGAACTTTTACAGAAAGCAATTGACTCAAATAACGGATATACATTTGAGATCACAGGCGATGCATTCAGCTGCGTGTTTGAAAAAGCGGATGATGCGGTAAAAGCCGCTCTCGATGCGCAGCTCAGTCTTGCAGGGGAAAAATGGGAAAATGCGGAAATTAAAATCAGGATAGGAATTCACACAGGAAAAGCTGAGTGGAACGGCGAAAGATATATGGGATACATGACGCTTGCGCGGACAGAAAGAGTAATGTCATGCGGATACGGTGAGCAGATAATAATTTCCGGCAGTGCTTATGATTTATGCAAATTAAATTTCATTGAATCAAAGCGGAGCGTTTTGTTTCGTGATCTTGGAGAAAGAAGATTAAAGGACGTTATACAGCCGATAAGACTTTATCAGGTAATATCTCCCGGCTTAAGGGAAGAGTTTCCCTCTCTTAAAACGCTTGACGCCAGACCGAATAATTTTCCCGTACAGCTGACCAGTTTTATAGGACGTGAAAAAGAACTTGAAGAAATAAAATCAGGTCTGATGAATTCGAGACTGCTCACGCTGATCGGGACAGGAGGATCAGGCAAGACACGGCTTGCAATGCAGGCAGGCGCTGACTTGATTGATGAATACTCAAACGGAGTTATTATTGTCGAGCTGGCAGCGGTTTCGGACAGATCGCTTGTAGCACAGACAATGCTGAATTCCATCGGCTCAAAGGAAATTCCCGGTAAAAATATAGAAGAATCTCTTACTGAATATTTAAAAGATAAAGAGCTGCTGATAATTTTAGACAATTGCGAACATCTCATTTCGGAATGCGCAAAATTGTCAGAGCTGATATTGAGTAAATGTCCGGAGATAAAAATACTTTCGACAAGCCGCGAATCACTGAACTGTTCAGGCGAAAAAATCTTAAGAACTCCTTCACTTACTCTTCCCGATATTAACAAAAAAAATAATCCGGAACAGCTTATGCAATTTGAAGCAATACGGTTATTTACAGAAAGAGCACTTTCAGTGAATCCGGATTTCAGAGTCAACAATGAAAACACATTTTATCTTGTACAGATTTGCTGCCGGCTTGACGGAATACCCCTTGCGATTGAACTTGCAGCCGTTAGGATAAAAGTATTAACACTGAATAAAATTTATGAAAGACTGAATAACAGATTCAAGCTTTTGACAGGAGGTAACCGGACATCACTGCAGAGACAGCAGACTCTTAAGGCAATGATAGACTGGAGCTATGATCTGCTGTCTGAAAATGAAAAAACACTATGGGGCAGACTGTCAGTATTCAGCGGAGGATGGACGCTGGAAGCTGCGGAAGAAATATGTTCGGATGATAAAATACAAAAGCATGACATTCTCGACCTGCTGAGTTCACTTACTGAAAAATCAGTTATCATTTATGATTCAGAAAAAGACAGATACAGAATTCTTGAAACCATTAAACAGTATGGTGAGGAAAAATTAATGGAAATAAATGAGCGGGAAAGATTTTTCCTAAACCACTTAAAGTATTATAAGGATTTTGCAATTGATTCCGGTCCGAAAGTTGAGCTTAGCGAAGCTGAGAAATGGCTGGAAATACTTGAAAACGAACATTCAAATTTTCAGACGGCAATTCAGTATTCCGCAAAGAGCGGCAACAGTGAAACCGGCGGTCACATTGCTTTTGCGCTCGGGAGGTTCTGGCTTATCAGGGGACATTATGCGACCGGAAAATTACTTATAGAGAATATTCTGGATAATGCAGACGGGATAAGTCTGAAGTTAAAATCATGGCTCATCTGCAGTCAGGGAAACTTAACCATATTACAGGGTGAATTTGAAGAAGCGCGAAGTTTCTTAAATAAGAGTCTTTCGCTCAGCAGGGAAAATGATGATAAAGTCGTAATGGCATTTTCGCAGATAGGATTAGGATCAATTTCTTTTTTTCAGGGAGACAATCAAAAGGCGTATGAATACTATTCTGAAAGCCTGATTAACAACAGGTCGGCGGATGACAGGCGGGGAATCGCAATGAGTCTGAATAATCTGGGAATGGTTTCAGTAATCCGGAATGAAATTGAAAAGGCAAAAGCATATTTTGAAGAGAGTTTATCAATTTACAGAGAGATCGGATATAAGACTCAGACAGCAAATCCGCTGCATAATCTCGGACTGATCGCGGATAATCAGGGAGATTATGAAACTGCTGAAAAATATTACGGGGAGAGTCTGCTGATAAATAAAGAAAAAGGCGACAGGCGCGGAATGGCAAATACTATTCTAAATCTGGGACTCGTCGCATACAATCGTAATAACCTTGAGAACGCAAAAAATTTATTTGAACAATGCGGGGAATTGTATGAGCAGTTAGGCGATAAACTCGGAAAAGCATTTTATAAATACGGACTTGGAATTGTTTATGACTCATACGGAAATTTTGAAGAGGGAATGAAATATCTTGAAGAGAGTCTTGCAATTAGAACTGAGATCGGAGATATAACGGGAATGGTTAATTCTCTGAACAGACTCGGACTTCTCTCTTTAAAATCAGACAAAAGAGATCAGTCAAAAGAGTTTTTAAAACAAAGTATTCTGGAAAATGAGAAAGCGGGAGATGAATGGAGCTCGGCTGTTTCGGTAATAATATACGCCGGCATTTACTGTTTAGACAAAAAGTATGACTTAGCGGCTAAACTTACAGGCGCATGCGAAAGCAATCTGAAATCTACTGACAGAGTACTTGAAACCGGTGTTGAAATATTCAAACAGAATATTCTTGCAGAAATAAATGAAAATATGAACAGAGAAGAATTTTTGAAGCAATATGAAGAGGGTAAAAAACTTTCGCTGAATGAAGCGTTATCGGTAATTAAATCAGAAAAGTAAACAGCGGCTGTTCATAATTTTCAGTCCGCTTATATTTTTAAAATTGATATAATTTCTAACCTAAAAACTTTCCCCGGCGCAGTCAAAATCTTTTCAGATATTCATAGGATTCTATTTGGGAGCTGATATTTTTTCCGGATTCATTTTGTCTGAATTTATTTGTCTGATGAGCGTCGATGATCCGTGACTTTACATTGTCGCTTAGCTGAATCTCCATCAGGTCCAGAATTTCTTTTTTCAGATCTTTGTCATAAACGGGAAAAGCGGTTTCAATCCTTCTGCTTAGATTTCGTTTCATCCAGTCAGCTGAGGATAAATATATTTTCTCATCACCGTTGTTATGAAACACATATACTCTGCTGTGCTCAAGGAATCTGCCGACTATACTAACTGCGGAAATATTCTTGCTCAATCCTTTTACGCCCGGTATCAGACAGCAGACCCCTCTTACAATAATATTTATTTTTACTCCGGCTTTACCCGCTTCGTAAAGTTTTTCAATCATCTTTTTGTCTTCCAGACTGTTGAGTTTGATCAGTATGGAAGCGGCTTTGCCTTCTAACGCATTTTTTATTTCATTTCCGATGAGTTTAAGAAATTCCTTTTTCATATTGAACTGTGCGACAAGGACATGTTTGAATTCAGGATTTTTCAGTCTGCCTTCGAGATATTTAAAGAGTTCAGAGATTTCATTTGTAATATTTTCATCCGAAGTAAAAAATCCGAAATCGGTATATATTTTTGAAGTGTTCTCATTAAAATTTCCGGTGGAGAGATAGCAGTAATTTTTCAGGGATTTATTTTCTTTTCTAATGACGAGAGCAAGTTTAGCATGAACTTTCAGACCGGGAATGCTGTAAATAATTTCAGCGCCGGATTTTTTTAAAACATCAGCGTATTCCAGATTAAGCTCTTCATCGAACCGGGCTTTTATTTCAACAAAGACAGTTACTTTAATTCCGTTATTAAGCGCATTCAGTAAAGCGCTGACAATTGCCGAATTCTTCGCGGCGCGGTATAATGTGATTTTAATTTCCGTTACATTTTCATCAGTGGAAGCGGTCTCAAAAAATTTAATTACCTGATCAAACGACTGATAAGGAAAATGCAGAAGAATATCTTCTTTTCTTACTGCGTCAAAAATATTTCTAAATGAATCCGTTGCTTTGATATTAAGAGGTCTGAGTTTTTCAAATTCAAGTTCTTTTATATAATGATGAGGCAGATTAAAAAAGTCGCTGAAATTATGATATCTTGCTCCCGGTATAAGATCTTGGTTTTTCAGTGAAAGAGATTCTTTAAGAAATATGAGAAACTCCTTTGAAATATTTTTATCATACAAAAACCTGCTCGGAGCGCCTGTTAATCTTTTGCTTAAATTCTTTTTTATCTTATCCGGCAGACTGCCTGTAAATTCGTCATCAATATAAAGCTCTGCATCACGGGTAAGCTTTACGGAAACCGTTTCTTCAATCTTGTAATCTTTAAATATCTTACTGAGAGAAAATCTGATAATATCATCAAGAAAAATAACATTTATTTCATTCGGGGCGGACGGCAGTACAATAAATCTCGGAAGTTTATCTGTCGGAATATCAACCATAGCATTTACAAATCTTTTCTTTACGTTCTTATTCCCTGATTTATTTTTAATTTTATTTTTTGTTTTGTTAACCGAAGTCATTCTTACGGCAAGGTAAAGAGCGCCTGTCTTCAGGAAGGGACTGATCTTTTTTTTAACCAGCGCCATCGGGCTAATAAAAGGCTGAACTCTTTCATAAAAAAACTCTTTTACAAAAATTTTCTGCTCTTCATTAAGTTCTGTTTCATTTTTTATAAAAATATTGTGAACATTTAAAGCGGGTAAGATTTCTCCGTTAAAAATTTTACCTAACAGGAACTGAAGTTCATCTACTTTCTTATGAATTTTCTTAAGCAAGTCTTCCGGATCAAAATCCAGTTCTTTACGGGATTTTTTTTTCAGCTCAAGAAGCGATCTTAAAGATGCGACCCTTACTCTGAAAAACTCCTCGAGATTGGAAGAGAATATTGCGAGGAATTTAACTCTTTCCATCAGCGGTACATTATAATCCTGCGCCTCCTGCAAGACCCGGTGGTTAAATGAAAGCCAGCTCAGTTCGCGGTTAAAGAGTTTGTATTTGCTCATATAAAATTATACAGTAAAGCTGATTTGAATTTAAAAAAATATAAAAACCCCGCCGGCAGTTTCACGCTTATAGTATAGTGAAAATTCAGAGCGGGGTTTATAATCTAATAAGTCAGAAAATAAATTTTGTAATAACTCAGTTGTTAAAACCTGAAGTCAGAATAATTATTTTGTTAAAACCATTTTTTTTGTTGAAACAAATTTACCTGCATTGATTGTGTAATAGTAAACGCCTGACGCAAGCCCGTCTGCTTTGAATTCTGCAGAGTAGCTGCCTTTCTGCTGAACTTCATTAACGAGCACAGCGACCTGTCTGCCGAGTTCATCTGAAACAGTGATTTTAACATACTCCTGCTTAGGCAGATAGTAAGTAATATTTGTCAAAGGATTAAACGGGTTCGGATAATTCTGCATCAGATTAAAATTATCAGCGGACTCTACATTCTGATTATTAATTGAAGTTGTCTTGCCGAGCTTAAGAACGTAGAGACCTGTAGCTATATCGCTTGCAATAATATTTCCCGAAGGCAGATACGGATAGACATTCCAGCATCCCTGAAAAGCGGTGCTGTTAACGCCGGGATAAGTGTCATAATGTCCGACTTCAGCCGGAGTAAGCGGATTTGATATATCATATACAATTACACCTGCTCTGTAATGCGCAAGGTAAAGCGAATCTCCTTTAATGTAAGCATTGTGAACCATTGACGCTCCGTCATACGGAGTAATTTCGGAAAGCCGGATTTGATTTGAGAAATCAGAAATGTCCCAGAGAATGGCGTGATTAGTTCCGCCTTCGTCTGTAGTAACGAGAATTCTTCTGTCGTCAGTAGTCCAAGCATTATGTGTTACAGCTGACGGGTAAGTAAATTCGCGGATAAATTTTATAGAATCCTTATTTACAGCATTCAGAAAAACCATGTGACCGGAACTGATAGCAGCAGCATAGATAGTATCATTTCTGACAAAGCAGTCATGTACGTATCTTGTTCCCCACTGACCTCTCTTTACGGGATTTACCGGATCGAGCAGATCGAGAATAAAAACCCCGCCGTTATTGTAATTTCCGCCGTTAAGATAAAGGAATCTTCCGTCCTGAGAAATGGAATGAGATCTTGTATAACCCGGGAATGTATAATTTTTTACAAAGCTGATAGAATCGGGAAGATATTGCAGGTCTACGATCTGAACGCCGGAGCCGCCTTCGGAAACTATATACAGGTAGTGAGAATAAGTTTTCATTTCCCTGTAATTATAAAATGATCCCGGACCCGGGACAGTGCCTTTGTTAGTAATATTAGACGGATTTGTAACATCGTAAACTGTTGTACCTGCATAGTGTCCGATGATAGCGTATTCTCTTCCGTCCGCGACATAACCCCAGCATGCAGCATAATGCCAGCCGGAGGGAGTTCCGCCTGAAGTGAATTCATTAGCTCCTCCGAGCTTCTGCATATTAGAAACGGATTGGGAATAACTTGGTGAAATTGAAGCAAGAAATAGAATTATAGTAACTACTTTTTTCATTATAATAATTTGAGATTCTGTTTTAATTTTTATAATATAAAATTATTGATTTTTAAAAAAAACTATAAATAAGAAATATTCTCAAGGAGCGCATTTAATATTTTGATATTAAATCATCTATTGTTTATTTTCTAAACAAGAAGAAATCAAAAGGAACAAATTAAAGAACATAAAAGCAGTCGAAAATGATAACCGCCAGTCTCATCGTTCAGAAAATTGTTATTCAGTTAAGAAAAGACATAACCAACGGAATTCTGAAAGAAGGATTCCATATAACCGAAGCATCTGTTGCAAGAAATTTAAAAGTGAGCAGAGTCCCTGTGAGAGAAGCTTTCAGAATTTTAGAAAACGAGGGATACATTGAGATAATTCTTAACAGAGGGAGCTTTGTTAAAAAAATTCTCAGGAGTAATATAATAGAAAATGGCGATATATATCTGCTTCTTGCTCCGTATATTCTGAGAAAAGCCATCCCGAAATATACAAAAAGCGTATATAAAAAAGCTCACGCAGTACTTGATAAGATAGAAAACTGCGATGAATACTGTGAGTCGAGTTATCTTGTCTGGGAATTTGCAAAGATAATATATTCACCTGCAAAGCTGGAAATGTCTATGAAAATTATAAATGATATATACAGTCAGAGTATAAGACTGCTCAATGAATTTTTTGAAAGCGAAAAGAATACAAAATTTAAAATAGATATACACAGAGAATTTATAAAACTTTGTGAAGAGAAAAAGGGAGAAGAGGCGATAGAGTTATGGATTAATTTTATAACTGAGATGAAGGAAATATTGCTGGAGGGGAGACCTAACTGAGGGGTAAAAACCATTTTAATGGTTTTTAGCAGGATGCGGCGGAACCGGATAATATGAGTTCAGAATAATTTATCTACCGCATCGGAAATTTTTTCGGTACCGATGATCTCAGCTTTGAATTTTTTTAAATTTATATTCTTCAGATTTCCTTTTGGAATGATGATCTTTTTGAAACCGAGCTTTGCCGCTTCTGTAATTCTTCTTTCAGCGTAAGAAATTGTCCTCACCTCTCCCGATAATCCGATTTCTCCAAGAAGTACAGTTTCCGAATCTACAGGAATATCCCTGAAAGATGAGTATATACTCATCGCAACTGCAAGGTCGGTTGCAGGTTCTTCTATTTTAATGCCTCCCGCTATATTAACAAAAATATCATATTTATTGAGAAAGATACCGAGTTTTTTTTCAAGAACTGCCACTATTATGTTTAGCTTTTTATAATCAAAACCCATTGATGTGCGCTGCGGGATACCGTAGTTTGAAGATGTTACCAGCGCCTGAACCTCAATAAGTATTGGTCTTGTGCCTTCAACAGAAGAGGAGATAACACATCCCGATGCGCCGTAATTTCTCTGCGAAAGAAATACTTCGCTCGGATTTAAAACCTCCTTTAGTCCCGCATCAGTCATTTCAAAAATCCCGATCTCATTTGTAGATCCGAATCTGTTTTTAATTCCTCTTAGTATCCTGAAAGAATGAGTTCTTTCACCTTCGAACTGCAATACCACGTCCACCATATGTTCCAGTACTTTAGGTCCGGCTATCATCCCTTCTTTTGTAATATGCCCTACAATGAATACGGAAAAATTATTTTTTTTTGCGAGATACATAAGCAGAGCTGTAGATTCGCGCAGCTGAGAAACTGTTCCCGGCGCGCTTTCTATCTCAGGTCTGAATACAGTCTGAATGGAATCAACGACAACAATATCCGGAACTTCTTTTTCTATTACTGCCTGTATAATATCAAGATTAGTTTCGGAAAGAATATAAAAATTTACCAGATTATAATTTAATCTGTCTGAACGAAGTTTGATCTGCGCTGCGGATTCCTCACCGCTGACATAAAGAATTTTTTTATTGCTGACCTTTTCGGCAAGCTGAAGCATGAGAGTTGACTTGCCTATACCGGGATCTCCTCCGATAAGAATTACCGAACTATCCACTATTCCGCCGCCGAGTACCCGGTCCAGTTCAGAAATGTGAGTCAGTGTCCTTAATTCATTTACAGAATCAATCTCAGAGATAAGTCTGTAAGAACCGTTATTAATTTTTACATTTTTAAGATTGGGATTATTCCGGTTTCCGGTGCTTTGTATTTCTTCCGCTAAGGTATTCCAGTTATCGCAATCCGGACACTTTCCGCTCCATCTTACCGAAGAGTATCCGCAGTTTTGACATACATACTTTGTCTTTACTTTTGACATGCCGGGCGTAGTTTAAATTTTAATAACTTTATTTAATGATCTGGATTTTAATTTTCGGATATAGAACATTATGATATGGTAAATGAGAAACGGACATCAACAATATTTTTAAATTTATTGTTGAAATACTTTTCAAAATAATTAAAATCAATTTTATATAAAACAATATTATAAACTTCTGTTAGAAATATCCGACCGAATTCAGATTAAACATTTAATATTTTACGGAATTGTCACAGGCTGTTTTAATAAATGTCTAACTGTATAAAAACTTTTAATAAAAATTTATATAAAATGAAAAACATAGTATTAATTTTGACTGTGATATTTGCCTCAATATCAGGTGTATCTGCAAACATTTTAAATGTACCATCCCAATATCCCGGAATTCAGTCAGCAATAAATGCATCAGTAAACGGTGATACAGTGCTGGTTCAGCCGGGCGTATATCAGGAGAATATTAACTTCAGAGGAAAAAGAATTGTCCTGACAAGTCTTTATTATCTGAACCACGATCTGAACTTCATTCAGAATACGATTATCAACGGAGGCAGTCCGGTTCATCCAGATACAGGTAGCTGCGTGATAATAAACAACAATGAAGATTCAACAACCGTGCTCCAGGGTTTCACTCTGACAGGCGGTACGGGAACAAAATGGATGGACGAACATGGTGCAGGAATTTTCAGGGAAGGAGGAGGTATTCTTGTTCAGTATTCCAGACCTGTAATTCAGAATAATGTAATTACCGGTAATTCAGCGGTTACAGGCGGAGTAATAAGCACAGGCGGCGGCGGAGTCAGGATCGGTGACAGTTACCCGAGGTTTTACAATAACATTGTTACAAGTAATTCGGCAAGATACGGAGCAGGTGTAGTACTGAATTATACCGGAGGCGATTATAAAAATAATATTATTTTCAATAATTTTGGTTCGATGGATTTCGGCGCAGGCTCAGGTATCTGGATAAACGGATTTAACACAAGATCAATTACTATAATAAATAATACTATTGTAAATAATTCTGCAGTCACTGGAAATCCCGGTATATATGGTAACGGCGGCGTAGTAGCAGCTTTCAGAAATAATATTATATGGGGCAACAGATCTCCGAATAATGTACAGATTGCAAGCGGAAATTTTACCGTAAGATATTGTAATGTGGAAGGCGGATACAACGGAGCAGGAAACATAAATGAAAATCCTGACTTTGATACTACAAACTACTTTCTGAGACCGGGATCTCCGTGCGCTGACAGAGGCGACTCGAGTGCTGTTTATAACGATCCTCCTGATCAGAATAATCCTGCAAATGCCAAATGGCCCTCAAGAGGAACTATACGAAATGATATTGGCGCTTATGGCGGACCGGGAAGCTTAAATATTGCAAATACTGTTGTAGGAATGTCTAATATAAATACAGTTAGCTTTCCGGAAGCATTTAATCTTAAGCAGAATTTTCCGAATCCGTTTAATCCGAAAACTATTATCAGTTACGAATTACAAACATCCGGTATGGTTACGTTAAAAGTATATAGTATTTTAGGAAATACAGCAGTCACATTAGTAAGTGAAAAACAAAACTCAGGAAATTATTCAGTGGAATTTGACGGAAGTAAATATCCGAGCGGAGTATATTTTTACAGTCTGGAGACAGGAGACGCAATACAGGTGAAACGTATGATGTTGTTAAAGTAAGTATTTGGAAAAGTAAAAAGTTTTGGTATCGTAGTCAGCAGCAGCAGCGGTTTACTAAACCTGACAGGTTTATGGAATTCAGGTTCGGATTTTCAATTCAAAACAAACCTGTCAGGTTTCGCACTTTAATCAATAACCTGCCAGCAAATATGAATCCTTTATTCTGTACCTGCTTCATCTTCCGGAATTTCCTCTGTCTCCGGCTCTGCTTCCAAACTGTCTTTCCTGTTAATGTTTTTTCTGATATTTATTGACCTCACCACTGCCTCTATCTCTTTTTTATACTGATCAAAATACTGTTTTCTTACGGAAGCTCTCAGAGATAATTTCTCAGTGCCGATTTTATTGAATATAAAAAAACTGTATTCAGTAAATCCCGCTAATGTCTTCGGCTCTTTCACAAATCCGCTCAGCGTTGTATCAATCATTGCAAATTCCGATGTGAAATCTTCTGTATTATAATCCTTCAGTTCATTATCAAGAAATATGAACATTGTCATTGTGCCGGGTTGCTCTGCTGTTGTATCCGTTAATACAACTCCTTTAAATTCTTTCTCATTCTTGTTTATATCTCTTTGATCTGTCAGCTTCCAGTTGTTTGGAAAATACATACCGAGTCCGATATCCTGTTCATTGAAATTATTCCTTAACGAATCTGGTATAACATAATTTGATCTGAGAGTATCAGACGCTGAAACAGTTGTATCACCATCCGTTAATTCCGCCAGACGTCTTAGTGAATCCAGCTCACGGTTAAGGGATTCAGTTAAAGTGTCATTATCTCTTTTCCTGTCCGGAGGTCTGCTGACTCTCGGCGGCTGAATAACTTTTCTCGGTGTTATCTCCCTTTCGTTTTTATTTTCATTCTCTTCAGCAGGTATCTCCTCGACTTTTGGTTTATTCGGATCTTCCACATCCTGAAGCATGATCTTAGGATCAGGCAGATCCTGAAGTACGATCAGTCTCTGATGCTCTTCCGGTTTTTCATCCTTTGATCTCTTGCCTATTGTATAAAAGGCAAGCGCAGCAGCTGACAGATGAAGTATGACTGCTATTGCAATTCCGATAGTCAGATTTCTTCTGATTAGCGCGCGCAGTGAATCAAAAGGATTCTTAAATCCGGTATCCGCTAATTCAAGCTCAGGATCCGGCGGAAAACTCGAATAATCCGGCGGCTGAATAAGATCAACTACTTCCGGATTCGGAATCAATTTTATCTTACCGTCTTTAGTGCTGCCGGTAAGTTCTTCCGTTATATCTTTTATCTCCGGATCAAGCTCTATGGTTATTTCAATGTTATGTTTTTTATTATCAGAATCTGTTAAAAGTAAAACTCTGTTGCTTTGTGTCTGAAGCGATGTCCTTTTGTCTTTTGCAACCGAATCTATCTTAACCGGTCTGTCTGTATCTATCCTGACTTTAAGTAAATTCTCATTGACGGGACTTACTTTGAATTTACTTTCACTTTCTTCTTCTACGGTTTCTTTTAATATGTTATCATTTAATTTACTGTTATCCGTAAGTTCTTCTTCTGCAATTTGAGACTTTTCTTTTGCTGAATTATCATCAATTGTAATGTGTATTTCCACTTCCTGCGGAGCAAGGTCTAATCTCGGATTTAGATATATTTCATTGTTCTGAATATCGGCATTCTTATTATTCTCCTTCAGTGCAGAGTTGATCTTTATGCCTTTTTTTGTGACAACGGTAATCTTCAGATAATTCTCATCTATCAGACTTATCTGGTAATTGCTGACCTTAGGCTTATTCGTCGAAACTGCCGGTTTAACCGGTTTCAAAGGATTTTCTGATGAGGGTTCTTTAACTTCATCTTTTTTAGAAACACCGCTGCTGTCGGGATTTGCTGCCGGCTTATCTGTTTCTGATCCCGCCGATTCCCTTGATTCTAATTTATCTGGATCTTTATCCTTATGATTTTCTGAAGGTTTATTGTCCTGAGGTGTATTTGAATCCGGATTGTTTATATTGTCTGACATTAATTTAAAAAAATCTGTGTAATTTAGAAAACTTAACTTTAACAATAAATTCAATTTACTTTATTGCCAAGTATTTTAGTTTTGTATTTATTACTGTTTGTTAAGATTAATCTTGTATTTAATTAAGGAAAATAAGTTCCGAACGCACGCCTGTAAGTTTTTAGATAAACATTCTTTCCGTAGTTTTATCTGAACTGAATTTATTTCTATTAAGTTGTCCGTATTACTGTTTTAGTTTTAACTGATTTATTTTCTGTAATTTGCTTTCCGATACTGACGTTTTCCCGGTTCTGAATGAAACGGGATTTGGCGTATTCCAATACAGATTTCTCTTTTCAGAAAAAAGCTTTTATTTCAGCGCGTCCGGTGTGAATTACATTTCTGTTACTCTCCGATCTGCCGTCATAATTAAAGGTCGCCTGCAGATTTTTACTTATGCTGTAATCAAATAATATTCTCCACAATATACTGCTCCCGACAGGTCTGCCGTTTGTGAGCTCATATGGAAAAGCTGCGTCAGGATTATTGAGCTTAATGTTGTCCCTTTCCACTTCCGCTCTTATCCTTCCGGATAATGTAAAAGAATATATAATTCTGAATAGTATCCTGTTAATATCCGCCTGTAAGGGTACTGTCGGATAACTATCAGTTGCTTTTGAAAAATTCAGAACGAATCCGCTTTCGACTTCCGGAATGGGTCTGTATGAAAAATCTCCTGATATGCCTTCTGATTTAATATCCCTGTTTCTGACGGAGTTAACCGGAGCTTCGTTTCTGTCAGTTCTGTTCAGGTATTCAAACAGTGTTGTAATGTCATTCGTCAGTCCAAGCTTCAGCTTTACTGATTTCTGAATTCCGAAAAATCTCTCGTTACCGCTTACAAACTGATTTAAATTTCTCTGTTGTATAAATCTGAACTTAAGTGAATATGCAGTGTTGAATTCAAAAAAATTAATATCCTGCTGTATAAGACTTGAACCGAATAACGTGTTTGAATCATTCTGAAAAGTGCTGAACTTTAAAAAATATATGTCTTCCGGATTCGGGGATTTACTTTTTTCTTCTACCCTTAAATATGTTTCGGCGGTTGTATTTCGAAGTATCTCCGAAAAAACGTCGCTGCCTGTAACGGTGAAAAATCTCGACGGCTTTATATTGAATCTGACGGAAGAGTTCAGCGCAGTTACCGGAAATAACTCGCTGGTCGGCTGATTGATGCGTATGTAATTTCCGTCATCAAAATTCGTCAGCTGAAATTCATTCTCATCCTTCAGTCCGTTTGCATTCAGATCACCAAGATATATATAATTTCCTTCACCTACCCTCACTTCGACAAAGATCCTTTCTACCCTGGCCTGTCTTTCGCTTGTAGTATTGTAATAAAAATCCGAAAGCAGCGAACCGTTTAAAGGATCTAACCTCGTCTGCCAGTTAACAAGCAGTGAGTTATTATTAGTGTTGGTTTCCGATACAAACGCATTGTCAAAATCTTTTTTTCTGTGCGTGAGTTCGAGAAATGTAGATACCCACTGCACGCCGCTGTATCTCAATCCGTAAGTCTGTTTAAAAGTTTGTGATTCCTTTTGAAGGACTCCGTTGACCGGAAGATTATCCTTTCTTAATCCGATTTCTGTATAAAGATTCACGTCAAATAAATTATTCAGTATGAGCTTAGGTTTTATTTCGTAGAATGAAAAACTTCCTGCCTGAAGACTGTCACCGGTCAGTCCCTGTACTTTGTTTCGTCTGTTCTCCTGAATAAAATCCATACGGAATTCCATATTCGGATTGTCAAATGAAAATCCGCCGAAATATTTTTTATAACCTGCGGTTGCAAACTGTCTGAGCCAGTTGCTGTTTGTATTAATGTATGTGTTATCGGATTTTATAAATTCTATATTATAAAGCACATCGGGTATGTCTTTGGTTTCGTCCCTCATAATAAATTCTGCGGATGATCTCAGCGCGTCAAATCCGTCACCTCTTAAAAGCTGACCGAACTGCGCGTTAAACCTCACATACTCAACCGGTGATACAATCAGCGAAGCTTCTCTCAGATCTTCGGTGAGTTTGTTGGAATCCTGAATATCATACTGTCTGTAAAACTCAACAGGATTATATCTTTCTAACGGCGCAAATATTTTGTTTACTATTTTACTTTTTAACTTAAGCTCTAATGAATTTAACTTCGCTCCTAAAAAATTAAAGTTCTGTTTGCTTACGCCCAGTAATCCGAAAAAAGCCACACCTGAATTATTGTTATCATCTATGTCTGAAAATTTATTCGCGTCAAGCGTTGATATTGCTGTTTCCAGATCGAGCGTAAACTCTCGCTTTGGAGAGGACTCATATTTTATTTTAATGTCACCGATCTGATATGCGTTAGGAAGAGGTATAAATACCACAGTATCAAAATTCCCCTGTGCAAGTCCGTTGAAACTATACTCCAGCGAACTCTTCTGCAGATAGTTTCCTTTTCCCTGTCCGACAAAGGAAAATGTAACCTGATATAATGCGTTAGTATCATTCGGCAAATATTTATATACAGTTACGCTTTCGGAATTTATAAGAGTATCGGATTTTATATAAAGTCCTTTTCCGAGTCCGGTTGCTGTATCGCGTCCCACAAACTCAACGCCTGACTTTACCGCTTTGAATCTGTCATCGCCCGCCTGTTCGAGAATTTCCTTATCCGCTTCAGTCAGAGTGAAATCAATTGTCTTGTCTTCATTGTCATTTTCATTCACATATGAGAATCCGACTCTTAATTTATTGTTAAGCAGATTCAGGTTGTTAGCTCCGGTGATAAGAGTCCTTGAATATTTTCTGTCTGTATATTCAAAGTCAACTATAACTCTTGAAGCTGATGATATGATCCTTTTGTTTGTAAACGTAATCGTCCCTATGCCGTAATCAATAATGTAATCCGCCTGCTCACCGCGGATCATTTCAATTCCGTCAAGATATACTTTTTCAGTTCCGGACAGTACAAGTATGTTTATCTCATTGTCATTTCCTATCAGATAATACGGTCCCTGAATACCGTCCCTGCCGTTAAAAGAATTTGTATTGTATTTCCCTCTCTGCACAGCTCCGCTCAGCAGTATATTCCCAAGCCCGTTACCGTAAACTCCGTATCCCTTCGCTCCCTGTATCTTTCTTGAAAAATTTGAAAACTCGGTATTTAAAAAATCTATTTTAATATCGCCTATTGTTCCCGTAAAATCCTGACCCTTCAGTTCTATAAAAACATTATCAAGCTCCTGAAGCTTCTGCGTGTTACCTTCCGGCTGTATCGGAGTTGTCTCGTCAGTAAGCGCTGCATTTATTTCTATATCGTTTGTAAGTTTTCCGTTCAGCTGAAGACGGAATCCTGAGTTTAGCGAGAGATCGCGGTTTGAACCGATCGTAACACCTCTGAATAAACTTCCGGATTTCTGAAGATCGGTTCCCTCAAATAAACTGCCCATGAAATCCTTGGTCTGCGTCGCTATCATTATGGAATCGCCTGTAACGGTATCCCTCTCCGTTATGATCTCAAAATTGGAATACTCCTCCTTTATATCATAAGGAAATACATCGTAATCTGTTTTCAATGAATATATCTGAAAAGTATCAAGCTCGTATTTGCTGAACAGCTCTTTACTGAGCGTTATGATTCCCTGACGGTGATCAAGTTTGTAGTCGCTTACCGGTGTCAGTACTTTATTTTGAAGTGTTAGTATTTCAGAAAACGGAATTATGAATTTCTCGGGAAGAGTTATCAGAGTATCCCTGTTACCAATCTGTGTAATAACTGTTTTATAATTCGGATCCTGCTGTGAATAAAGACTGGCAGCGAGAAAAAGCAGCGGTAAAAGAATTATAAATTTTTTGATTAACATTACTCTGTTTAAGTTAACCGTATCTCTGAATCAAGATTAAATCTGTTTACTGTTTAATTTTATTTCATAAAATAAATTACGGTTTTCAGATAAAATATTTCCTCTGTTAAATTAATAAATGTATAATCAAAAAATTAATTAATTAATAAAATAAGTTTTACATTTTTCTGCGTCAGTATATACCCGTATCATCCGTATCACCGAGATTTCTGTCAGCTCCTTTATCGGTTTCTGTTATCATCAGCGATACTGAATTCGTCCTGAATCCTTCATCTTCATACTGAATCTCAATAGGTATGTTTTCTGTAAGCGCGGCTTTTGCGCCCGGGGTATTGGTGCTCTTCGAATATTCAAAGCTAAGTCTTCCGGTCAAAGATTTTTTTATTTTACCCAGCTCGCCTGACATTCCCGTCGAAACCGAATAGGAGGAAAACCCGCCGAGACATACATCCTGCACCGGACCGTTGTCAATTGAAACCCCGAAACATTTTTTCTTAAAAATCATTAACAGGAAAAACAATATAAGTCCCAGTATCAGCGCAATCATTCCTATCAGAACGAATAATCTCCACGGTCCGTACCTCATTCTTATCTCAAGAGGGATCTTTGTGATTATTTTTTTATCCTTCAGCACCGGCTGAAAAATTTCCGGAACTGACTGAAGCGCGAAGAGTTCTCTGAATCGGTTTACGTAATTCTCATCCAGTAAAATATCTACCTGCGAAACTTCGAGTATCAAATCCCCGCCGATCGTAAAATCCTCTTTGAAAATTGTGTTGAAGGAAAAATTCGGAGTGATCTCCGGCAGATTGAATATCACCGAAAATCCGGTTACCTCTCCTTCGGGAGATACGTTGCTGACTGTGGACGGCGAAATGGTCTGCGTGCCGAGTGATTTCACTGAATAGTCGGATGAAGTGAAATTATCCAGCCCGACGCTGAGTCTTGCGCTCTTTATTATGTAAGGATAAAGATTTGATTTCAGAGTAAGATCATTAAATGTCTCCTGAACTTTCTCTCCTTCTTCAAATCCTTTCCCTCTCAGTGACAATCCGTCAAAATAAATTTTACCGTCGGTAATTTTACTCTGCGTGATCTGCGGCTTCAGTACAATAGTTCCGATGTCAAGCGGCTTTAATGTTATAGCTTTTTCCTTTATTCCGCATCGTCTTAAAATAGTATCATAACTTTCCAGCTCGGGCTGCGAAAGACGGGTTTTCGAATATACGATACCGTATGCAACGTAACCTTTTGCTGTATCGCTTCCGTCGACAGCTTTTTCCGGAATAGGATACAAAAGTATTTTCTGAATATTCGCATCCGATCTGAGCTTCTTGTAAAACTCAAGCGTGTTGGAATATGACGAGTCGCCGCTTCCGCTGTTATCGTTTATGTTATCAGTGATAAGCCATATCACTGCCGAGTTTCCTTCGACTGCTGCAATTCCCTTGTCAAGAGCTTCTATCAGATCCGTTGTGCCCGTGAGATTATCATTTCCCCGCATAGGCGTGAACTTGATAAATATTTTATCCAGTATCATTTCATCTGCGCCTGAGTTGAACAGCATTTTCGGAGAACTTATCGCACGCTTAGGATCTGTCTTTGTGAAAAGAAATATTCCGGTTTTATCATTTCCCTGTACCGAATTTTTTATTAACGCTTTGCTGAATATCCTGAAACTGCTTTCCGGATTATTGTAATATGGCAGCATGCTTCCCGAATTGTCAAACAAAAAAATGAACTGATTAGACGGCTGCGAATTTACAGTTGAAACGGCTGTAAAAAAAATAATAAACAAAAATTTTCTTAAGTTGATCATTGATCAGATATGTATATTTAATTTATCGTTTGTAAAAGATTCAAGAATTCCCTTTCTCGTTAAAATGAAAATCTCGTTTCCGGAAATCACAGCCGAATTTATAAATTCCGATTCATTTAATTTATCGGAAGATATAACATATCCTTCGGCTTCCTGAAACCTGTTTAGATTGCTGAATACTATCTTGTTGCTTTTTGAGATCACTAAAATATTTCTGCTTATGCTTTCAATCCGGTTCTCATACTCATCTTCAAATTCATATATCTTCAGCCCGGTTGACTTGAATAATTTCCAGCCCTCCATCGTTCCCGTAAAAATATTATCGCCAAATCCTCCTGTGGAATTTATATAATTACTTTTTATTCCGGTAGTTTTGAAATTACCGGAGTTTACAGGAAGATCACAATAGTAAAGTTCATAATCAGTTGTTGTAATATATATCCTGTTACCCGAATAAAAAAGAAAAGAATTTTCATCCGTCTTTATATTCAGCTCCGTCATCGCTCCTGCCCTTTTCTCAATGTCAAATATCAGCAGCTTTGAATCTGTCAGTATAAACGCCGTCTTGCCCGCAATACATATCCTGTCGCTTATATATCTGCTTACTTTAAATTCATATCGGAAAAATTTATCATCGTTTCTTTCGGTGACTGCACTATCTTTATTTTCAGCATTTAATAAATTAACTCCGGCAGTCTGCTTCAAAGGGTCGTAGTCTGTAAACAGAATTAAATTCTTATGCCTGTTCAGATTGCTCCAGATAAACGCTCCTTCAGAAGTTTCATAGATTTCCTCAGAGCTGAATATTTTTTCATCCGTTTTTCCGTAACGAAAAATTTTCTTAAGTGAATTTATAAAGACAATATTTGAATAGACCAGTCCCGTCTTTTCAAACGTCTGATCTTTTATGTGCTCTTTGTGTTCGGTATATCCCGTGAACCTGTCCGTAAAATAAACATGACCGGTACACGAACTGAGTATTATGTATCTGTTATTAAAAAGCGTGCTGTTAAAAAATTCATCCTTCAGATTTACCCTGAATGACTGACTGAATCCCTTTTCAATTCCTTCCGGAAAATTCAGACTGCTCTCGTAAAAATTATTCAAACCGCTTCCGCCTTTATAAAAGCAGTCAATCTTCTGTCTGATTAACTGATCTTCATAAGTTTCATCTATGTGTTCGATATCGATTTTATTCAGCTCTTCGCTTATGTCAATTACGATCCTTTCTTTTTCCGGATCAGCTTTACCGGTGTAGTCCTTTTTGGATTTATCCTCTTCGTCATCAAAATCTATTATGATCCTCTCACTCATTAGTATTGTTGATTATTTTATATGAATTTTCAGACAGTATTATTTCACCTGATCCGGCTCTTTTTAATCTGTCATTAACGGCAGCTCCCAGTCCGTGGTTTTCAATCTCTTTGTATAAAAGTATGTCAAATCCTGATTCATCAAGCTTCCGCAGATCGGAATAAAGGTTGAAAACGATTTCCTTTAGATTCCTGTATTTTGCGAAATCAAGAATACCCGTTTTAAGTCCTGTAATGCTCTCCGCAGTTTCCGGTTCAATACATTTATATAAAGGAGTAGCCGGAGCGTAATGTATCTTCAGCATTCCGGGTGAAATATTTCCGGCAGATTCCTGATCTATATTATTATTAATGATCCTGTCATTTATTTTACCTGTCACTTTTTCAATATCTTCCTTAGTAATATATCCGTGTCTTAATATTCTTATTTCATTATTTAAAAAACTTAAGACTGTGGATTCAATTCCAATTTCACATTTTCCTCCGTCCAGTATATAATTAATTTTGCCGTTCATTTCTTTTAATACTTCCTCAGCGGTAGTCGGCGATATCCTGCCTGACCTGTTTGCTGACGGAGCGGCGACAGGAGTTTCAGCAAGTCTCAGCACTTCCCTGAATATATGATTTGACGGAATTCTAAGCCCTACGCTGTCATTGCCGGCAGTTACAAGATCTGAGATAATATTTGTTTTCTTTAGAATAAAAGTAAGCGGTCCCGGGGAAAATTTTTCCGCAAGGTCATATACTCTATCCGGAATTTCGAAGCTGTATTTTTCAATTTCATCTGCATCCTGAATATGAACAATGACAGGATTAAATACCGGTCTGTCTTTTGATTCAAATATTTTAATAACCGCCGCGTCATTTAATGCATCTGCTCCGAGTCCGTAAACTGTTTCGGTCGGCAGACCCGCTATGTTTCCTTTACGGATCTCTTCAGCTGCAGTCTCAATGTCAGTAATTATTTTCGTCATGCGCGGTTTCCGGAATACAACGCAGCTTCAAGTCTTGCCACCCTTTTTCGTAATTCAATTCCTCTTGAGAAAAGCTGAATTATCACAGCTGTAAAAAGTATAAAAACGGAAAGAACAACCGTAAGAAAGCGGTAAACCATAATTAACATATTCTTAAGAGGTACATAAACAGAATTCTCAAGCATTTTGCTTTCCTCTTTTGAATATTTGCTTTCATCAATTTTATCCGAAGAGAAAAAATTCTTAATTTTTTCTATCTGGAGCTCTATCTGTTTTGATTTGAATATCATATCGTCAATTCTGCTGTCAAAGGACTGAACGTATGATTTTTTGAAACCCGTCTTTTCAATTGTCTTCTCTGACAAAGATTCAAAAACTGGGCGTGTCAGTGAACCGCCTGACAGTGTAAAAATAAAAATTAAAAAGCTAAGCACATATAAAGCTATATATGTATTTTTCATTTGTCAAAATAACCTTTCTCATAAAAAAAATATATGTGAATATCTGTTATCGGGCATTAAGCTATAACCCCGTATAAAAGTGAATTGATAGAAATTTCCGGAGCCGTCATATAATTTTCAGCAGTATATTCTGAATTCACAAAAAATTTTTTCTTAAATCAAATTCTGCTGCTGTTTTACTTTTCTTTTCTGAATTTAAAAAATTATATATCGTAATAAGTTTTTAATTTGATTATTTTTACAAAACAAATTTTTTATCAGCAGCAGGAAGTTAATCCAGAATTTAATTTTCATCGAACCGGAATTGATCAGAATAAAAAAATCTGAGCAGAATTGAAGAGAGCCGTAAAAGTCATAATACCGGCATCCGGCAGCGGAGTGAGATTCGGAAGCAAAATACCGAAGCAATTTCTGAAAATAAACGGTGATGAAATACTTACTCATACTGTAAAAAAATTTCATGATGTAAAAGGAATTGATGAAATAATTATTGCGGCAGCTCCGGAAAATTTCATCAGGATCTGCTCCATAATCAGGAAAAACAATTTTATCAAAGTAAAGAAAGTTGTCGAAGGCGGGAAGCGCAGACAGGACTCGGTTTATAACGCATTAATAAATCTTGACTTAGGGAAAAAAGACATTGTTCTTATTCATGACGCGGTCAGACCTCTTGTTTCGGCGAAACTCATCCGTGAAGTGATAGAGGCGGCGGATAAATTCGGCTGCGCTGTTCCGGGTATTGCCGTCAGTGATACTTTGAAAAGGACGGATAAAAATTTTTTAATTAAGGAAACCATAGACAGAGATGGTGTCGTAACAGTTCAGACCCCGCAGGCATTCGGATCTGAAATACTTCAGAAATGTTTTTTGAGGTCGTATAAAGACGGATTTACCGGAACCGATGAGTCTTCTATAGTTGAGAAATACGGATATAAAGTAAAAGTGATACCGGGTGAAAAAAGCAATGTGAAGATAACTGAGAGGAAGGATCTGGGTGAAGCGAAGAGAATTTTGTCGGAAGGTAGTGACAGTTAACCGTTTTAACGGTTAGTTCAGCAGAGACGGAAACGTGAATTCTATAACAGTATAATGAAAGAAAAGGGATCGGTCGTACTTGAAACTTTTGAAAGCGGAATTCTGAAAGGTAATCCTCTCAATGATCCGTATATCAGAGACTTTCCGGTCTATCTTCCGCCTTCGTATTTTTCTTCGCTAAATAAAAGATTTCCGGTAGCATTTCTTATTTCAGGATTTACAGGTAAAGGCATTTCGCATTTAAACTTTTCTTTTCTTTCGGAAAATATTCATCAGCGGCTTGACCGTCTAATCTCTTCCGGAAAAATGAAAGAGATGATAGTTGTAATGCCGGACTGCATTACAAAATACGGCGGCAGTCAGTTTATAAATTCAACCGCTACAGGAAAGTATGAAGATTATATTATCCGCGAGCTTGTACCTTATATTGATTTAAAATTCCGCACGCTTCCTCAAAGCATTAGCCGTGCTGTATGCGGAAAATCCAGCGGAGGATACGGAGCGGTTATTCTCGCAATGAGAAATCCTGAAGTCTTCGGACTGATGTGCTCCACTTCAGGAGATATGGCTTTTGAATACTGCTACATGCCGGACTTTCCCAAAGCGCTGATTGGATTTGAACAGTTCGGAAAAGGCCACAAAGGAGTTGAGATTTTTATAAAGAAAAAACTAAATTTCGATCAGCCCAAACCAAAGAATTTTTTCGATATGCTGAACACCATTGGTATGGCAAGCTGTTTCTCCCCTAATCCAAAAGCTTTGAAAACAAAAGGTTATAATTTCGATCTGCCGTATGATGTGTATACAGGTGAACCTGATTTAAAAGTATTTAATAAATGGCTTGCTCACGACCCTGTAAGACTTGTAAAAAAATATTCTTCCGCTTTGAAAAAACTGAAACTGATTTATCTCGATGCAGGAATCAGAGATGAATATAACCTGCACATCGGCGCCAGAATATTTTGTGAAAAACTGAATAAAAATAATATAAAATATATACATGAAGAATTTAATGACGGACATATGAACATTGCATACAGATTTGACAGAACTTTCGAAACAATTTCTAAGCACATAAAAAATTAATTTTAAAAATTATTATATTGCATGGAACCTGTTGTAATCTCTACATGGAAACACGGACTCGCCGCAAATGAAGAAGCGTACAGGATCCTTAAAGACGGAGGAAATTCTCTTGACGCTGTTGAGATGGGAGTGAAAATTTCCGAGGATGATCCTGAAGTTCTGAGCGTCGGTTTCGGCGGACTTCCGGACTGTGAAGGCAGCGTTACGCTGGACGCAGCTATCATGGACTGGCGGGCGAGGATCGGATCGGTTATCAGTCTTGAGAATATTAAGAATCCGATAAGTCTTGCAAGACTCATTCTTGAAAATACGGAACACACAATACTTGCAGGTGACGGCGCTTATGACTTTGCTTTAAAAAACGGATTCAGACCCGAAAGTCTGCTGACTGAAAATTCAATCAGAAGATTTCATCAGTGGAAAGCTTCCGGCGGAAGGAAAGCAGAAGAAATACATACGGATGATTTTCTTGCTAAAAAAGAGATTATAAATAAAATTAATGCGGACGGAAATCACGATACTATCGGAATGGTGGCGATCGATAAGGAAGGTCACATTTCCGCATCATGCACTACAAGCGGAATGGCATGGAAACTTAAAGGAAGAGTCGGCGACAGTCCGATCATCGGTTCCGGATTATATGTGGACGGAGAGATCGGAGGAGCTGCTTCTACCGGAAGAGGCGAAGAATGTATCCGCGCCTGCGGAAGTTTTCTCATTGTAGAGCTTATGAGAAACGGAAAGTCTCCGACAGAAGCGTGCCGTCTTGCTTGCGAAAGAGTTTATAAACTGAATAAGCTTTCAGATATTAACAGAGATCATATTTATCAGGTTGGATTTATTGCTCTTAATGTAAAGGGAGAATACGGCGCATTCAGCGTCAGAGAAGGATTTCAGTATGCGGTATATAAAAATGACGACAATTCACTCAATGAAAGTGATTATTTTATTAATGAAAAATTTATTATCGAAGATTTGTGATTAAATTAGTTCAGGAAAAAAATGCAAACATTTTGCAGGATAAATTTACAGTAATTAAAAACGGACTGGTTCTTACGCTGGATAAAAATTCTTCCGCAGGTTACTTTACCGTTATACTGAAAAACGGGAAGATATTTTTAACTGACTTTGAAAATAAATTCAGCGAAAAAGAATTTGTATCTAAAAATCCTGATGCCGTAATAATTGACGCAAAAGACAAAATTGTCATGCCGGGATTTTTTAATTCCGCTTTGAATTCTTCATTCTCTCTCTGCAGCCATTTTCTCGGCAAATGCAGCTATGAAAATCTGAGAACCTGGCATTCGCTGAGACTTGTTGAAAATTTTATTTCTGATGATTTTAATTCAGGCATTATGTCTGAACTTCTTAACATCAGTCATAAAAAAGCTCTGAAAAACGGTGAAGTCTTTATCAGTGAATCCAGCAGCTGTATTTCAAAAAGCGTTTTTGACAGAGTGTTTACAGGTAATAATAAATTCAAACAGTATTTTGACCTCAGAGCTTTTGATCAGAATATTCTTGGTTCGGATCAAGCAGACAGCGGTTTGGTAAATTCCTTGTCGGTAGGATTAATACCTGATGAACAGATAAATAACTATTCCCTTTCGTCCATAAAAAAATCACTTGCTCAGTCCGGAGCAAAGTTTTTTATCGAAGCTTCGGTCTCGCAAACAGTAATCGAATCCGTAAAGAAAATTTTCGGCAAGCCGTTAATTACGGTATTATCAGAAATGGATCTGATTAATTCTTCAACCGTCGTCTATAATCCGACTCAGATAAATCAGATTGAGCTTGATATTCTGAAAAAGAAAAACGCTTCTGTTCTGATATCGCCTTCAGATTATCTGAATCTTGCCGGCAGGAAAATAGATATTGATGAGCTGCTTTTTTCAGGTCTGAATATTATTATCGGAACCGGTTATACCGGAAAGAATATTCTCACCGAACTGAAAATATTGTCCAATATAATTCCCAAAAGTTCTCTGCAGTATGAATCAGTAATTAAAATGGCCGTAAAAAATCCTTCTTTGCTTTTCGGATTATCCAATGTTACTGGTTCAGTCGAAAGAAATAAATCTGCTGATTTTATATTCTTTTCTATTGATGATCTTCGTAATACGCTTTCAGCGCCGGAAATTACCGGCGAAAGCGTAAGTGAATTCATTATTCAGAATCTTACTGTAAAGGATATATCCGATGTGCTGATTAAAGGAGAACATGTTGTAATAGAAAACAGACTTGCTGGCGTTAATGAGCATGAGCTGAAAATAAAATCTCTCGCTATTTCAAATAAATTATATAAAGCCGGAATGTACAGCGAATATAAAGAGAAATATCTGATGAGAGAAAGAGTAGATAAAATTTCTCTCGGCGGGATTAGCAAGGATGAAACAGATGATGTTTTGGTAAAACCAGAAATATTTGTCGATATGACGGAAACCGGAACATACGAAGGCGAAGGTGAATTTTCAATTATCGGAAAAAAAGAAGAAGAATTTGAAAAGAAGAGAGAAAATACTGTCGATACATCTGATGAAACAATTAATTTTGTTGATATTAAGGAAACTGGCGCAGATATAGATATTTTATCTGAGTCAGATAAAATGCAGCAACAACCGCATATTCTAAAACAGCACAGAAAAACCGGTGTTAAAGATATTACTCCGCTTAAAGAATTTTCAGAAGAAACTGAAATTTCAGGTATTACAGACATCCAGATAAATATCCGACCTTCTGAGATTACCGATAATATTAAAACGGATGAGATTGAAGAAATTGACAAAGAGAAAATTACCGTCTTTGAAGAAAAACCAATTGAAGAATCAAAGCCCGCATTTAAGAAAGGTAAACTGAAATTCGGTTTCGGAGATAAAGATTAATATCTCATAATGATACTTGCCACTCTATTATATATACAAAATGACAAAGGTGAATATCTTCTGATGGAAAGACAGAAAAATCCGAATAAAGGTCTGATCTCTCCACCGGGCGGAAAAGTGGAAACAGCTTCAGCTGAGTCACCCGTTCATTGTGCAGTAAGGGAAGCAATGGAAGAATGCGGCATAAACTCCGTAAGCAGCGACTGGAAACTCGCAGGCATTGTGACGGAGAATAAATATCCTCACATCGGAAATGTAATGATCTTTCTGATGAAATATAAACCCAGGATCTCTGAAATTCCCGCTGACTGTATTGAAGGAAATTTCTTATTCATTCACCCCGATCAATTCAACAGTCATAACATTCCCGAAACAGATAAAAAATTTATATGGAGCAGAATTTATGAAGATAAAGACGAACCGTTTTTTATATCGCTTGACTGCGCAGGTTTTCCTGAAATAAAGGAAATAATTTAAAAAATCTGAAATTTTAAAATTACTCGATAGGTTTAACAAACCGTGCAATAAGTATTAAATTTAATTAAAAAAGGAAATATTTTGAAAAAAGTTGTTACTGAAGCAGTAACTAAACTTCCGGATACACAAAATCAAACCGATCTCAGAGAGTTACCGATTGATAAAGTAGGCGTAAAAAATCTTAAATATCCGTTTGCAGTCAGAGATAAGGATAATGAACTTCAGCACACGATTGCCACAGTTTCAATGACCGTTGATCTTCCGAAAGAATTTAAAGGAACACATATGAGCAGGTTTGTCGAAATACTTCAGTGTGAAACACGTGAGATTCATGTTGATTCAATAGATTTGATTCTTGTAAATATGCAGAAGAGACTGAATTCAAATTCATCTCACATTGAAATTGAATTCCCTTATTTCAAAATGAAGAAAGCGCCTGTAACCGGAAAGCCTTCTCTTATAGATTATTCCGTTAAATTTCATGCTGTCAGGTCCGGGAAGAAAAAAGATTTTGTACTGACTGTTAAAGTGCCCGTTACGACACTTTGTCCGTGCTCAAAAAACATTTCAAAATACGGCGCTCATAATCAGAGAGGTGAAGTTACAATATCGGTCAGATTCCGCAATACTGTATGGATTGAAGATATAATTAAAGTTGCAGAGTCAAGCGCGAGCTGTGAATTGTTTTCACTTCTGAAAAGAGAAGATGAAAGATATGTTACCGAAAGAGCTTATGAAAATCCGGTGTTTGTCGAAGATCTTGTACGAAACGTAGTTTTAAAACTTAAAAAAATAAAAAACATAATCTGGTACAGCGTCGAAGCAGAGAATTTTGAAAGCATTCATAACCATAATGCTTATGCGCATATTGAATCTCATAAAAATTTTATGAACGGTTCCGGCGGTGATCATATAATAAGAAGATACTGAAAAGATAATTACGAATTACGAGTTTCAAGTTACGAATAATTAATTTCAAGTTACGAATAATTAATTTCAAGTTACGAATAATTAATTTCAAGTTACGAATAATTAATTTCAAGTTACAAATATTTTATTTCAAGTTAATAGTTAATTTTATTAACAAAATTTCTATAATCAAAAATATTATGCCGAAACCAGCAACTTGTAATTTGAAACTTGAAACTTGAAACTTGAAACTTGTAACTTGACTGACTATTGTCTTTGTATAAAAAATCAAAATGAGTATATTTTTAAATAAAAAACAGGAGTAATAAAGTTGAAATTTATAAAAAAAACAGCATTTTTTGTTGTCATCTTGATAATATTTCCATTGATGACAGGAATGAGTATTAATGAATCCGGATCATCAGCACCGGGTGTCAGCGCAAGCGCAAATAAAAAATCTTACAGTCCGGGAGAGTCAGGAGTTTTGACTATTTCTTTTAAGACCGGATCAAAAGTTAAGATCCCGAAAGATCCGGGTGTCACAATGGATCTTACATCCGGCGGAATAGAAGGAAACGGATTTCAGGATTATTCCGGCGGAGACGGCGAATATATCAGCAACTCAAAAGTAAAATATAATTTCAGAGTTCCGGATAATGCAGCCAGCGGTTCTACAATTACGATTACCGGAAAAGTTAAATTCGGATACTGCACTGTATCTGACGGCGTCTGCAAAATGGCAAATCAAAATTTTTCCGCCAAGATAAAAGTAAAATAGTATTTTACTTTAATATAAATGAGAGGCGCATACTATTTTTTTTCCGATGTACATCTTGGACTGGAATCCCCGGAAAAAGAAAAGCTGAAAGAATCCAGACTTACTGAATTCCTTCAGAGCATTCGGGAAGATGCTAAAGAGATCTTCATTGTAGGAGATCTTTTTGATTGTTGGATTGAATATAAATACGTAGTGCCGAAAGGTTATTACCGGCTGTTTACAAAGATCTTCGAACTTACTATGAGCGGTGTAAAGATTAATTATATAGCAGGAAATCATGATTTCTGGAATGGCAATTTTTTTAAAGATGAATTCGGAATAGAAATTTGTCATACGCACATTGAAAGAGAAATTGACGGTAAAAAATTTTTCATACATCACGGCGACGGATTTGCACACAATGACACGGGTTACAGAATTCTGAAAAAAATTCTGAGAAATAAATTAAGTCAGAGACTGTATTCAATGATACATCCGACTATAGGTATCAGACTTGCAAAGGGAACGTCCGAAACTTCGAGAAAACATACGAGCGTTAAGGACTATTCCGAAAAAGACGGCTTAAAAGACCGGGCATTTGAAATGCTTGAATCCGGTTTTAATTACGTAATAATGGGTCACAGACATAAGCCGAAAATGCTGGAACATGCAAACGGTTATTATATCAATCTCGGCGACTGGATAGATCATTTTTCATTCGGAGTATATAAAGAGGGAAAGTTTGAGCTTAAGACATATAATGACACGAATAAGTTATAAATTAATCTGAAATAAAAAATTTGGACAACAACAAATATTCCGAAGAAGAATTAGATAAATACTTTTCGGATAAAAAATACAGACAGAAGAAAGTAAAACGGAAAAATACTTTCAGCGGTTTTCTTTATTCGGCAATGCTGATTTTTATAGGAGTAGTAATTGCCGGATGCGCTTATCTTTTTTATCTTTCAAAAACGCTTCCTTCGCTTGCCGAACTTGAAAATCCAAAACTTGAAGAAGCGACTAAAATTTATTCCGTTGACGGAGAACTTATCGACAAGTTCTTTCTAAAAAACAGAACCAAGGTTACTCTTGAAAACATGCCTAAAGATATGGTCAACGCATTAATTGCAATTGAAGACAAGAAGTTTTATGATCACTGGGGAGTTGACATTGACAGGATTTTCAAAGCATTCATAAAAAATATAATGAGCGGAAGCCTTACAAGAGAAGGTGCTTCTACCATTACCCAGCAGCTCGCGAGAAATCTTTATAAGGATATCGGAACGGAAATTTCATTTAACAGAAAACTCCGGGAAGCAATGACTGCCGTGCAGATAGAAAGGACTTATACGAAAGAAGAAATCCTTGCTTACTACCTGAATACAGTATATTTCGGAAAAGGAGCGTATGGTGTCGAAGCTGCTGCGCAGACTTATTTTAACAAAACTGCTAAAGAGCTTACGCTTGACGAATGCGCATTGCTTGCAGGTGTTTTGAAATCTCCCGCTAATTATGATCCGGTTGATAAGCCCGATAACTCCGTAGCAAGAAGAAATCTCGTATTAAACGAAATGTATGCCGAAAAATTTATCACAAAAGAAAATCTTGATGTAGCAGTTAACGATCCGCTGAAAATTTCTCTCAAAAAGGATTATGCGGTTTTTAATTCGCCGGCGCCTCAGTTCACAGAATATGTCAGGCAGCAAATGGAAGGCATAGCCGAGAAGCACGGATATGATCTTTACAGGGACGGATTGAAAGTATATACAACGCTTGATTCAAGATTTCAGAAACACGCAGTGGACGCAGTTGTAAAACAGCTCAGCACATTTCAAAAATCATTTAACGGATACTGGAACTGGAACAGTCCTCAAAGAAAACAAATACTTGATGACGCGGTTTCCCGGAACATAAGATTTTCCGAAGAATACAAAAAAGCAAAGACCGAAGAAGAAAGAAAAAATATCGCTGACAGATTAAAAGCCGATAAGAAATTTATTGACTCCGTAAAAATTCTCACTTCGACTGTTCAGGTCGGATTCGTTGTAATGAATCCTAAGACCGGAGAAATAAAAGCAATGGTAGGGTCAAATCCAAATTCCAATTTTAAGTATGGTTTGAATCATGTTACGCAGATCAAGCGCCAGCCGGGATCTTCATTCAAGCCCTTTGTTTACGCCGAGGCGATCATAAAAGGTTATTCTCCCGGATATAAGATTTCAAACGCTCCTCTAATTGTAAACACAGGCGGAACGACATGGTCTCCTAAAGGCGGCGGAACGGGCGGCAGCATTTCGCTCCGCGACGCGCTTGCAAAATCAGTTAACGTAGTAGCAGCAAGGACTGCAATGGAAATTGCTCCGATCGGGGATGTGATAAAGCTTGCTCACAATATGGGAATAAACTCCGAACTTCCGAATGTGATCTCGCTTTCACTCGGCGCAGGAGAAGTAACTCCGCTGGAAATTACAAACGCATTCGGAACCTTTGCAAACGAAGGCATTTGGGTAGAACCAATCGCGATCCTCAAAATAGAAGACAGAAACGGAAAAGTTATTGAGGAATTTCATCCGCAGACAAGAGAAGCAATGAGCGAAGAGACAGCATATATAATGAGCGATATGATGCAGGGAGTTATAGATTACGGAACCGCTACAAGCGTAAGACAATTTTTTCAGAGACCGGCTGCCGGAAAGACCGGAACTTCACAGAGCTACACAGACGCATGGTTTATCGGATTTACTCCGCAGTTCGTTGCGGGTGTATGGTTAGGTTTTGATGATGCGAGAGTTAAGTTCGGAGGATCATACGGACAAGGCGGTACTGCTGCCGCGCCTATTTGGGGAAGGTTTATGGGCAAGTTGTATTCCGATGATCAGTTTGATTTTCCGATAGCTTATTTCCTTATGCCTGAGACAATTGAGGAAGCGGCTGTTTGCACTGTCACGGGTATGAGAAGCAACGGCTCGTGTCCGGCGGTTACCGATCTTTCGATAAAGAAAAACAATTCTAAGAAATGTAACATATATCATTACAGCGCACCAGAAGAAACTACCGGAGAAACAGCTGATCCGCCTGCCGGCAGCGTCGGATTTTAATTTTTATTAAAAATAAATAAGAAAGGAAAACCCAATTTGTCAGACTCGTTACACTCGTTACAAAGGACACTTTGCATCATTAAGCCCGATGCTGTAAAGAAAAAAGTTCAGGGCGGAATAATACAGAAAATACTTGATGCAGGATTTAATATCCGCGGAATGAAAATGATCAGACTTGATGAATCAGCTGCCCGTAAATTCTATGAAGTTCATAAAGAAAGACCGTTTTACGGCGAACTCGTTTCATTCATGACCTCAGGACCCGTAGTTGTTATAGCACTTGAAAAAGAAAATGCAGTGGCGGATTACAGAAAACTCATAGGAGCTACCGATCCGGCTGAAGCCGAAGAAGGAACCATCAGAAAGATCTTCGCAGATTCGAAATCTGAAAATGCAGTGCACGGCTCAGATTCTGAAGAGAACGGAAAAATTGAAACCGGATTCTTTTTTACTGATAAAGAACTAATATAAAATTTAAACACAATTTATTTAATATTAAAACAAACTTATGAAACAAAAAATCAGAGTTACAAATTATTTCCTTCTGCTTTTTTTATTCTCATCCGTATTTTTTTCTTTCAGAAATTATGAGGATAATAAAGGCTCAAATAATTATTTCAAACTTGATCCTGATCTTACGGCGATTGATTATTTTCCAAACACCGTAATTTTCAAGCTGAAAGAATCAAACAGAAATTTATCAGGCATTGCAAATATTGACAACATTAAAATCAATAACGCTCTTGAAAGACTCGGCTCTGCCGGCGTTACCAAGATGTTTGCCGATGCGGTAAAACCATTGACTGATGCAGCCGCATCAGGCGAGAAATATGCTGATCTCTCGCTGATATATATATTTAATTTCGGTAACGGCGTAAGTCTTGAGGACGCTGTAAATGAAATTTATAATACAGGCGAAGTGGAATACGCACAGCCGAAATATATTCAGCAGGTTTATTCAGCTCAGTTTACTCCAAACGATCCTTCGCTTGGTCAGCAGTATTTCATAAACAGAATCAGCGCTCCGGCTGCCTGGGACATTCAGCGCGGAGATACTAACGTAGTGATCGGTATAGTAGATTCCGGAATAGACTGGGACCATCCTGATCTTGCCGCGAATGTAAAAAATAATTATGCGGATCCTATAAACGGAATAGATGACGACGGTGACGGATTTGTTGATAATTTCAGAGGATGGGATTTTGCAGGAGCAGACTATATTAATGTAGTAGGTGACAATGATCCTATGATAATGGGAGCTAATAACAATCACGGCTCGCACGTTTCAGGCGACGCTTCAGCAGTAACAAATAACGGAGTCGGTGTCGCCGGTCCGGGATTTAACTGCAAATTAATGGGAATAAAAACTTCCGCTGATAATGATACAAGAGGTCCGGGCGGAACAGGACTGATAATCAGAGGATATGAAGGAATTAAATATGCAGCAGACAAAGGCTGCGCTGTTATCAACTGCTCATGGGGGGGCGGCGGCGGCGGTCAGTTCGAACAGGACGTAATTACCTACGCAACTATAAACAAAAATTCACTCGTTGTATGCGCCGCAGGTAATAATTCTTCAAGCGCTACTTTTTATCCCGCTGGATATAAATATGTTCTGAATATTGCATCCACAAATTCAAATGACGTCAGATCTTCATTTTCAAATCATGGCGTTACTATTGACGCATGTGCTCCCGGATCAAGTATCTTCAGTACGGTGTATAATAATTCATACGCTACTTTTGACGGAACATCAATGGCTTCTCCGATAGCTGCAGGCGTTGCCGGAATTGTCAAATCACAATTCCCGGCTTATACGGCTTTACAGGTCGGAGAAAAAGTCAGAGTAACAAGCGATAATATAAACGCACAAAATCCAGGTTACATTGACAGACTCGGAAAAGGCAGAGTAAACATGCACAGAGCGCTGACGGTAAATTCGCCGGCAGTGAGATTAAATTCTTTTACTGTTACTGACGGCAATAATAATGTGCCGCAGCCGAATGATACGATGAGCATCGTAGGAAATTTTGTAAATTATCTTGATCCGACTTCAAACGTTACTGCTGAGATCACAACTACAAATGTCAACGTTACTTTACTTTCAGGCAGTTCAACTCTCGGCGCGATACAGACATTAAACAATGTAAATAACGGAGCAAATCCTTACAGAGTAAGAATTAATTCAAACGCTACGGCTAACAGCAAAGTTGATTTTAAAATTACTTATACTGACGGTGCATATACTGACTTTGAATATTTTACAGTAGTGGTGAATCCGAGTTATTTTAATATGAACCTGAATAAAATTACTACAACCATAAACAGCCGCGGTAATTTCGGATTCAATGATTATTCTAACAACACACAGGGAGACGGATTTAAATATGACAACGGAAGCAATTTATTATTTGAAGGAGGACTTATCTGCGCAGTATCTTCCACAAAAGTTTCCGACTGCGTAAGGTCAGGAGATCAGGCGGTTCAAAGTCAGGATTTTACAAGCATAATTCCTTTTCAGATTACAGAGCCGGGTATAATTTCAAATCAGGACGGTAACGCAGTTTATAGCGATGCAGCGGCGGGAGTAAACAGAATCGGAATTGAAGTTGTATTCAGCAGTTATTCTTTTATTGCTGCTGCAGACGAAGATTATGTTATTATGAAATATAAAATTAAAAATACAACAGCCACGCCTGTTACTAATTTTTACGCAGGACTTTTTGCGGACTGGGATATCGGCGCAAGCGGCGGATTGAACCGCGCAAGCTGGGACGCGGCTAATCAGCTCGGTTATATATGGAGAACTGATAACAATCCCGGCACATACGTAGGCATCGCTTTACTCTCAGCGAATAATCCGGGATACTGGGCGATCGACAATGAACAGAATATTGCAGGCAATCCTTGGAATATATATGACGGATTTACAGACGCGGAAAAATTTCAGTCAATGTCCTCAGGCATCGGAAGACAGGATGCAGGCGGAACTAACGGAAGAGATGTTGCGCACGTAGTGGGAAGCGGTCCTTATACTATCGGAGCAAATTCAGAAATTACAGTTACATACGCTCTCGTAGCCGGAACAAATCTTGCTGACCTTCAGGCAAATACCGTTGCAGCCAGATTGAAATACAATACTGTGCTGGGCATATCAAATTACAGTTCTGAAATTCCTGAGAGATATTCGCTGTCACAGAATTATCCTAATCCTTTCAATCCCTCTACGAAGATTAGTTTCGGATTGGCAAGATCAGGATTTACAAGTCTGAAAATCTATGACGCACTCGGAAAAGAAGTCTCAAACTTAGTGAATACAGTATTGCAGTCAGGAACTTATGAAGTGGACTTCAACGCTGCTTCATTAAACAGCGGTGTATATTTTTATAAACTGCAGACTGACGGATTTACGGAGACTAAGAAAATGCTTCTCGTAAAATAACTTTATAAAAGTAAAGTAAGTTTAGTTTAACAAACTGCCGGTTAAGAATTTGACCGGCAGTTTTTTTTCATTATATAAAAAGAGTTCAAGATGTTTCAGGCGATTATTCCTTAACACAAACCCTCCGTCATTATCCTTACGGCTTGCTTTCCCACGGCTGCGTGATCCCGATCCTATACTCATCCAATCCGGCATCAACCGCTTCGACAACACCATCACTGATCTCTTCATCCGTCAGCCATCTTGAATTTCCGTTTTCAATTTTAAATCCGAGTATGATCTTTTTATAATTTACATATCTGAATTTTGAAAACGCCGCTTCAATGTCACGGGAAATGTTTTCAGGATCATAATAAGCGCTTCCGAGTATGTGAAAATAATCAGAACAGATCTCTTTTGTGTTCAATATCTCTCCGATTATATTATTCGAATTTTCAGCAAACGAATGTATCCAGCATACAGCAGTTTTAATTTGTCCTTTAGAAATTATTGCTGAATTTATTTTCTCCGTTAAAAGATCTGTATCCGAGTAATCGAGTATTATGGGATTTAATCTGTGAGGAAAATCCGAAGCTGCGGATATTTTTTTAAAAGATGATTGGTGTCTTGCGATGACGGAGACAGTTTCATACTTCGAAAGGAATTTTATTACTGCACCGCTCAGCATTCCCGTTCCGCCCGTGATAAGAATGTGAGACATGAATTTTTTATTTAACACCTCGTTCCCAATCCTCCGATTTGGATTGATAACAAATCAAAAGATACTAAAGATATTCCATCAGATCCTCTTCACTCGTGATAAGCACATCTCGCGCATTCGAACCGTTCTTTGGTCCCACTATGCCCGCTTCCTCAAGCTGATCCACGATCCTTGCAGCTCTCGCATAACCCAGCTTAAGTCTTCTTTGTAAAGTAGAAGCCGAGCACTGCTGAAGTTTAAATATTAATTTCGCGGCTTCTCCGAAGAGTTCATCTCTGTCCTCTTCGCTGCCGTATGTAATACTTTTCTTTTCAATAATAGAAGGCAGCAGATATGGTTTTGAAAATCCGTCCTGCTCTTCGATAAACTCAGCAACCTTTTCACACTCTTCAGTTGTGATGTAAGCATTCTGAATTCTGATAGGTTTTGATGAAGCGGATGAAAGATAAAGCATATCCCCGTTTCTCAAAAGCTGATCAGCTCCGCCCATATCTAAAATTGTTCTTGAGTCTATCTTTGATGCAACCTGATAAGCGATCCTTACGGGGAAGTTCGCCTTGATCACGCCGGTGATGACATCTACCGACGGTCTCTGTGTCGCAACTATCAAATGAATTCCTACGGCTCTCGCCATCTGCGCGATCCGCGCTATCGGTTCTTCAATTTCCCTCTTCGCAGTAATCATCAGATCAGCAAGCTCGTCAATGATCACAACTATGTAAGGCATTTTCTTGTGACGTATCACATCATTGTCTTTAAGATTTCCCTGTCTGTATTTTTCATTATACGCTTCAATATTTCTTACTCCCGCGTTTGCAAGTTTGTCGTATCTGTTTTCCATTTCGCACTCTACGCTTTTCAGAACCGATACGGCGTTTGAAGGACTTGTAACTATGCTTTCGTTTATGTCTCCTGATGTTGCCAGGAAATGTCTTTTGAGTTTTGAATAAAGACTCAGCTCGATTTTTTTCGGATCTATCATTACAAATTTAAGATCGGAAGGATGCAGCTTATAAAGCAGACTGGCGATTATAGTATTTATGCCGACGCTTTTACCGGAACCTGTCGCTCCCGCTATCAGAAGATGCGGCATCTTTGCAAGGTCGTCTATGAATACTTCACCGTCAATCGTCTTTCCGAATGCAACCGGTAAATGTTTGTTGCTGTCATTAAATTTCTGCGAAGTGAATAAACTTCTGATTCTCACCAGCTGAGCTTTCCTGTTCGGTATCTCCACGCCTACCGTTCCTTTTCCGGGAATAGGTATTATCATCCTTATTCCTTTGGCTTTCATCGCAAGCGCAATGTCATCCTGAAGCGATTCGATCTTCGAGAGCTTTACATCGGCTGCCGGAACAAGTTCATAAAGAGTAACCACCGGACCCGGTGTTGCAAAAACTTTTTCCACTTCAATTCCGAACTTCAGAAGTTTCGCCTGAAGCAGTCTGCCGTTTTCAGTTAGCTCTTCATTCGGTATCACGTCAAACTCTTCCCTGGTCGGCTCCTGTAAAATTTCAATTACCGGATATTTATAATTCTCAAGTTTCTCTTCTTTAAAATCCTCTTCTTTCTTGCTTTGCAGACTTTCCACTTCATTTGAATTCTCGGGATTTACATCCAGCTCATCAGCATTTGACTTTATAACAGGTGCTGTTACTAGCACAGGTTCAGCCGCATCAGGTTTCAGCTTTCTTGTTTTGATAACGATCTGTGAAGGATCATCCTGTTTCGGTCTGTTGATCTCCGTTTCTTTAATAAGCCCGGACTCGCCCGCCGCATTGATATCTTCTTTCTTTAAATATTTATTTTTAAGAATCCTCTCCCGTTCTTTCTTTAACGCCTCTTCAAGTTCGCTGTCTTCAGCCGGTACGTCATCGGGAATTACCGCTTTATTCTTTATTTCCTTCTGTGTTACAAGATCGGTTTTTTCCTTTTTAAATTTTTCTATAACACCTTCAAAGAATAATTTAAACCTCACCATTGTTTTAATGATATTTCCGTCAATCAGAAGGAATGAAAGCAGAATTATCGAGACGGAAAAGAATACCGCCGCGCCTACGCTGCCCAGCGTGTGATAAAATATTGATGCGAAATAATCTCCGGTAGTACCGCTAAGTTTCTGTGAAATAAAATCCGGTCCGGAAAATATCCTCAGCAGTGCAAACATTGATGCAGTCATCATCATCAGAAGTGACGCATATATGCTGAACTGAACTGTTCTGCCCAATGGTTTTTTTGCGATCAGCGTAACGCCGAATGCAAGAAATATTATTGAAATAATCAGTGAGAAGTATCCGAAGAAATTATTGACAAGAAAATCAGACAGATACACGCCGGCTATTCCGAGCCAGTTGTATGTAACAAACGCAGCCGAATAGGATTCTTTTTTGAAAATGCTTAAAAAGCTGAGACGCTCCAGAGTCGCCTGGTCTTTATCGGAATATGAAAGTACGGACAGGCATATCATTAATCCGAAAATTGAAATTAGAAAACCTAAAAGCTGTTTCTTAAAATCTTCGGAAATTGTTATATCTTCTTTTGAAGATCTGCCGTTTGCCGTTTTGGTTACGGCTGTCTTCTTAGGTAAGCGGGATTTTTTGCTTTGTTTCATTTCTAAAAATTAAATTAGAAAATTTTTACTCGCCTATTTTTCTTTTACTTCCTCTTTCTTCGGACCTATGTTAACGCGTTTCATTTTTGACTTCTGGGTGTTTTCGCCTTCAAACATTTCTTTGAACTTTACCACACCGTTTCTGAATAACGGAATAAAAGGATATGAATCTATTTTAGCTGCAATTTCCAGATCAGTTCCGAATCCTATAGAAGTAAGATACTTTCCGTGCTCTGACATATTAAACATTCTCAGAATCTTTTCTTCGGAAGGTACATTGAGCAGCATTGCAAGATCATTGCACAAGTTTAACGCTGCGATCTCAGAATCCTTCATTTCCAGATTCCTACCTTCGCTGAGTTTGCTGAGTAACATTCCCGCGCACACTGCGTCTTCAAGACAAAACTCATTCAGCTTGCCTGCGCATATTATTGTAAAATCCTCGTCTATCGAATTAACATAATCCACTACTGCGGATATATTAAGAAAACTCGCAAGCACGCAGTTCTTAGCAAACTTTGACTTGATGATGGCAAGCGTTCCGTTTGTCGTACTGAAAATCAGAGAGTGATCCTTTATTACTTCAGGAGTATATTCCGCCGGTGAATTTCCCAGCTTAAATCCGTCCACGACTTTTCCGTTTCTCTCTCCGCACAGCATTGAATTCTTAGAACCTTTTGCAACCCGCACTGCCGTTGCAATGCTTTCTGTCGGGACTATTTCCTTTGCTCCGTTTGCAAGCGCTATGGTCATTGTAGTGGTTGCGCGCAGCACGTCTAATATTATAACGTTCTTGTCTTTCAGAATGAGATCATCCTGTATGAACGACTGCGTTAATAGAATATTTATACTTTTCATTTTACTGTTATGTAACCCTTTCTGTGTGCTCTTTAATTAATTTTATCCGGTCTAAACATTTTCACTGTAAGAACGGTGTCTTGGTAATGGTTGCTTTGATTCTTTTATCTCTTACTGAAATTTCCACCGGAGTTCCGGTTTTGTTAAATCCTTTTTTAATGTAAGCCATGCCGATATTTTTATTAAGCATAGGAGAAAGACTGCCGCTTGTTACTATTCCGATCTTTTCATCTCCGGAAAAAACTTCCTGTCCGTGTCTCGCCGGCATTCTGTCTTCCACTACGAATCCCACTAATTTCCTTTCGGGATTTTCTTTAGCTTTTAATATCGCTTCCTTTCCGTTGAAATCACCTTTGTCTGTTTTAGTGATCCATCCGAGTCCGGCTTCAATTGTATTGTTCGATTCATCCATATCATTGCCGTAAAGTCTGAAAGCATATTCAAGTCTGAGAGTATCTCTCGCTCCGAGTCCCGCAGGTTTTAAATTGTATTCCTTTCCAGCTTCCATAATTGCATTCCAGAGAGCTTCAGATTTTTCAACGTCTGATGATGAATATATTTCAAAACAAATTTTCTCTCCTGTATAACCTGTGTGTGAGATCACTGCGTCCTGACCGGCTATTTTGCCTTCGGCGAATTTATAGTATTCCATTTGGGAAAGATCAATGTCTGTCAGCTTTTGAAGTATGTTTATAGAGTTTTTTCCCTGAACAGCGAGCAGAGAAGTTTCATCGGAAATGTTTTTTAAAGTTACATCGCCTGAAAGATTTTCTTCCATCCATTTTATATCCTTATCAATATTCGAGGCGTTTATCACAAGCATATAATGTCCGCCGAAATTATAAACCAGCAAATCATCGACTATCCCGCCGTCTTTCAGACACATTGCCGAATATTGCACATCGCCTTTCTCAAGTTTCGAAACATCATTGGTCGTGATCCTCTGCACAAAATCAAACGCGTCTTTTCCTCTCACTTCGACTTCACCCATATGAGACACGTCAAAAATTCCCGCCGATTCGCGGACTGCTTTATGTTCGGCGATAATGCCTTCATACTGAACAGGCATTTCAAATCCCGCAAACTCAACTAACTTACCTCCGAGACTTTTGTGAATATTGTAAAAAGCTGTTTTCTTCAAGTAATGTTTTTTAAAATTTTTCTTAATTCTTCTGAAGCTTATCCCAGTCGCTCAGAAATTTTTCAAGACCGATATCTGTCAGCGGATGCTTTGCAAGCTGCTCTATTACTTTAAAAGGCATCGTTGCTATTTCAGCTCCGAGCAGACAGCTTTCTACAAAATGTATCGGATGTCTGACAGACGCAACGAGAACCTGAGTGCGGTAATTATAATTTCCGTATATCTGAACTATCTGTCCGATCAGTTCCATTCCGTTTTGAGAAATGTCATCCAGTCTTCCGACGAACGGGCTGATAATATAAGCTCCGGCTTTAGCGGCGAGCACCGCCTGAGACGCCGAGAAACAGAGGGTTACGTTGGTTCTGATATTTTCTTCGCTGAAAACCTTTACGGCTTTCAGACCTTCTTTGATCAAAGGCACTTTTACGACAATGTTCTTATGAATTTTCGCAAGCTCTCTACCTTCCTTCAGGATGTCTTCGCATTTAGTCGAAACTACTTCAGCACTGATATCGCCGTCCACCATTGCACAGATCTTTTCGAGCATCGATCTGAAATCTTTATGACCTTCCTTTGAAACCAGAGACGGATTTGTAGTAACTCCGTCGAGAATTCCCATAGCGGCTGCTTCGCGGATCTCGTCGAGATTTGCCGTGTCAATAAATATTTTCATACTTTTTTATTATATGGATAAATTGTTTTAATCGGACAAATATTTTTCTGTTAATATTCTTACAGGTTTACTTTATGAAACGTATGTTAAGTGCAATAAAATAGTTATTATAATGTATTATAAAAAGTGAGATTATTTTTCAGTCCCTTTGAACTTCCCGCTCCGTTGGAATATTCGCGGGGACTCAGCGCATATACAATTTCCCATTGAGTCCCCGCACAGGATTTAAATAAATCCTGAGATTCAATTCAAGCGGGAGACTCAATGGACACAAGCGTATGTACCCGTTGTTCGCGCTGAGTCACCCGCACTGACATTGAATAAAATCACGGTAAATTTTCGCGGGGACTCAGCGCATATACCCGTTGTTCGTGCTGAGTCACCCGCACTGTAAGCGAATAAATTCACGGTAAATTTTCGCGGGGACTCAGCGCATATACAATTTCCCATTGAGTCCCCGCACAGGATTTACATAAATCCTGAGATTCAATTCATGCGGGAGACTCAATGGACACAACAGTCCCCGCACAGGATTTACTGTTGTTCGAGCTGAGTCACCCGCACTGTAAGCGAATAAATTCACGGTAAATTTTCGCGGGGACTCAGCGTATGTACCCGCATATACAATTTCCCATTGAGTCCCCGCACAGGATTTACATAAAACCTGAGATTCAATTCAAGCGGGAGACTCAATGGACACAACAGTCCCCGCGCAGTATTTACTGTTGTTTGAGCTGAGTCACCCGCACTGACATTGAATAAAATCACAGTAAATTTTCGCGGGGACTCAGCGTATGTACCCGCATATACAATTTCCCATTGAGTCCCCGCACAGGATTTACATAAAACCTGAGATTCAATTCATGCGGGAGACTCAATGGACACAACAGTCCCCGCGCAGGATTTACTGTTGTTCGTGCTGAGTCACCCGCACTGTAAGCGAATAAATTTGCGGTAAATTTTCGCGGGGACTCAGCGCATATAAAATTTCCCATTGTGTCCCCGTGCAGTATTTACTGTTGTTTGAGCTGAGTCACCCGCACTGACATTGAATAAAATCACAGTAAATTTTCGCGGGGACTCAGCGATATACAATTTTCCATTGAGTCCCCGCGCAAGATTCACATAAATCCAGAGATTCATTTCATGCGGGAGACTCAATGGACACAACAGTCCCCGCACAGGATTTACCGTTGTTCGTGCTGAGTCACCCGCACTGTAAGCGAATAAAATCACGGTAAATATTCGCGGGGACTCAGCGATATACAATTTCCCATTGAGTCCCCGCACAAGATATACATAAATCCTGAGATTCAATTCATGCGGGAGACTCAATGGACACAACAGTCCCCGCACAGGATTTACTGTTGTTCGTGCTGAGTCACCCGCACTGTAAGCGAATAAATTCACGGTAAATTTTCGCGGGGACTCAGCGTATATACAATTTCCCATTGAGTCCCCGCACAGGATTTACATAAAACCTGAGATTCAATTCATGCGGGAGACTCAATGGACACAACAGTCCCCGCACAAGATTCACATAAATCCTGAGATTCATTTCATGCGGGAGACTCAATGGACACAACAGTCCCTGCAACAGATTTATATGGAAACCTTACCCATGTAATTTTTTTTAAATTGAATTATTTCTAAAAGAGAATTATTATCTCTACAGAATAATTATCTGTTCATGACAATGTCAACTGAATATTTCCGGGAACAACTTAAACAAAAAGGTTTAAAAGTAACACCTCAGCGGATTGCCATTTATGAGGCGGTGGTAAATCTGAAAAACCATCCGACAGCCGAAAATATCATTGACTCTATAAAAAAAAACCATCCCAGCATTTCTGTCGGGACAGTATACAAAATCCTCGACTCGCTGGTCGAAAACCGGTTACTGAAAAAAGTAAAAAATGAAAAAGATGTGATGCGATATGACGCTATGATACATAAGCACCATCATTTATATTGTTCTGATACAGATAAAATTGAGGATTTTGATGACCCTGAACTTGATAAAATTATTGCTGATTATTTCTCGAAGAAAAAAATCAAAGGATTTAAGGTAAAAGACATCTCACTGCAAATAACAGGAGAATTTAAAAATAATTAAATATAAACTACATGGATACAACAAACGGAAAATGCCCGTTTCATCTTGGGGCAAACACAGAAACACACAACTCTGTAATGAATTGGTGGCCGAATGCGCTAAATCTTGACATTTTGCATCAGCACGACATTAAAACAAAACCGACTGATGTAAATTTCAATTATAAAGAAGAGTTTAAAAAACTTGATCTTGATGCTTTAAAAACAGATTTGAAAAAACTGATGACTGAAAGTCAGGACTGGTGGCCTGCTGATTGGGGACATTATGGCGGATTGATGATACGTATGGCATGGCATGCGGCAGGAACTTATAGAGTTACTGATGGCCGCGGAGGTGCAAATACCGGTAATCAACGCTTTGCTCCGTTAAGCAGTTGGCCCGACAACGCCAACTTAGACAAAGCCCGAAGATTGCTCTGGCCTATAAAAAAGAAATACGGAAACAAAATTTCATGGGCTGATTTGTATGTTCTTGCAGGAAACATGGCGTATGAATCCATGGGCTTTAAAACATTCGGCTTTGCGGGCGGACGTGAAGATATTTGGCATCCCGAAACAGACATTAACTGGGGTTCAGAAAAAGAATGGCTGGGTAAATCCAGATATACAGACAGCAGTAACAGGAATTCATTGGAAAATCCGTTAGCTGCAGTACAAATGGGTCTGATATATGTAAATCCCGAAGGCGTGGATGGTAATCCCGACCCATTGCGGACAGCACAGGATGTTCGCACTACCTTTCTGCGAATGGCGATGAATGATGAAGAAACGGTTGCCTTAACTGCTGGAGGTCACACCGTTGGCAAAGCGCACGGTAATGGAGATCCGTCAAAGTTAGGAGCTAATCCCGAAGGCGGAGAAATTTACGAACAGGGTTTTGGCTGGATGAACACGGGCGGAAAAGGAAATGCTGAAGATACCCTTACAAGCGGACTTGAAGGCGCATGGACTACTACTCCTGACAAATGGAATCATATATATTTTCATCTGCTTCTGAATTATGAATGGGAATCGAAGAAAAGCCCTGCAGGTGCATGGCAATGGGAACCGGTTAACTGTAAAGAAGAAGACAAACCCTTTGATGCGCACATTAAAGGAGTTCGCAGAAATCCAATTATGACCGATGCAGACATGGCCATGAAAATGGATCCTGAATACAGAAAAATTTCTGAAAGATTTTATAAAGACCCGGAATACTTTGAAGAAACATTTGCCAGAGCGTGGTTTAAATTAACCCATCGAGATTTAGGTCCAAAAACTCGTTATTGGGGTGCAGATGTTCCAAAGGAAGATTTAATCTGGCAGGACCCAATTCCCTCAGTTGATTATACACTTTCTGAGACAGAAATTGAAGACCTGAAAGGTAAATTACTCAATAGCGGTTTAACTTCAGCTGAACTCATCACTACAGCATGGGACAGTGCGCGTACTTTCCGCTGCTCGGATTACAGAGGCGGAGCCAACGGAGCAAGAATTAGATTAGAGCCGCAAATTAACTGGGAAGGGAATGAGCCTGAAAAACTCAAAAAAGCTTTAAAGAAACTTGAAGAAATTCAGTCATCGCTTAAGAAAAAAGTAAGTATTGCTGACCTGATTGTTTTAGGCGGAACTGCTGCAGTTGAAAAAGCAGCTAATGATGCCGGTTATAAAGTTAAAGTTCCTTTTGCATCCGGCAGGGGAGATGCCACGCAGGAAATGACCGATATAGAATCTTTCCGGTATCTTGAGCCAATTTATGATGGATATCGCAATTGGTTAAAGAAGAATTATTCAGTTAAAGCCGAGGAATTATTGATTGACAGAACGCAGTTAATGGGATTAACAGCGCCTGAAATGACAGTACTGACAGGTGGTATGCGTGTATTAGGCGCTAATTATAACGGATCAAAACACGGTGTATTTACTGATAAAGTTGGATTACTTACGAATGACTTCTTTGTGAATCTCACTGACATGAATTACAAATGGCAGCCCGTTGAAGAAAATCTCTATTACATTGTTGACAGAAAAAACGGCGAAACAAAGTGGACTGCCTCCAGGGTGGACTTGATTTTTGGGTCAAATTCTATTTTACGTGCTTATTCCGAGTTTTATGCTCAGGACGACAACAAGGAAAAATTTGTTCAGGACTTTATAAATGCGTGGACAAAGGTTATGAATGCTGACCGATTTGATTTGAAATAGAAACCCGGCTTCAGGCAGCGGTTTTATGATATTGGGTTAACATGCTAAACAGAATGTTAACCCATTTATTTTACAATTAGTGGACTCAGCGCATGTACATGCAATTCCATTGAGTCCCCGCGCAAGATTCACTGTTGTTCGCGCTGAGTCACCCGCGCTGACATTGAATAATTGCACTGTGAATATTCGCGGGGACTCAGCGATATACAATTTTCCATTGAGTCCCCGCACAAGATATACATAAATCCTGAGATTCATTTCATGCGGGAGACTCAATGGACACGACGTAAAACGTTTACACGTTGTTTGCGCTGAGTCACCCGCACTGACATTGAATAAAATCACGGTAAATTTTCGCGGGGACTCAGCGCGTTTACAATTCTCCATTGAGTCCCCGCACAATATTCACATAAATCCAAAGATTCATTTCATGCGGGAGACTCAATGGATACAACAGTCCCCGCGCAGGATTTACATAAATCCAGAGATTCATTTCATACGGGAGACTCAATGGACACGACGTAAAACGTTTACACGTTGTTCGTGCTGAGTCACCCGCACTGACAGTGAATAATTGCACTGTGAATATTCGCGGGGAATCAGCGCGTATACATGCAATTCCATTGAGTCCCCGCACAAGATTCACATAAATCCAGAGATTCATTTCATGCGGGAGACTCAATGGACACAACAGTCCCCGCACAAGATTCACATAAATCCAGAGATTCATTTCATGCGGGAGACTCAATGGACACGACGTAAAACGTTTACACGTTGTTTGCGCTGAGTCACCCGCACTGACAGCGAATAATTACACGGTGAATTTTCGCGGGGACTCAGCGCATATACAATTTTCCATTGAGTCCCCGCGCAGGATTCACATAAATCCAGAGATTCATTTCATGCGGGAGACTCAATGGACACGACAGTCACCGCACAACATTCACATAAATCCAGAGATTCATTTCATGCGGGAGACTCTATGGAAACATAGGAAACATACAAAGCTGAGGTATATCAAAATATAATTGAAATTACTTCTGCAATAATTTATTTTACAAATGTTTTGACGGACAGATACATATGAAAGCAGTACTTATACTCACAGGAAAAAGACTTCAATAAAATTCGGATATTAAATGCTGACACATTAAAAATTTTTTTCATCATGTGAGTCAGTTAACGGAGTTGTGAGCGGGCGGAGATAATGGTTTAATTTAATAAACAGGACGAGGTATGAATACAATGATTAAAACGGCATTAAAGAATTATATTGAAACGCTTGAATTAAAGAATTATTCAGTGAACACTATTAATAATTACAGAAATCACTTTATACCTTATCTGAATTATTTTTCAGAAAAGAAGCCTTCTCAGATAAATAAGGAAGAGATCATAAATTATCTTATGCATTTGCGAAGCAGCAGGCAATTGAGCGCATCGGAACAGAATCAGATCATAAACGCTGTTAAGTTTTTCTATGAAAAAGTTTTAAACCGTCCTAAAGAATTATATGACATTCCGAGAGCGAAGAAACCGTTTCAGCTTCCGGGGATTTTTTCTGCTGAGGAGGTAAGACAGATAATAGATGCGGCAAATAATTTGAAACACAAATCGATATTAAGTTTAGCTTATGCCGGAGGATTAAGAATTTCAGAAATTGTTAATTTAAAGATCTCCGAAATTGATTCACAGAGGATGGTTATCAACATCCGTCAGGCAAAGGGAAGAAAGGACAGGATAGTAATGCTAAGTGAAAAACTGCTTCTGATGCTGAGAGATTATTATAAGATTTACAAGCCGAAGGAATATTTATTCGAGGGACAAAGCGGCGGAATGTACAGTCTGAGAAGCATTCAGGAAATATTAAAGAAAGCAAAATCCAGAGCCGGAATAAAAAAGAAAGGAAGCGTACATTCGCTCAGACATTCATTTGCCACACATTTGCTTGAGGGAGGGACGGACATACTTTCAATAAAGAAATTACTTGGGCATCAGAGTCTTCGGACAACGATGATTTATACGCATGTGAGTAATGAACATATCAGCAAGATACAATCGCCTTTGGATAAAATTCTTTGAAAATTTACGCAATCGAGACTTGCGTGAATCTACAGAGGTTATGTGTGATTTACGCATAAATGATGATTTTTATTTCGTATATTTAATTGTTATGCGGCAGCTTAAAAGACAACAACCAACGACATTGACAGTAAGAAAATGAAATCAGATAATAAACTTGCAGGACTTGGACTTTTGACAGCAATTTCGGCATCACTATGCTGCATTACACCTGTTTTGGCTCTGTTGGCTGGAACAAGTGGACTTGCTTCTACTTTCTCTTGGCTTGACCCATTCAGACCATATTTAATTGGCTTGACAGTTTTGGTTCTTGCGTTTGCTTGGTATCAAAAACTGAAACCTCAAAAACAAATTGACTGCTGCGACACAACTAAAAAAACACCCTTTATTCAGACAAAAAAGTTTTTGGGTTTCGTAACAGTTTTTGCAGGACTGATGCTTGCGTTTCCAAGTTATGTCCACATATTCTTTCCAAAGACAGAAAGTCAAACAATCATAACCGACCAATCAAACATTAAAACAGCAGAATTTACAATTAACGGAATGACTTGTGCAGGTTGTGAAGAAAACGTAAATCACGAAGTAAATAAACTGACAGGAATAATTAAGACGAATGTTTCTTACGACAACGGCAACGCAATCATAGAATTTGATAGAACTCAAACCGACATTCAAGAGATAGAAAAAGCCATAACTAAAACAGGCTATTCCGTAACCGACAAAAAAGAAATAAAATGAACATAATCCTGCAATCAACTATCACTTGCCCTGAATGTGGACATAAGAAAGAAGAAACTATGCCGACAGACGCTTGCCAATATTTTTACGAGTGCGAAAGCTGCAAAAAGGTATTAAAGCCAAAACAGGGCGACTGTTGTGTATTTTGTAGCTATGGAACAGTGAAATGTCCATCCATTCAAGCCGGGACAAATTGCTGTTAAAGACAATGATAAAACTGACTGAAATCGAAAGCCGACCGCATAACAGCACCTACACGCAAGTGGGGGTTCAGTGCTTCTATGAAAGTGAAGTGCTAAATCCAAGTTCAGTACTTTTTATGAAGTTCAGTGCTAAAAAGCCCCACCTGCGTGTAGCTGCAAAACGTTATGGGCAACCCTATTTTTGCGACAGTGCAACATCAAACTCAACTGACTGAAATTGATAAACTGTTTAAAACTTAAAGCAATTTGTAGTGAGTTTTGACAGCTAAAAAAGTAACTTTGGAGACCATTAATTAACAAAAGAACAATGCTGACAAAAGAATATATCAAAGACCTGAAAAACAACGGCAACGGTGCTATTGGACACCTTGTGAAAGACTATCGGGACAGCGGTTCTTTGACTTTCATTCTTGAAAACTTAGGGCAATTACCGAAAGACTTTGACGGAAGTTTCCTTCCTGACTTACTTGGTCATAAAAACCCGACAGTAAGACTTTGGGCAATTAAGACCATAGGAAAATTGGGAAATGAAGAATATTTGCCACTTCTCAAACAGACGGCCTTAAACGACAGCGACACAAACGTAAGACGTGAAGCCGTGTCGTCAATCGGAAGAATGAGAACAAAAAAAGGGCAAAATATCTTGACAGAAATCCTGCAAGACAACGACCCCAAAATTGTATGCCAAGCCATTCGTGGGCTGCTTGTTTTCAAAGGAGACAATAAAGTTGATGACAGTTTAAAACCATTGCTCAATCACGAAAACGAAATGGTTCGGACAGTTATCTACAAAGAATATTTCGCAGAACAGAAAGACAAAAACGCTCAACCACACACCGAGAGTTATGACTACTTGAAAAATTTTGTTGTTAATGCCGATACGATTGAAACAATGAAATTACTCAAAGACGAGAGTATTCATTTGACATTTACATCACCACCATACTACAATGCAAGAGATTATTCAATTTACCCAAGCTACAAAGCATACTTAGAATTTCTTGCTGACGTATTTAGAGAAGTTCATCGTATTACAAAAGAAGGCAGATTTTTAATTGTAAATACTTCGCCAATAATAATTCCGAGAATTAGCAGAGCACACAGCAGTAAACGCTATCCAATTCCTTTCGACATTCATCCTTACTTAATGGAAATGGGTTGGGAGTTTATTGACGACATTGTTTGGATGAAACCCGAAGCAAGTGTCAAAAATCGCATTGGCGGCTTTCAGCAACACAGAAAGCCTCTTGGTTACAAACCAAATTCAGTTACAGAGTATCTGATGGTTTACAGAAAATCAACTGAAAAACTTTTAGATTGGAACATTCGCCAATATGATTGGCAAACAGTTCAAGACAGCAAAGTTCCCGAAGGATACGAGACAACAAATGTTTGGAAAATTGACCCTTGTTTTGACAAAGTTCATTCAGCAGTTTTCCCGGTTGAGCTTTGCAAACGAGTTATTCAATATTACTCTTACAAAGGCGACTTAGTTTTTGACCCTTTTGGCGGTAGCGGAACGATGGGCAAAACTGCAAAAAGTTTAGGACGATATTTTTTCCTGACAGAGAAAGATGAAACATACTTTGATTATATGAAATCAAAAAAATCAAAGGAGATGTTCGACACTATTGAAACAAAATTTTTAACCCTTGACGAGTTTAAAGAAACGATAAAGTAATTATGCCATTAAACACAGACGCAAAGAAAAATATCATCAAAAAAGTAATTTCAAATCAAGATTACAGAGACGAAGTTTTGGTGATAATTGACGAGATATTTTTATACTACTGCATTAGCTTTTTCAAGCAAGTTGTTTACGCCAAAATTAATACATTAGGAGAACAATCCGATTGGTATAAAAAAGTATTTCTCAATCCTGATTTGCCAAAAGAACAAATTGCAATCAATTCGGGATTGAATATGAAATCAATTACAAATGCTTTCAATTCATCGAAAAAAGAAGTTGTAATTCAAGCATCATATGACAATTACAACAGGTTGCAAAAGACAATCAATGATTTAGTTTCCAACGGCAATAATTTTGAAATAAAACTTTCAATAAAATTCAAGGACGTTGCAGTTGATTTGACTGTTGCAGAGAGTTTAATTGTAATAAATACCATAGCAGTTAAACGTGCGGAAATTCGTGGTGGAATGTGGAGTGCAGTAGGAAAACAAGTTGAGAAGCCGTTAATGACAACACTTTGTATGCTTTTCAATGTTCCGTTTGAGTATCACGCTCAAGATGGTAATCCCGACAGTTTCAGAGAAGTTGATTTTTACGTGCTTTCAAAAGATGGTAAAAAACTTAGAACAGAAGTAAAGTTAATGGGCAAAGGAAATCCAGAAAGTGCAGACGCAATTTTTGCAAGAGAGCCAGCAATTTTTTTAGCTGACAAACTTTCTGATAAAAACAAACAACAAGCGGAAATGCTAAATGTTCAATGGATAGAATTGCGTAATGACGGTGGTTACAAACGTTTTCAAGAAGTGCTAAATGCTTTAAATGTTCCAAACAGTGACTTAAACGGAGACTTAAACACACGATTAAACGAGATATTAAAAGAAATCTATGGCGAGTAGCAAGACGAAAGACAGAAGGGCAGCCGATAACAGCAGTTTGGCGAAATGGCGGGTGACGTGCTTCTATGACAGTTTAGTGCTTAATCAAAGTGCAGTGCTTCGATTGAACTTTTGTGCTAAAAATCCGCCACTACGCCAAGCCGCAAAACGTTATCGGTCAGGCTAAACAACAACAGAACAAAAAATAAATGGATATAAAATGAAAGTAGAAATTAAAAAACTCTTTAACGAAGCAATTGGGGACACCCCTCATCCATTGCCATTGAGATATTATGGCAGACTTCAAACATTGGCTGGACTTGTTTATAACAAAGAAACCGACAGCCAAATGGACAATGAACTAAGTGAATTGTCAAATTATGTTCAACTGCTTTCAAACTTAGACAAGCTTGAAGGACACGTTAGACAACTTGTTCCAAGCAGAATGGACTTTCACCATATGTTTGACACAGGATTGGGCAATAGACACCAAAACTTGACACAAGCCACAATAAATTTTCCTCAGACAATAACTTTCCCAGAAATGAACCAAGAAGTTTCTGAGAACATTATTAATATGGTTTTGGAAAAATTTAAAAGCATAAAGACTTTCAATTTTAGCGTTCCGACAATAATTGGATGGATTAAGAACAAAGTTCAGTTTGACGAAAACATTGACAACTAATAAGAATATGAATGAAGAAAATAAGGAAGCCCGAACCGATAACAGCAACTACCCAAAAGGCGGGGTTTCGTGTTCCAAAGACAGTTCGGTAGTTAATCAAACATTAGATTTTCAAATCAATTATTGTGGTAAAAGTCCCGCCCTTCGGGTAGCTGCAAAACGTTAGCTGTGATTTTAAAAAGACGATAATATGGGAATGTTTTTATCAAAATACAGTATGTTAAACGCACTAGGTTATGGTGCGGACAGACCAATTTTAGAAGAGACTAAAAAGATATTGGATAGATTTAAACTGTTTGGACTTATCCTACATGACCCAAAATCACATGCAGAATTCCATTTTACATTAAGGAACTCATTTGAAAGACTAGACTTTCTAACAGGACGTGATTTTTTGTTTTTTGCCCTTACAGACCCACCTCGTAATTGGATTGAAAGAAACGAGAGAAGGGACTATTTTGGCATTTGGGAGACTGACAAACTTTTATCTCCAATGAATTCTTATAAAACAAGTGATGAAAGCATTTCAACTTATTCTATAGCACAGGCTCTCAATATTGATTTTGATGACCTACCAGTAATAATTTTAACCAATAATTTTCAATTCAATCAAATTCGCGTTGTAAAGACCTGCTCAAGACATCTTAAAAGTCAAATGACTGAAATCGGATATTTCTCATCTCAAAAAGAAAAATATTTCAGCTTGATAAGTGATTCAGATTTTAATAAGATGATTAAGGATATTGATAAATGTGGTGGAAGTTATCAAATAAGCAATGAAGAGTCTTTAGCAAAAACCTTATCTGATTTTTTAGCATTTGTAGTTTCAGAAAACAGAAACTCCCACGACAGAAGAATTGCTGAAATTCAAATTGGGAATGTTATTACCAAATTTTTAGAGAACAAAGATTTACAAAGAGACCCAACAAGATATGAACAACTGAACCTCTTTTTACTTGGGTGTTTATCGAACTTTTCTAGACCTAACCTAAATCAAGAAATTACTATTGACGAAAGATGTGAAAGTGAAAGCAAAATAATTTTGAAAACGTTTAACAAAGTATTTCCATTTTTTGAACCTCTGAATAACGAATTGCAACATTTTCAACATATTGCTAATAGGGAAACAAGAATGCGTCATAATAGATTTGACAATGATGAAAGCATTGATTATTCACCTTTAATTATAAGCCTTTGTAAAATCTTTGAGATTGAAACTAATCTCTCCTTAGTTCATTGGTTTAGGAAGACATTAAATATTGAAATGCCAACTTATTTCAAAAAGCATAAAGAAGACAATAGCGAATACAAGATTACTCCATCCGCAAGTGTAATTAATAACCCTAGACCCATAGACTTCAATAAAGGCTACGGAACTAAATGGATAGCACCAGGTATTGGTGAGTCCGAACTTGTTATCCAGACATTTCTTAAAGAAGGTAATCTACCATCTGAAATATCAGACTATGACGAACTACTCAGAATTTGGGCAATTCTTAGACAATATAGAAACAAAGCAGCTCATACGGAAAACTTAAGAAAGCAGGATTTCGAAAACGTTTACATTGCATTCAGTAACATCATTTCTAGTGAATATCTAAAACAGTTCAACGACTTAAAATGGACGCTAAAACAATAAAAACCACAGCTAACAGCGGTTTGGCAAAAGTGGCGGTTCAGTGCTCCGCAGACACATTTGTGGTTAATCAAGCATTAGTTCTCCGCATCAACATTTGTGGTGGAAATCGCCTCCTTCGCCAAGCGCCAAAACGTTACAGGTAATTAATGACAAACTCAACAACAATCAAAATTGACAAAATTGAAATTTATATTATTGACAGTGACTTTGTTCACTTTGGGTAGTACATATTCTTATGGACAAGGCTGTAGTGACGCTGGTTTTTGCACTATTAACAGTTTAAAACCTAACTATACAGACAGTTCAAAGAACGTAAATAATCAATTTAAAATTGGTGCTTTCTATGGTAAGGCAGACAACTCTATATCTGTTTATGGAAGCTATTTAGAGTATAACAGACAACTTACTAAGAAATTTGGAATTGACGTAAAATTGACAACCCTTGCTCAAAACGGAAATGGAATATCTGTATTTGGACTTTCAGACATTTTTGCAAATGCCAACTATATGGCAAGTGAAAAATTAAAATTTACGTTAGGGGCAAAAATACCTTTATCGAAAGCTAATAAAACCAGCAACAATCTCCCTCTTCCAATGGACTACCAATCAAGTTTAGGGACTTTTGATTTAATATTTGGCATTGGGTATGAAATCAAGAAAATTCAAATCGTAGCTGCTATTCAACAGCCCTTAACACAAAACGACAATCAGTTTATTGCTGCGAATTATCCAATTGATTCTAAACTAAGAGCATTTCAATCAACAAACAAATTTGAAAGAAGCGGTGATGTTTTGCTGCGAGTATCATATCCTATAAACGTAAATTCAAAACTAAAATTGACACCAAGTATTCTGCCAATCTATCACTTGACAAATGATAAATACACTGATGAATTTAATGTTAAAAAAGAAATCAATGGCTCGCAAGGACTTACGTTAAATGGTAATGTTTACTTGGATTATGAGTTAGACAGTAAAAACATAATTCAGCTTAGTGTTGGAATGCCTTTCATTGTTAGAGATGCAAGACCAGACGGCTTGACAAGGAGTTTTATTGCGAACCTGGAATACCGAATAAAATTTTAACTGCAATTAACAAGGTATTGCCAAAAACGTGGCTGAACAGGTTCGATTGGACATTTGTGCAAGGTTCAACTTTCATTCTTCAATTGAACTTTTATATTAAAAATCCGCTACTATGCCAACCCGCAAAACATTAGCTGCAACCGTACAGACACCCCTAAACAATCAAAGGTCAGGTAAATGTCGGGTAAAATACGGGTAAAAACCGTTGCATAAAAAGTCAAACATAATTAAATTTGCAGTATAAAATTTAAGAATATGAAACAGCAAGAATTAGGAACAAAACTGGCTGAGCTACGCAAGGCAAAAGGCTTAACTCAGGAAGATTTAGTCGCCAAATGCAATATCAATGTGAGAACATTACAACGTATTGAAGCAGGCAAAGTAATTCCCCGTAGTTATACATTAAAATCGATTCTTTCAGTTTTGGAAGTAGGTTATTCCGACTTTGCTGGTCAATTAAATTTTACAAACAAAATTCAGGACAATCCGGAATTAGAGCCGAGACAGCAACCATACTCATTGAAAAAACTAATTGGCAAGTGGAGTTTTGCATTACACATCTTTCTACTTCTTGTTTTTAGTTTTTTGATAAAGTTTGGAATGCCCTTGTACTTTTACATTTTACCTGCTTTAACTATCTTCCTCATTAAGACTGATGAACCTGAACCTGAAACATATTAGTAAATAGCGTGGACTATTTCAAAAAAATTATTACGGACATAGAATTACATTCCGTTCAAGGTATCAAAGAATGCTTTGAAAATGGAGTTAGTCCTAATCAATTATACAACGGCAAACCTTTAATTGAAGAACTGATAAGTGAATATACCCGGACACCGAGGTTTAAGGACTGTGTAAAGCTATTTGTGGATTTTGGAATGCAGTTTGACGACAAATCATTACTTGCTGTTTTGATTGACGACAGCTTCAAGCTTGAAAAACTCATTATTGAAAATCCCGAAATTATTGCGGGCAAATATACATTGAAGTGTGCTTACACACCTTTGGAAAACGTTACGCTATTACATATCTGTGCAGAGTTTGATCATTTGTCTTGTGCAGAAGTATTAGTAAAACACAATGCCGACATCAACGCAAAATCAGGAACAGATGAATACGGTTTTGGCGGACAAACCCCTATCTTCCATACTGTAAATCAAAACAGCAACAACTCCAAACAAATGCTTGATTTTTTACTTTCGAAAAAAGCCGATCTGAATATAACAGTTCAGGGTATTGTTTGGGGCAAAGGTTACGAATGGGAAACGCTGATACCTTCGGTAAATCCAATCAGTTATGCTATGATGGGTTTATTACCACAAATGCACCGCAACGAAACGGTAATAAACGAAACCGTTTTGAACTTAATCCAGCATCAATACAAGGTTTCGTATCCATTAAAAAATGTTCCAAACAAATATCTCAAAAGCTGATTATGTATAAAGCAAAATATATAAGCCCGATGATTCCGTCTTTTAACATTGCAAAAACAGCAAGTTTTTTTAAAGACTTATTAAGTTTTACGCCTGTATTGGACACTGAAACTTATGCAATATATCAAAAGGACAATTTGAGCATTCATATTCTGAAGGCAGGACAAGACATCGGACAGATGGAATTTTACCTGGAGGTGGACGACATTGATAAACTTTGGGAAACAATCAAAGAAAAATTAAGCGGACTGCAGGTTAAAGAACCGTTTACTCAAGAATACGGAATGCGAGAAATACACATTGGCGTTCCGGAAACAAACACGCTTTTATTTATCGGACAGGAATTGTAACGACATTTGATTTTTACAAAAAATAAAAACCCGAAAGATTAATTTAAATAAATATTATTAATATGAAAAAATTACAATTCAAAGTGAGCGTCAATGCCCCTGCTGCCAGAGTATATGAAATTATGCTTGGCACAAAAAGCAAATCAACCTATGAGCAATGGACTTCTTTATTCAACCCGACATCGACATATGAAGGAGGATGGAATAAAGGAGATAAAATTCATTTTGTCGGAACAGATGAAAAAGGTGAAAAGGGAGGAATGGTTTCGAGGATTGCTGAAAACATTCCCAACCGGTTTGTTTCGATTCAGCATTACGGACTTTTAAAAGCTGACAGGGAAATTACGGAAGGACCGGAAGTGGAAAAATGGGCGAACGGATTTGAAAACTATTCCTTCGAAGAAAAAAACGGAATTACAACCGTTACTGTTGATTTAGATACCACGGAAGATTTTGTAGATTATATGAGCCAGAGCTTTCCGAAAGCGCTCGATAAGCTGAAAGAAATTTGTGAACAGTAAAGTGTTATAAAAAATTAACAATATAAGCGTAAGAAACACAAATTGTCTTTGTTGTTTGTGCGGGCTTCCATTGAGTCCCCGCGCTGGATTCACTGTTGTTCGTGCTGAGTCACCCGCACTGACAGTGAATAAATTCACGGTAAATTTTCGCGGGGACTCAGCGCGTATACACTTTCCCATTGAGTCCCCGCGCAAGATTTACATAAATCCTGATATTTAATTCAAGCGGGAGACTCAATGGACACAACAGTCCCCGCGCAAGATTCACATAAATCCAGAGATTCATTTCATGCGGGAGACTCAATGGATACAACAGTAAATGTTGTTTGTGCTGAGTCACCCGCACTGACAGTGAATAATTACACGGTGAATTTTCGCGGGGACTCAGCGCATATACAATTTCCCATTGAGTCCCCGCGCAGGATTCACATAAATCCAGAGATTCATTTCATGCGGGAGACTCAATGGATACAACAGTCCCCGGACAAGATTCACATAAATCCAGAGATTTAATTCATGCGGGAGACTCAATGGATACAACAGTAAATGTTGTTCGTGCTGAGTCACCCGCACTGACAGTGAATAATTACACTGTGAATTTTCGCGGGGACTCAGCGCATGTACACTTTTCCATTGAGTCCCCGCACAAGATTCACATAAATCCAGAGATTCAATTCATGAGGGAGACCCAATGGACACAACAGTAAATGTTGTTTGTGCTGAGTCACCCGCACTGACAGTGAATAATTACACGGTAAATTTTCGCGGGGACTCAGCGCGTATACACTTTCCCATTGAGTCCCCGCGCAGGATTCACATAAATCCAGAGATTCATTTCATGCGGGAGACTCAATGGATACAACAAATCAAACAAACTTCATATATTTGATAAACTAAATTAATATCAACAACATGCAAAAAATAATTCCTAACCTTTGGTTTGACGGCAACGCAAAAGAAGCTGCCGATTATTACCTGTCAATTTTCAAGGACGGAAAATTGATTAACACTACTTATTATCCTTTGACAGAAGCCGACGGTCTTGCTGACTTTCAGAAAGACTTTGCAGGAAAAATTCTGACAGTTGAATTTGAAATATTGGGAATGCGTTTCATCGGCATCAACGCCGGACCGTTTTTCAAATTCACTGAAGCAATTTCATTGATGATACCCTGTAAAGACCAGGGAGAAATTGACTACTACTGGAATGCTCTCACGGCAAACGGCGGCGAGGAAAGCGTTTGCGGCTGGCTGAAAGACAAATACGGACTGAGCTGGCAGGTATGCCCGGAAAACTGGGAAGATCTTAGCAAAAAACCCGGGGCATTTAAAAAAATGATGGGCATGAAAAAACTTATCATTGCTGATTTTTAAATGAAATTTTCTTATGACAAAAAATAATTCATTAAGCTTGCACAATACCGGCATCGTTGTGGAATCGCTTGAGGATGCAATTTCATTTTTTACCGAACTTGGACTTACGCTAGAAGGACGGTCAATGGTTGAAGGTGAATGGGCGGGACGCGTAACCGGGCTGGGCAAGCAGTCAGTGGAAATTGCGATGATGGTTACTCCGGACGGACAAAGCCGGCTTGAACTTTCACGGTTTCTTTCGCCGGACACAGTAACTGATCACAGAACTGCTCCCGTGAACTCACTCGGTTATCTGCGGGTTATGTTCGCTGTTGAAAATATTGATGAACTGGTTTCCAGACTGATAAAACACGGAGCCGAGCTTGTCGGCGAAATAGTTAATTATCAAAACATTTACCGGCTTTGCTACATCCGAGGCGTCGAAGGAATTTTAATCGGACTTGCGGAAGATATTTCAAAAAAATAATTTCTGATACTAGAACTAATTTTTAAAAATATTACATACGAACAGACAATAATACAGAATGCGCATAATTATTTTTATTTTAACATTAATCTTCTCACTGAAAAATATTTTCGGTCAGACTAAGGAAGAAAATCTTAAAATCTCACATTTAACCGGCGACTTTTATATTTATACGACTTACAGCAATTACGAAGGCAATAAAATACCGGCGAACGGAATGTATGTCCTGACAGACAGCGGAGCTGTTTTGTTTGACACACCCTGGGACACAACGCAATTTCAGCCTTTGCTTGACAGCATAAAACAGAAGCATGATAAGAATGTGATAATCTGCATTGCGACACACTGGCACAGTGACAGAACCGAAGGTCTTGATTATTATAAAAAACAGGGTATTAAAACTTATACGACTGTCCTTACAGATGAACTGAGTAAAAAGAATAACAAAAAAAGAGCAGAGTTTTTAATGATGAAAGACACGGTTTTCACTGTCGGACAGCATTCATTTGAAGTATATTATCCCGGGGAAGGTCATACAGCAGATAATATAATAGTCTGGTTTGAAAGTGAGAAAATACTTTACGGCGGCTGTTTGATTAAAGGAGTTGATGCAACGGATTTAGGTTACCTTGGAGATGCAAACGTTTTGGAATATGAAGAGACTCTGAAAAAAGTTCAGAGAAAATGTCCTGATCCGGAATTCATAATCGTTTCGCATCACGACTGGGATAACAATAACTCATTAGAACATTCAATAAAACTGGCAGGAGAACTTAAAGAAAAAAACCTGCGCTGACAGCAATATGTGATTAAGCGGCTGACGGCATCAATTGAATCAGATATCTGTAACAATAAAAAAACTATATTATGAAAAAAAGATCAGCAATATTTCTTCAGGGAGTTATAATACTAACCGGAGTTACGGCGATAGCAGTCATGATTCGGTTTCCGCTGACAGAGGGCAGAGCCGCAAACTTAGATCTGTTCAGCATTTATTCTGATCCGTTCATCCTGTATTGCTATGCCATTTCTGTCCCGTTTTTTATTGCGCTTTATAAGGCATTCAGACTGCTCGGTTATATCGGAAAAAGCAATGAGTTTTCACAAATCTCGGTGATGACTTTAAGGAGTATAAAATACTGCGCAATCGCATTGAGCATCTTAATTGTAACAGCAGGACTTTATATAATTTTATTTCATAATAAAGATGACGACCCGGCGGGTTTTGTAACAGTGAGTATCATAACGGTTTTTATTTCTCTCACAATAGCCGCTGCCGCAGTCGTGTTTGAAAAAATCCTGCAAAACGGATTGGATATAAAATCAGGATACAGACAGCTTTAAAATTTGTCAGAGATATTAATTGACTTAATTGCCCGGAAAGAGAATCGTATAAATATTCTTTTATAGTATTGATGATTTAAAATATTGCGGCAAATGAATTCATTTACAGGAAAACTAAAAATTAAATTTAAATTATGACAACAACACCCGAACACGATGCGCGTATTGCAAAAATGATATTCGCATCGGTGTATCCGCATTACGTAACAAAGGTCGAAAGCAAAGGCAGAACAAAAGCCGAGCTGCATCACGTGATAAAGTGGCTGACCGGTTTTGATGAAAAAGAACTGAAAAAACTCATTGATGAGAAAGTAACTTTTGAAACTTTCTTTAAGCGGGCGAAACTGAACCCAAACGCAGAATTAATTACAGGGGTAATCTGCGGTTACAGGATTGAGGAAATTGAAAATCCTTTAACCAAACAGGCAAGATATTTGGACAAGCTGGTAGATGAACTGGCGAAAGGAAGAAAAATGGAAAAAATTTTAAGAGGAACGTAAATATAATTCCGAAACACCGTCTGCATCCAAAGAGATTTTATTAGCGGTTTGTATAAGTCCAGTGATCCGATCATTTAACTTTTAAAGAGTCAAAAACTATGTTGTTCAAAGAGATACATTTAAAAGGAATAAAATCAGGGAAAATCACACTGGCTTTCCGCAGATGGCAAAAAGCTGCAGTAAGAGCCGGAAGCCTTTTAAATACTTCTATCGGACAGATTGAAATCCGTAAAGTTGAAACAGTAAATGAAAACAATATAACCGATACAGATGCAATTAATGCCGGATTTACGGACAAAGAGGAGTTAATAAAAACTTTTACAAAAAACAATAAGGGAACAATTTTTAAAATATCTGTCAGCTATCATTCCGCAGATCCGCGAATAAAATTAAGAGAACAAACCAGGTTATCGGAGCCGCAGTATACCGACTTAAAAGAAAAGTTAGAACGGTTAGATAATCTCAGCAAGCAGGGGCGCTGGACGAAAAAAATTTTACTGGCGATAAATGACAACCCGGGTTTACATGCCTCAGGTATTGCAAAGCTGACAGGTTTCGATAAGGATTGGCTGAAATTAAATATCCGAAAACTAAAAAATTTAGGCTTAACCATTAGCCATACAATAGGTTATGAAATCTCACCATTGGGAAAATTTTTTATCGGGAAAATATCAGCCGGGAAATAAAAACTGCTTCTGGCACAATTTTATAAACAGAATTGATTGCGTGCATTACAGATATTTTTTGCAGGGCGGAAGTTAAATTGTCCGAATCAGGTTCGTTTTAAAATTCCCCGCCACAGCATAAACTTCTTTAACGTTTTCAAAACCCAGTAAGTCTTTTTACTTCTAACTACATACAGTAAAACGAATGTACTAACTTTTTTAAAATAAAAACTAATTGCAAATTGAGAAACTTAATTTTTTTTATGCACTCATCGCTTGACGGATTTGCTGCGGGGCTTAACGGTGAGTTAAACTGGATAAATGTAAATGAAGAGATTTTTGACTTTGTAGGTACGATGACGGAAAAAGCTGACACTGCGCTGTACGGACGTGTTACTTATGAAATGATGCAGAGTTACTGGCCGGATGCCGGCAATAAACCGAACGCATCTAAACACGACAAAGAACATTCGGCATGGTACAGCAAAGTTTCAAAAGTTGTTTTATCAAAGACATTAAGTAAAGAAGGACAGGACAATACTATTGTAATCAGCGATCAGCTTGCGGACAGAATAAATAAAATAAAAGAACAGGACGGGAAAGACATTCTTATCTTTGGAAGTCCTTCCGCTTCTCATTCATTATTAAGTCTTGGACTGATTGACGAGTTCTGGATATTTGTTAATCCGGTGTTGCTGGGAGAGGGCATTCCTTTGTTTAAAGGAGTAACCGAGATAACTAAACTGAATCTCTTAGAAACAAAAACATTTACCTGCGGAGTAATAGCTCTTCACTATGAAAAAAAACGCAGTAAATGATTTCAGACAGGACCCTGCATTATTTGTAACTATGATTTATTAGATTCATTTCTTGCGGCTGATTCAACGAGATAAACCTGAAAAATTATTTTCGGTGACACTACTGAGAAAAAATTAATTTAATTTGAACATATATGAAAATATTAAAGAGTTTAATATATTCATATTAAAAAGACCCGGCAGGTATTTTAAATCTTGAGTAGTCAGATTAAAAAATTTTATCTAAAAAAACATCCCCGCAGACGGGATCTGCAGGGATATTTTTGAGTTATTGATTTACCTGATTTATTTGATCAGAGTAAATTTCTTTGTTTCAGTAAAATTACCCGCCTGTATTCTGTAAAAATAAACTCCGCTGGAAATATTGCTGCCGTTAAAAACCGCTTCATAATTTCCGGCTGACAAGTTTTCGTTTACTAGTCTTTCTATTTCCCTTCCGGAAATATCCATTACGCTTAAAGTTACAAATCCCTGTTTTGCAATTCCGAATTTTATTTTAGTCGATGGATTGAACGGGTTCGGATAATTCTGAGACAGTGAAAATTTTTCAGGCACTTCCGTTCCAATCTGATTTATTCCTATCTGATTATCACGTCTGAATGTAATGTTATAAGTCTGCGCGGATTTCAGAGAGTCGCCGTTCAGATAAGCCCAGACAGCCCATTGTCCCTGCACTGAATCACCCGGATTAAGTCCGAGCGAAGCAAGAATTCCGTCAACAGCAGCCGGAGTTACGGTTAAAACCGTGTCAGCTCCGCCGTTATTAGATGGCAGATCAAGTATTGTGTTAGTTACTCCCGGCGCTCCGAATTTCCATTTGTAAGTTACGCCCGGCGCTGACTTTCTCCATGTTATATCAACAGGAGTCGTGTTTGTCGGATTTGACAGAAATGTGATTCCCGTCGGAGGAAATAAAAGACTGAATGCGCTCAATGCACTTCTTCTGAATGTGATGGAAAATGTCTGATCTGACTTTAGTGAATCAGTTCCGTTATAAGCCCAGACAGCCCATTGTCCGGAAACCGAATCTCCCGGATTTAATCCCAGCGAAGCAAGTATGCCGTCGACAGCAGCCGGAGTTACGGTTAAAACCGTGTCAGAACCTGAAGCGTTAGACGGTACGATAAGAATCACGGAGTTTATATTCGGCGCTCCGAATTTCCATTTATAATTAGCGCCGTTAACTGATTTTCTCCATGTGATATTTACGTTTGCATTATTTTCAGGAGATGTGACAAGAGTGATACCTGACGGCGGCGATACTAATGCAAATGGATTCAGTACCGCTTTTCTTTTGAAAGTAATATTGAATGTCTGTGTTGACTTCAGAGAATCATTTCCTTCATACGCCCATACAGCCCATTGTCCGGCAACAGAATCTCCGGGATTAAGTCCGAGTGAAGCAAGTATTCCGTCCACTGCAGCGGGAGTTACGGTTAGTGTTGTCGCGGTTCCGCTGTTATTCGAAGGCAGACTTAAAATTACGGATCCGATACCCGGCGCTCCGAATTTCCATTTATATGTTACTGCGCCGCTGCCTGCGCTGCTCCATGTTATGTCAACAGGTGAATTGTTTCCCGTTTCTGACAGAAATGTAATGCCTGTCGGAGGAAACAACAGATTAAAAGGATTCAGAATCCGGGCTTCACTCTGATCAGCTTTTATGTTTCCGCTTAAATTAAGAATTAATACTGCGCTGAATATTTTAACAATTATTGCTTTTAGCCATGATTTGTTTTTCATGTTTTCTCCTTCTTTTTTTAGTTTTTAAAATTACTTCACAAAAATAATTTTAAAACACTTTTGCAAAAAATCAAAAGGATTCAAAACATAGAAATCGATAAAGCTTAATTTAGCTTCAGATCGGATAGTTTAACTTTGGATCGTGATTTTATTACGTCGGAAAAACTCATTCCTTCAAGCTTGCTGTCAATCCATGATATAAGATCGAAATACTCAGCAGCCTTTTTTTCACCGCTTTTATTTATAATATCAGTAAGCTGTTTCTTCAGCATTTCAAGAAATAATTTTTTCTCTTTTTTATCATATATCCATGCAAGATTTTTTACGGCTGAAAGAGTAACGTTCTCATATTCATACAGCTTGTCATTTTTTGAAAGAAACCTTTTCACGGATTTAAATTCATATTCTATCAGATCATAATTTTCAAGTTCGTAATGTATAATAAGATTCATTAATCTTGCAAAAGCTTTATAATCGATACGGTATTCAGTACGGTCATTAAGAATTTTATTCAGCCAGTACAGAGATTTTTCATATTCACCTGCTCCGAAAAAAAGATAAGCGATAGAGTAGATTACTTTAAGTTCTTCGGATCTGTTAAGTTTACCCGTATATTTTTCCAGCCATCCGGTCACTTCATTTACCATCTTAAGCCCTTCCCTGAAAAATCCCGAAATGATATAAATATTTATTTCGAAACTGTACGACTTAATATACATTTCCGGAAAATTGGGAATATCATTCTTTGTCTTCACGGCGGCATCGCCGGCTTCTCTTTGTTTCCTCAGATAAGATATACAGAGATCGTATTTTTTCAGATTATAAGACATTGCGATCGCATCACTTAAGGCGTAAAGATATTCCTTCTTGCCTCCGCCTGTCTTCAGAGGATTTTTTTCAATAAGCTCAAGACGTTTTACCGTAAAGTCAAATGCCTTTCCCTGATTGTCCGTGCAGTAGTAAAAAAGATAGTTGAGAATGTAAAACAGATTTTTAGCGCGTATAGAACGTGCTGCGCTTTCGCTTTTCATCAGCGGATGACGCGCAAGCTCTTCAAACATCTTTTTATCTTTTGTATTTCGGGCAATGCCTGTTTTCTTAAAAAGCGAAGACATCTTGAGATAAAGCGCATTGAATTCGGCAATATTTTTCTGTCTTTCAATTGTTTCAAGCTCTTCACTCAAGCACTTGTCTATGTATTTATCAAAGTCCGGTCCGGCGATTTTTCTGTAATCGAAATTTCTCTGATCCTTCAGTATATCAATCAGCTTTGTAAATTTTTCTTCCTGAGCTGCAAGTTTTTTTGCCCTGTTAAGAATTGTCTCCGCCTGCGCGAATAAAGTTTTATGAAATAATATCGTGTAATGCTCTTTCATATTGGAAAGAATACTTTCAGTAGATTTATCATCATTGTAACTGACAAGACTTTTCAGAATCATATTATACAGATAATTTTTTGCTGATGTAAGCTGCTTTATAAATTTTTCCCCCTTAAAAATTTTCTTTATTTCATTCTCATCATATCCGTCTTTCTGCCTGTTAACGGCTTCAAAGAGTTTTACATAATTGTTTTCTTTTACACTTGAATGCCTTCGCGCGAATTTTATAAAGTAACCTTTTTCGGAAATGTTCATTGAATGAATAAGTTTCCAGAGATCTTCGGAAGGAGTTTTCAATTTTTTAAAATTTAGTTTGAAATTTTATTTCTCTTAAACTGTGTTACCCGAATAATTACTGAACGGGGTTTGCAGTTTTAAAAAACAATCCATACTGTAAATTACACCATATACATTTTAAATTTCAATTCACATTCCGGAGCAAATTCTATGTCGCATTTAATCAAATTAAATGT
>DDUU01000042.1 GCA_002344965.1 Candidatus Tepidiaquacellales bacterium UBA2330 | reverse complement strand
ATTTTTAATTTTTAATTTTTAATTGATGTTTTTTTCTTACCCGTTACTAATCTTCCGATTGAGAAAGTTCTTTTACCTTTGTTACCAAAATGCTTATCCCTAAATACAAAATCATGATTTCTTTCATTCTCAATCTCCTGAATTGTAAAAGTTCTCTTTCTTTTTGCTCCCAAAATATTGTTTTAAGAGTTTAAAATTTTAATTTAAAAAATTTTATTCTGTAAACTTGTTGTTGATTTTTAAAATAGTTTATTATAGTTTGCAAACATCCCGTTAACTAAACTAGCTCTGTTAATTTCATATAATAAATTTTGATCAGGAATCTGCGTTTCAGAGAAAGTACATTATAGAATGTACTTTAATCAACTCTAAATTTTATAAAACTTTATATAAAGTTACCGTATACAAAAAATCAAAAATTATTCAATATTAATAACCGGTAAAATTCTAATTCCCATTTTGTAAATTTTTCTAAACCTACAAATAAAAAAAAATATGGCAAGTAATGAAACAGGAAGAGACATACTTCCAATTCCTGAAAGAAAGCACGTAGGACTTACCACTTATGATGCTAAAGATCCGGATACAAAATTTCCGCCGATCACAGAGATCCGTCCGCCCAAAGGCGCGCCGAATATTCTTGTAGTGTTAATTGATGACGCCGGCTTTGCGGCTTCAGGTCCGTTCGGAGGAGTCATAGACACTCCTGCAGCGGATTCTCTTGCAAAAAACGGATTGAGATACAGCAGATTTCATACTACTGCTTTATGCTCTCCGACCCGCGCAGCAATACTGACCGGTAGAAACCACCATTCTGTAGGAATGGGAGGTGTAACTGAAATTGCAACTTCAGCTCCGGGATACAGCTCAGTCATTCCAAAGGATAAAGCTCCGCTGGCAGTAACATTAAAGCTTAACGGTTACTCAACAGCTCAGTTCGGAAAGTGCCACGAAGTACCTGTATGGCAGACAAGTCCTATGGGACCTTATGATCAGTGGCCAACCGGAGGCGGAGGATTTGAATACTTTTACGGATTCATCGGAGGGGAAACAAATCAATGGTATCCTGCGATTTATGAAGGAATAACTCCAGTCGAACCTGAAAAATCTCCTGAAGAAGGATATCACTTTACGGATGATATGACCAACAAAGCAATAAAATGGATGCAGCAGCAAAAGTCATTAATGCCTGACAAACCATTTTTTATCTATTTTGCTCCGGGAGCTACTCACGCACCTCATCATGTACCGAAAGAATATATAGAAAAGTATAAAGGTAAATTCAGCATGGGGTGGGATAAGATCAGAGAAGTAATTTTTGAAAATCAGAAAAAGCTCGGCGTAATTCCGAAAGACGCTGTTCTTACTGAAAGACCTAAAGAAATTCCCGCCTGGGATGAAATGCCAAAAGAACTTCTTCCGATACTTGAGCGTCAGATGGAATGTTATGCAGCTTTCATGGATCATACTGATCACAATGTAGGCAGATTATTTGACTGTCTGAAAAATCTTGAGATCATGGATGATACTCTTATTTATTATATAGTCGGTGATAACGGCGCATCAGCAGAAGGAACGGTGAACGGTTGTTTTAATGAAATGACAACTCTGAACGGCATGGCAGGATTGGAAAATCCGGAATTTCTAATGTCAAAAATTGACGACTTCGGAGGACCGGAAGCTTACAACCATTATGCAGTCGGCTGGGCATGGGCAATGGATACACCTTATCAGTGGACGAAACAGGTGGCTTCACATTTTGGCGGTACCCGAAACGGAACGATCATACACTGGCCTAAAGGAATTAAATCAAAAGGCGAGATCCGAAATCAGTTTCATCATGTAATAGACATTGCTCCGACAATTCTTGAAGCTGCCGGAATACCTCATCCGACGATAGTGAACAGTATTCATCAGTCTCCGTTGGAAGGATTTAGTATGCTTTATTCGTTTAATGACGCCAAAGCGGCTGATACTCATGAGACGCAATATTTTGAAATGTTCTGTAACCGCGGAATTTATCACAAGGGCTGGACTGCAGTTACACGACACGGGACACCGTGGTTAGGCGCGAATAAGAATGCATTCGATGATGATGTATGGGAGCTTTATGATACAAATACCGACTGGACGCAGTCAAAAGATCTTTCCAAAGAAATGCCGGAAAAGCTTCACGAAATGCAGCGTTTATTTTTAATAGAAGCTGCAAAATATAATGTGCTTCCATTAGACGACAGATCGTTTGAAAGATTCAATCCTGATCTTGCAGGAAGACCTCAATTAATTAAAGGTAAATCTCAATTGCTTTTCGGCGGTATGGGTAGACTGAGTGAAAATTCGGTTTTAAATATAAAAAATAAATCCATTTCAATTACAGCGGAAATTGAAGTCCCTGAAACAGGTGCAAACGGAGTAATCATTGCGCAGGGCGGAAGTGTAAACGGATGGAGTTTATATACTCTCAATGGTAAGCTGAAATATTGTTATAATTTTTTCGGTGTAAAAATATTCATCATCGAATCTACTGAAAGTATTCCTTCCGGCAAGCATCAGGTAAGAATGGAATTTAAATATGACGGCGGCGGACTTGGAAAGGGAGGAAATGTAACGCTTTATTTAGACGGTAAAAAAATAGGCGAAGGACGCATTGAAATGACTGTGCCAATGGCTTTTTCCGCAGACGAGACCTGTGACGTCGGAATTGAAGGCGGTTCAGTCGTATCTCCGGATTACAGTCCGACCGGAAACAAATTTTCGGGAGAGGTAAACTGGGTACAGATTGATATAGAGGGAGATGATCATGATCATTTGATCTCGCCCGAAGAGAGATTGAAAGTTGCTATGGCAAGACAGTAAGATCGTTATTGAAATTCTTTTAATATTTAAAAATAAATTCCCTTCTCATACTGCGGTTTGGGAAGGGGATTTTTTTTAATATTGAAAACTAAAATTGTTTTGAAAGGAAATATGCTTCTATATTCCAAGTAATAAAAATTCAGATGAAAAGCATATATAAGTTTCCTATCTTAACTGCTCGTGAACAATTCCCTTAAAAAATTGGAATCTCAAAAAGGTAATTTGAATAAATTTTTTTATGTCCGAAAACCAAATCTCAGTTTCTAATTCCAAAAAAGATACACAGAAAAAAAATCAATTCTGGAATGACCTTAAAAATGCAGTCAAAGGAACGGATTCTGATTATACAAAAATTAATATCAACAGAGCGGTATTTCTTTTAGCTGTTCCGATGATACTTGAGCTGGTAATGGAATCCACATTTGCTGTTGTTGATATATATTTTGTAGGAAAGATCGGAGCATCCGCCGTAGCAACAGTCGGACTAACGGAGACATTTATGTTTCTATTGTATTCAATTTCCATGGGATTTGCAACTGCAGTAACGGCAATTGTATCAAGAAGAATCGGAGAGAAAAAAAATGAAGAAGCCGGCTCTGCAGCAATTCAGTCAATAATCATAGGCATCGCCGCTTCTTTACCTTTTTCAATTGCCGGAATATTTTATTCAAAAGAACTGCTTGGTCTGATGGGAGCAGATCAATGGAGTATTGAACACGGTTATAAATATACGCAGTGGATGCTTGGCGGAAATGCCGTGATAATGCTTCTCTACATAATCAATGCAGTATTCCGCGGAGCTGGTGACGCGGCAATAGCTATGCGCGTATTATGGATCTCAAATATCATAAATATATTTCTGGATCCGCTGCTGATTTTCGGCTGGGGTTTTATTCCTGCTTACGGAATTGAAGGAGCGGCTATTGCCACTAATATTGGCAGAGGCACAGGCGTTATGATTCAGTTATATGTTTTGTTTAAAGGCGGTAAACATATAAAGGCGAAGTTTAATCAGATCCGTCTGAATGTTAAAATTATGCTGAACTTACTCCGCACTTCTGTCGGCGGCATAGGACAGATGTTCGTCGGTATGGCATCCTGGATTTTTCTTATGAGACTAATGGCTGACATCAGCAGCGAAGCTGTTGCCGGAGCGACAATTACTGTGAGAATAATGTTGTTTTCAATTATGCCTGCATGGGGATTGTCGAATGCGGCGGCTACTCTGGTGGGACAGAATCTCGGTGCGGGCTTTCCTGACAGGGCTGAAGCCGCTGTATGGAAGACCGGTTTTTTTAACATGCTGTTCCTGATTATTATATCATTAATTTTCTTTTTTTTAAACGATTCATTAATGAAAATATTTACAGATGATAAAGCAGTTATTGATATCGGCGCGGAATGGCTGCGAATTCTTTCTTATTCTTTCTTTGTGTACGGATGGTGGATGGTGGCAGTACAGGCGTTCAACGGAGCCGGGGACACAAAAACTCCCACACTAATAAATATTGTTTTTTTCTGGCTGATACAGATTCCGCTTTCTTATTTTCTTGCTGTATATCTCGGCTGGCAGTATTCAGGAGTTTTCTGGGGAGTGTTCATATCAGAAACATCTGTCGGAATATTTACCGTCTGGCTTTTCACCAGAGGTAAATGGAAAAATGTAAAGGTGTGATAATCTAATTAGGAAAATATCTTATTATATATAGTAATCATTTCCATACCATTTGAACAGATCATCTCGTTTTTCTTTTGCAGCTACAATCATTTTCATCTCATCTGACTCACTGTCCAATGGTATCTTTTTAATCAGTTTTTTAAAACGGACAATGCGTTCATTCACCACTCTTATCTTTTGCAGAGGACAATTCTGATTTTATTTTTTCTGATCGTGAATATTATTGTTAAATGTCTATGATTTGATTCACGGGCATTTGAAATCATTCTTCATCAAGATGTAGGCAGGTATAAATATTAAATAATTAAGGACAAAATTGTCCTTTATTTTTTAAATATAAAATGCTAAGTTTGTTAAGAAAATTAATAAACATAAAAAATAAATTATAACAATGTTTTCAAAAGCCTGTGAATACGGAATTAAAGCAGCGATCTTTATAACATACAAATCTAAACAGGGAGGAATGGTCAGCTTGAGCGAGATAGCAGCTGAAATTGATTCACCGGTTGCATTTACTGCAAAGGTATTACAGCAGCTTACAAAAAGTAAAATTATCGATTCTGTAAGAGGACCGGCTGGCGGGTTTCATATAAGTCAGAATAAAGCGGAAAAAATAAAACTGAGTAAGATTGTAAAAGTGCTTGACGGAGATTCAATTTATAATGGATGCGGTCTGGGGCTTACAAAATGTAATGACAAAAATCCCTGTCCGATTCATTATCAGTTCGCTGAGATTAGAAGCGGCTTAAAGCAAATGCTTGAAACTACTTCGTTATGGGATTTATCAATAGGTTTAAATAATGGAAATGCAGTATTAAAAAAATGAAAAATTATCTATCACATACAGTCAAAAATATAAATTAAAATATCATAAAATATGGAAAACTTAAAAACACAAAGTATCGGTAAATTTGTAGCGGATAATTTCAGAACGGCTTCGGTATTTCAGAAATACGGCATAGATTTTTGCTGTAAGGGAGGCAGGACAATAAACGAGGTTTGCGAAAGTAAAAACATATCGGCTGATGAGCTGCTTTCTAAACTGAGTGAAGTATCAGATTCTGAGTCGGATCCGAATACAAATTATCAAAGCTGGGATTTAGACTTACTTGCGGATCATATTGAAAAGAAACATCACAGATATGTTGAAAAATCAATTCCCGCCTTAAAGCAATTTCTTGAGAAGCTGTGTAAAGTACACGGAGAAAATCATCCGGAATTGTCTGAGATTTCTGAACAGTTTAATTTGTCTTCAGGCGAACTTGCAGCTCATATGAAAAAAGAAGAACTTATTCTTTTTCCATACATCAGAAAAATTGCTTTGGCGAAAAACAGTAATGTCTCATACGAACAACCTCCTTTCGGCTCAGTTCAAAATCCTATAAATGTAATGATGAATGAACATGATACAGAAGGGGAGAGATTCAGAAAAATTGCAGAGCTGAGTAATAATTATTCGACGCCGGCAGACGGCTGCACTACTTACAAAGTAGCTTATGATTTACTAAAAGAATTTGAAGAGGATCTGCATTTACATATTCATTTGGAAAATAACATTTTATTTCCAAAAGCAATAGAACTCGAAAAGGAGCTTACAACTGTAATTAATAATTAACTAGGAAAGTATGGGGATTTCAGACAAAATGAGATTAATTTTTTAATAAAAAATCAAAAGTAAACAGAAAATAATACTCAGGTTAAGAGAAAATAAAATGAGGGAAAAAATAAATTCAGAACAATTTAAACATATAACTAAAATATATAGTCATGAAAAATAATAGCATAAAATCCGGATTTAAGAGAATCATATATATATTATCAGTATGCCTGACATTAATATTATTAAACGCCGGTACTACACAGGCATGTCCTTACTGTAATAAAACTTTTTACGATGAATTACTTAATGACAGAGGAAATACTTTAGGCGGAAAAGAATTGCTTGCTTCCATAATGAATCAGGATGGAACAGCGGGAAGTCCTTCAATCACCGGAAGCGGCGAAAATCTGCAGAATATTACTCAGTCAGCAGGCGGCACACCTATTGTCAGACCGGAGAATTCAAAGATCCCCCAAAATTTTATAGATATAATCAAAAGGGATGAAAGTCTTCCGATTCCTCCAACCAGTTATGTCCCGCAGGATGTTACTCCGGATAAAAAAGTAACAATAGAACTTTCTGAGGGAGAAGCATATATAGGAAGAGGCGTAATGTTTAACGGATTTACTACAAGCGGTTCAATACCCGGTCCTACAATAATTGTTGATGAAGGCGATATTGTGGAATTTACGGTTGTGAATAAAGGAACAGTTCCGCACGGAGCTTCAATACATGCAGCATATACTCAGACATCGAAATACCTCGGAAAGATCGGATCAGGAGAAACCAAGTCAATGGTGTTTAAAGCAACAGTTCCCGGAGTCTATATGTATCACTGCGCTCCCGGAGGACATGCAATACCAATGCATATAATTTTCGGTCAGTACGGGATGATGGTTGTAAAGCCAAAGAAACAGTATAAGATGGAAGAAGTTATGAAAAAGAAACCAGATGTTGAAATATTTCTCATTCAGCATGAACTGTATTCAAGCGGTAAAGATGCAATTGAAGGAAAACCGATATATGTTTTATTCAACGGAAAAATTTTCAGATACGTGGATGAGCCGATAAAGGCAAAGCCGGGGGATTTTGTAAGAATTAATTTTCTAAATGCAGGACCGAATCTGGTTTCAACTTTACATATAGTCGGAATTATCTGGGATTATGTTTACTGGCAGGGTAATCCAAATGTAACAATGCCCGGAGGTCAGAGTGTAATTGCAGGTCCAACGGATTCATGGGTGATTGATTTCAGAATGCCTCCGGATGAAGGAGCATATACTCTTCTTACGCATGCTGTTGGTTCTACAGACAGAGGCGCCATAGGATTGATAGTTTGTGACAAGAATGCGGAGACCCCGCTTACCGTGAACTCCGACGGTCCGTCATATTCCAAACAAGAGATGCAGGAGATAAAATCCAAATTAACAAGAACAATTTCTCCTTTTGAGCCGGGAAGTCCGGATGTAGATCCTCCTGCAGTGTATGGTAAAGAAACAAAGGAAGTAACGGTAAAAATTATAGGTAATTCATTTTTTCCTAAAGTGCTTCATATTGCTCCGGGGACGTCAGTGAAATGGGTTAATGAAGATGTTTTTTCATTTATGGAAGGGGAGTTTTCCGGAATTCATAACGCTGTATCATATGAAGCTCCTGAAAATTTCTTTTCACCTCTGCTGTCTCATGCGGAAAGTTATACCCATAAATTTGAAACAGACGGAACTTATAAATATATGTGCGCTCCTCACCCGTATATGAAAGGAGTTATAGTCGTCGGCGAATCGGAGGACGTTGCTTCAGCTTCATCATTCGGCTGGATAAAATGGTTAAGTATTGTTTCAATAATTCTGATCTTTTTAATACTCTTAGTTCTGAATTCAATTAGAAGAAAATATCATTTGAAAACTGCATGAGATGTTATGCGATACCCTTAATTTAGAGTAGCAGATTATGCGAAATTTAATAATATAAATTATGAAACATTCAAAATTTAAAATTAAACATCTAAAAATCCGGATCATAAAAACCCTGTTTACTTTATCTATAGTATTTATTCAGCACTCTGCGTCATTTGCTCAAAGTAAACCTCCTGTAGCCGAATCAGATTCAGATTTTTATCCAACATTTTTACTGATATTTATAACATTAATTATATCATCAATTTTTATAGGACTGGAAATCTTAGGTGATCCGAAATATGAATCTGATGCTTCAGTTCAGGTTGTAAACAATATAAGAACTGTGCCCGATTCAATGAATGATTCGCAAATTGAATTATTCAATAACTCAAAAAGTGTGTTTAATTTTGCGTACTATTTTACTGTCCTGCTGTTAGCTATACATGTTATAATATTTTTATTGATACATTAATTAAAATGATTAGCCGCAGGCTTAAGCCTGCGGAATAATTTAATGATAAATGTAAACATTTAAACTTATTATGTATTACATTTATACAATGTATTTAGTAGATTAATATGAATAAGAGAATAAAAACTTTGACATATTAATAACTAAAAATGAGCATGCATTTGCTTAAAAAAATTTTGATTTCTGTGCTGTTAATTACATTAGTTTTATTTTCTTCGGTTTTTATTTTTTCAAAATTAAGTCCCTGGCCGAATGCTCTACTGATAAGATATGAATTTACAAAGGACGCTGAAAAAGTAAATAATGAACTTAAAAAATATGTGCCTGAAGGAATTACATCTTTGCTTAATATTCATTATGATGAAACTGACGAAGATGCGTTTCTTGATATATATTATCCTTCGAAAATGGAAAATTCATCTGTAAAATGTCCGGTTATAGTCTGGACGCACGGCGGAGGATGGATCTCAGGAAATAAAGAGCAGGTTTCAAACTATTGTAAAATACTTGCGGGAAAAGGATACATAGTTGTATCGATTGACTATTCCATTGCGCCTGAAAAAAAATATCCGTTGCCTGTGAAGCAGCTTATGAATGCGCTAACTTTTCTTAAAAATAATGCGGAACGGTTTCATATTAATTCAGAAAAATTTATACTTGCCGGAGATTCAGGCGGAGCACATATATCGGCTCAGACGGCAAATATAATTACATCTCCCGCTTATTCCGAACTTATAAACATAAAACCTTCATTGTCTCAGTTACAACTTGCCGGATTATTGCTTTACTGCGGACCATTTGACATAAGTAATGTAAATATAGAAGGAGATTTCGGAAATTTTCTTGAAACAGTCATTTGGTCTTACAGCGGAAGAAAAGATTATATGAATGATACTTTTTTCCAAACGGCATCTGTTATTAAATATATTACAAAGGATTTCCCGCCGGCTTTTATTTCCGCAGGTAACGGTGATCCTCTTGAACCCCAGTCAATATATTTAGCACGTAAACTTGACAGTCTCGGTGTAAATACGGATACTCTTTTTTTTTCAAAAGATTATTCACCGCCACTTCCGCATGAATATCAGTTCAATCTTGATACGGATGCCGGAAAACTCGCTCTGGAAAGTTCTGTGAAATTTTTACAGACTATAAGCCCTCCGGAATTTCCGGAACCTGAAAAAAGAAAGGATCTTACGGAAAGTATTAACTCAGGTAAATGAATTTTTTAAAAATCCTGTTAATTTTAACCGGTATTTATCAGATTTGGAAAAGGGGATTTCTGAATTTAAATATTTTATTTTTAAACTAATTTAATAAAAAAAAACAGCACAACATGAAAACAAAAAAACAGGCAGCTTTAATTTTGTCCGTACTTTTTATAATCTCTTATGCAAACTATTCCGAATCCTGCACAAGAGTAGTATATCAGGGACCGAATAACACGATTCTTACTGCGCGCTCAATGGATTGGGAAAGCGAGATACCGGCAAATCTCTGGATAATGCCGAGAGGAATCGAACGCAACGGTGAGGCAGGTGTAAATTCCGTAAAATGGAAATCAAAATACGGAAGTATTGTAACCAGTTCTTTCAATATTGCAAGTTCTGACGGTATGAACGAAAAAGGTCTTGTCGCCAATATGTTATGGCTTGTCGAATCAAAGTACCCCGAATTTGACAAAAGTCAAAGAGGACTTTCCATAGCTTTATGGGCGCAGTATGTGCTTGATAATTTTGCAACTGTAGAGGAAGCGGTTAATGAATTAAGCAAAAGAGAATTTTCAGTTGTGTCAACTGTAATACCGGGTACGGATATTTTTACAACTATTCATTTGTCAATATCTGATGCAAAAGGCGACAATGCTATTATTGAATACATTAACGGAGAGCTTACAATCCATCACAGTATGGAATATACCGTAATGACTAATTCACCTGTCTTTGAAAAGCAGCTGGCATTAGATGACTACTGGAAACAGATCGGCGGAACAGTTATGCTCCCGGGTACAAATCGCGCGGCAGACAGATTTGCAAGAGCATCATTTTACATTACTGCTATAATGCAGACGGATGATATACAGAAAGCACTTGCAGGAGTTTTCGGCGTTATAAGAAACTGTTCTGTGCCTTACGGAATTTCAACTCCGAACGAACCGAATATATCATCGACAAGATGGAGAACTGTTTCAGATCAGAAAAACCGTGTGTATTATTTTGAAAATGTGCTGTCGCCGAATACATTCTGGGTTGATTTTACAAAAGCTGATCTGTCGGAAAACGCTCCTGTGAAAAAGCTGATGCTTGAGAATAATGAGATATACTCTGGTAATGCTTTGAGTTCATTTGTAGAAGCAGAGCAGTTCAAGTTTGCGGGACTTGATTAATAATTAAGTAACTAAATCAGATACTATTGAATTTTATCCGGAATGAAAGTGCGTTTATTAATATTTACAATTTTGATTCCCGGATTTGTAACGGGGTACATTCCTTATATTTTATCAGGAGGAACACAGTATATTGATCTTGGATATTTAAAATATGCAGGACTATTATCCGTCTTTACCGGTATCTTATTTTATCTCCGGAGCGCTAAAAGTTTTCTCTTAAACGGTAAAGGTACGCCCGCAATCTGGTTTACTAAAAAGTTAAAATTTCTGATAGGCGAGGAGCCTTTTGAAATGGTTTCCACCGGACTCTACAAATACAGCCGAAATCCAATGTACTTGGGAATTATTCTTATAATAATTGGAGAAGCGGTATATTTTGAGTCTGAAAATATTTTAATCTATAGTATTTTGTTGGCGGTTTTTTTCCATTTGGTGGTAGTATTTTTAGAGGAACCGCATCTGAAGAGGAAATTCGGCGCTGAGTATAATGAATATCTCGGTAAAACTCCAAGATGGTTTGGGATACCAAAAAATTAATGTTCGCTGACTGCGTTTTTTCAATGATTGATAATTTCAAAACCTCAATTTTACCCTAAAAATTAACTTTTAAGTATACTTACGCTTAAAAAATGAGTATGTATACTCATATGAAATATGTGCTAATACTCAGGCACATTATCTCCGAAATTTAGTAATTTTATATTGCAAATAGAAAGAATTCTTTCTGACCGGCACAAATTAACTGCAATATTTAACCGATTAAAAACCTCATTTTAAGCAAGCCCTGTAAGAAACAGGGCTTGTCCTTTTATAGAAAGCTGAACTTAGAAATTGCCTGAAAAGATTAGTAAGTAAAAACACCTATAAAATTTCAGTAGCTGCCTTTATTCTATTTCCGGTACACAATAAGTAATTTTGAACAGTTGATTAATTAAACATTGCAGATCAAATGACATTTCAAAATTTCTTTTCAGGACCACACTGCAAAAACCCATTTCACTAAAAGCTCCGGAGTAATATCCGGGGCTGCTTTTCTTTTCACAAAAATTAAACATATAGAAATGTTTATTTATTTTTCCTCAAAAAAAGTTTATTATACAATAAATCATACTTCAAATTAAATTTCCTGATTATATGAAAAATGAATCAAATTTAATTTCAGCTTATTTACCCGTAAATTACGCATCCCCAATATCTTTAAAATTTATAATATTCAGACCGGATTCTAAATGTGTTTCTAAAGCAAAGTGATACTATGAAGCCGGAAAATTTATATCTGAGTAAAAATATTCAGAGAATTAATTTCTCAAATGCACTCTTAAATATTCAGGAATATATTTTTTAACATTAAAAAAAAATTATGGTAGACAGAGAAAAATTTTTCAGGAAGTATCCATACAAAGCTCTGAAGCAAACCGGAATAGAGACCATTGAAAATATTATAGAGCATTATGAAGATGACAAAGGATACAGAAATCTGCGGGAACTGGCATATGTTCTTGCGACGGCTTATCATGAATCGGCGCATACCTGGAATCCTTCTATCAGGGAATACGGCAGAGGCAAGGGACGCAAATACGGTATGCCGCATTCCAGGACAGGTCAGGTTTATTACGGAAGAGGATTGTGTCAGCTTACATGGTATTATAATTACGAAAGTTTTGCCAGAATACTCGGAGTGGATCTTGTTAAAAATCCTGATCTTGCGCTTGAACCGAGGAACAGCGTTGACATTCTTATGATCGGTATGCGGGACGGAATTTTTACTAGACATAAACTGAATATGTATTTCGACAGGGACACTACAGACTGGGTCGGCGCCAGAAAAATCATAAACGGAACAGACAGAGCAAATCTTATTGCTTCTTATGCAAAAGCATTTTACAAAATACTCGATTATAAAGAAGAGGATAAAGCTCAGGAGGAAGCTGAAATTGTTAATATACAAAATCCTAAGAAAGCTCTCGCCGACTCTGAAGCAAAACTTCCTAATAAAGTTGAAGTTGCAGGCGTATTTGTAAAGCCATAATTAAATAAAATTTATTTATATGAAAAAAATATTAACAATAGACGGGGGAGGAATCAGAGGCGTACTGCCTGCGAGGATACTGCATGAGATTGAAAAGCGGACTAAAAGACCAATATCCGAAATTTTTGATCTCATCGCCGGTACATCAACCGGCGGTATATTAGCATTGTGTCTTACAAAGCCGGATGCAAAAGGCGGTCCCAGGTTTAAAGCGCTGGATATTTTAAAACTGTATGAAGAAGAAGGAAAGAAAATTTTCAAAAAATCTCCATGGAAATCTACGATGTCAATCGGGAGTTTAATTGATGAAAAATTTTCAGTCACCGGAATAGAAGAAGTCCTTGAGATTTATCTCGGCGAGACAAAACTATCTGAAGCACTGACGGATGTAATCATCCCGAGTTATGAAATTGAACAAAGAATCCCTTTCTTTTTCAAATCGAGGAAAGCAAAAGATTCGGCTGATTATGATTTTAAAATGAAGGAAGTCGCGAGAGCCACAAGTGCAGCGCCAACATATTTCGAAAGCATGAAACTCAAAGCTTCACCGCCTGTTGATTACTTTGCATTGATAGACGGCGGCGTTTATGCCAATAATCCTTCGATGTGCGCTTATGCAGAGGCAAAAAAAGTTTACGGCGATAAGGAAGATATACTTCTTGTTTCTCTCGGAACCGGCGAACTTACGCGCAGAATTTCTTATGAAGAATCAAAAAACTGGGGTTTGATCGGATGGGCGAGACCTTTATTGGATGTTGTCTTTGACGGTGTGAGCAGAACTGTGGAGTATCAGCTGAGTCAGATTTTAAATCACGATGAAAGCGACAGAAAATTTTTCCGGTTTCAGACAAAACTCGAGACAGGGAGCGACAATATGGACGATGCTTCAGCAACAAATATCAGAGTATTAAAACTAAAAGCGGAAGAAATGATTAATAAAAGTAAAGATGATATTGAAGAGCTTTGTAAAATGCTGTAAACGGAAAAAAAATTAATAACAATAAATTATCAGATCATGCCGCCATTCTTTAATCTGAAAGGATTTTATAAACCTGACCCGCTGGATAAAGCTCCGGGACCGGCAGCTTATATTATTAATATTATTGTAACTTCGGTCATAACAGCAGCTCTTGTATATTTTATTACAGACTTTTTTAATTTGCTTGAATTTAAAAGTTTAGGAGTAGAGATTTTTGAAGTAGCTGTATTCGGATTGATAGCAGCACCTTTAGTTGTAATGTTCAGGAAGTCAAGTTCTCTGTTTTTAATGCTGCTGATCTTTGTGCCATTATTTATATTTGACATTTATCTGCAGGCGAATGTGAGGGACAAAGGCGGGATCGCGTTATGGTCGTATGTCCCCGGAACATTTATAGACGATGTAAAAATACTTCCGCTGAGATTTCTGATGACGCTTTCGTTTGATGCTTTGCTTATCGGTCCGGTATGTATCTGGATCAGCAGAATAGCAGCTAAAATTATTTACGGCAAACGCAAAGATATTACGGCTGATTACGAAAGCAGAAAAAAATTATTCAATGACGAATGGACAAAGGAATCTATTGAAAAGCCAAAAAGGGATTTTGGATTTTATGTTCTCAGGATACTTGGGTTTTCATATATCGCTTATCTTCTTATAATTATTATCGGAATGCTCGGTGAATCACCATGGCCCGAGCAAATCGGCAATCTTATTTCAATGACATACTCAAATCCCGCTCTTGCAGTGAATACATTTTCTAAAATCGGGATTATGATTCTGTTTACATTTATCGGAGCGTATAACCGCAGAGCAAGATATTACTGCTGCTGGGGATTGATAATAGGACATGCTGTTTCAACTTTTAGTTCGCTGGGATTTTATTTCTTTGCAGTCAATGAATCTCTGATTTCAGAATTTCTCCTGACATCGGCAATTGTAGACGGTGTGATGATTATTTTGTTTTTCATAATTCTTTTCAGCTGCAGTAAGGATAGTTATAAGATCAGCGATGAGAAAGACTTTCCTAAAAATTTTTCCGTGCCTTCGCAGCTTTTAAAAATAACGCTTTACGTAACATCAGCCGTTTCATTTCTGATGGTGCTTTTCGCGCTTTATTTCAGATTATTCGATGAAGGCGTATCAGCTCTGGGAGCGGTTTACGGTTATCCGGATCCTTCGCTTGGAAATACTCTTACTTTGTATTTTACAATTTCATTCATCGCATTTATTCTTGCAAAGAGTCAGGTATTGAGAAGATACTTATACGGAATACTGCTTTTCCCTTTCCTTGTCGGGACAATATCTGCGGTGATAATTTTTATTGTCAAAGACATTTTGACAGAACTGTCTATTATGACACGGAGCGGACAACCTGCAGATGCGGACTGGTATTTTATGATATTTATTTTTTTCAGCGCTCTGATATTTTTTATATTTACAGCGCTTAGGAAATTATCTTTTGATGTGGACTTTATGATCTCTTCTCTTAATCCTTCCAGCGCAAAAAATGTGCTTGCTCTCGGCGAAGCTTTTTTCGGAGAGGATCATAAAAAAAATTCAGGGATACTGAGGGCTATCGATTCATATATCAGCGGAATAAGGGGACGCAAAAGGGGACTGTTAAATTTTCCGTTCTGGCTTATTGAAAATTTTTTCAATATAGTATTTTGCTTTCACCCCGGATTATCTGTAATGAGCAGAACGGAGCAGAGATGGTTTCTAAAAAAATATATGCTCAGAGATCCTTCCGAATGCGCAAAAGCGTTTGTTCCTGTGTTTGCCGACTTCGCATATCAGATCGGACTTGCCGCTAATGCTATGATAATGTTTGCAAACTATTCTGACATTAATGAAAGAAAGAGGATCGGATATGTTCCTTATTATGCAAGAGACAGAATGCAGGGTGAGATCCCTGAAACAGGCGCGCCGTTTCAGAATATTTTCCCTTTGCCGAAAAATCCGGAAGACTTAAATAATTTCAGAACACCGGCTGATCTGACAGGTAGAAAATTTACGGCGCCGAGAATCATCACGCCTGTTTGTGAAAATGAAATTCCGGATGAAGCTGATTATGTTATAATCGGATCAGGAGCCGGAGGCGCTGTTATGGCTTACAGACTTTCCCGGAATGTTGCAGATCCCTCACGGATACTTCTGCTGGAAAGAGGAAGCAGATTTCAGCCGCTGCAGGATTTCAATGACAATGAAATGGAAATGATGAGAAAATTATATAAAGAAGGCGGCCTGCAGCAGACGAAAAAATTTTCCATGTCAGTGCTGCAGGGCGAATGTCTCGGCGGGACTACAGTTATGAATAATGCGATATGTATTGAGATGGATGAGGAAATAAAAAATATCTGGCAGAATGAATATGATATTGATCTGAGTAATTTAAATATCGAGTATGAAAGAATTGCAAAAGAAATTGACATACATGAACTTGATGAAATTGGAATTAATAAAATAGCATCAGAGAAGTTTAAAAAAGGTGTAGCGGGTTTTAATGAAAACTCTGCTGACATTCTGAAAACTATTTACCCTCTGAAAGCAAATTACCGGAATCTTACGGGAGATGAGAACTGGAATCTCGGGAATAAAAGACTTTCAAAAAGGACTATGCTTGAGACTTATATTCCATGGAGCGAAGCAGCGGGAGTAAAAGTTTTGTCAAATATGACAGCTCTGAAGTTTACATACACCGGCAGGATAGCTGACGGTGTTTTAGTCAGAACTGAAAACGGCGAACTTAAAATAGTAAAAGTAAAAAAAGCTGTCATAGCTGCAGGAGGTGTTATTGCCAGCAGTCACTTCCTGATGAGAAGCGGTATTAAAGGAAACGCCGGAAAAAGAATGAGCTGTAATTTTGCATTTCCTGTTACATTTCAGTTTGAAGATGTGATAAATGCATTTGACGGAAATCAAATCACTCTCGGAGCGCTTGACATTAAAAACCGTGCAATCTTTGAAACATATTTCAATCCGCCTGCTTCATTCGCATTGTCATCCGTACCTTTTTATTTTAATAAAAGAGATTTGCTTATGAATAATTACTCAAGACTGATGAACATCGGTGCGCTGGTCGGATCAGAACCGCTTGGTGAAATTCAGACTAAAGCTGACATCATTAACGGACAGCCGTTTACCTGGGAGCTTGGCGATAATGACATCAGCAATATCAGATTTGCATTCAATACATTACTTAAGATCGGATATTATGCAGGCGCGAAAAAGGCCATCCTGCCTATGAAGCCGGGCATAGAGATCATGCTGAATCTTGACAGTCTAAGTAAATTTGAAAAGCTTTTTAACGAATATCCTCTCTCAATAAATGATCTGCTGATTGGCACTGCGCATCCTCAGGGCGGGAATATAATGGCAGGGGATAATTCCTTACATAAGGATAAACGCGTTGCTGATAATAATTTCCGGCTCACGGGATTTGATAATGTATTCATAGCTGATGCTTCAGTATTTCCGGAAAGTATGAGACTGAATCCTCAATGGACAATCATGGCTTTAAGCTCTATGGCATCGGAAAAAGTGATGCAATTTTAAATTAATAACTGAACATATCTGACAAAATACTATGGATGAAATTAAAAGCGATTTAATAAAAAGGGATCAGAAAGATTATATTGACCTTTCAAGAAGCGAAGCTGAAAATCATTATAAAACCGAAGAGAGTAAAGTAGTCAAGAAGAAAGTTGTACGAAAAAACGTCGCTTTAAATAAAGTAGCGGATTTTTTTGAAACGAATATATTCAGCTGGGTTTACCACTATATAAAAAGCAGGTTCGGATTAAAGCATAAGTTTCAGACGTATGAACTGACTGATGATAAGGGAATTTACAAGATGGAGAAATCATCTCAGGACGGTAAAGAAGAGATCACGATCGCACTTGCTTCGGACTGGGCTACTGATACGGTTGAGTCGGATTTAATCGGAGATCTAATCGCGAATAAGGATCCGGACTATACAATTCATCTCGGAGATACATATTTTGTCGGAATGAAAGATGAGATCAGAGATAACTTTCTCGCAAAGAACTGTTCATGGCACAGAGGATCATCAGGCAGTTTCGCTCTTCTCGGAAATCATGAAATGTATTCCAGAGGTATTTCATATTTCAGGGATCTGCTGCCGTCTATGGGAGTTTATTCAAAGGAGAAAAAAAAATACACCGGACAAAAAGCGAGCTACTTCTGTCTTGAGAATGATCACTGGAGAGTTGTATCGCTTGACACAGGTTATAACTCAGTCGGCATTCCGCTGATTGAATATTTATTTAAGCCGAAATGCGATTTCAGAAAAGAGATACTGACATGGCTGAAGGATGATGTAAAAATAGATCAGGACAAAAGAGGAATTGTGATAATGACTCATCATCAGTACTGCACTGCATTTGAAAAGGAAGAGGAATATGTAAAACCTGCTGAGCAGCTTGCTGAAATTATAGGAAAAGACAGACCGGTTATCTGGATATGGGGACATGAGCACCGTCTTACTTTGTTTGGCAGGTATTCATCAGAAAAAGGAATTGCAGCTTACGGAAGGTGTATTGGAAACGGCGGAATGCCGATAGAATTTAAAAACAAGCTCATCCCGGAGCGGGTCAAAGACAGAAATCTGAAATTATATGACGAAAGAGTTTATTCAAAGATAAAGAATGTTGAAATCGGATTTAACGGTTTCTGTATCCTGAATTTCATGAATGATCAGCTTAAGATTGAATACTTTGACATAAAGAATGAACTGCTTGTATTAGAAGTTTGGAAAGCCGATAATCAAAGCGGAGTAATTACTAATACGGAAATTAATATAATTTCAAAAGACCCGGGTATGAAATACAATCCGTAATTTCAAATTTAAAAATTTTAAATAATATTCCGCAGAGATCAAATTCATTGCGGGATTTTTTTTAATGTAACTTCCGCACACAGCAGCGATTTCCGCACGTACATTACCAGTCTATGAATATGTACCGCAGAAAAATTTCTCCGCAGCGCTTGCAGGATCTTTCAATCTCCCCGAATAGATAATTTAAAAAAATTAACTTGATTTTTTTTTTTTTTTTTCATAATTATATGCAAATCCAAAAAAGATATTCCCGCCCTAAACGAAAATATCTTAAATATAAATATGAAAAACTTTTAGTGAAGCTAATATGAAAAAACTTTATTTAATTCTATTCTTAAATTTATTTTATATTATAGAACCTTTAAGGATAAAGGCACTATGGAAGCGATATAGAAAAATGAATATTCAAATTATTTTTGACCCTCTCAAAATTATTCTAAACTGATTATGATTTACCTTAAACTAATAGTAATTTTTTTTACTTTCCTTTTACTTAATGAGATCAGTTTCTCACAGCCCCAGAGAGAATGGGTAAGTCAATTCAATTCCGGCGGTAGTGAGAATGAAATTGTCAGTGATTTGAAAACCGATAAGGAAGGTAACATTTACCTTTGCGGTTCAGTCCAGTATACTTCATCTCTGAAAGATGCGCTGCTTTTAAAATACAATAGTTCGGGTGTGCTTTTATGGAGCAGGACGTGGAGGGGGACAGGAGTAAACGTAAATGAAAGCGTCGGTAAAAAAATATTATTTGACAGTGAAGGATTCATTTATTTAATGGGAACGGCCAGTATTACAACGAATGTATTGGATTTTTTACTAATTAAATATGCTCCCAATGGTGATACAGTCTGGGCAAGAACATTCGATGGAATGAATAATAACTCGGATGAGGCGACTGATATTACAATAGATCAAAATGATAATATCTATATAACGGGTATACTTTACAAATTTTCAAATACAGATATAGGGGTCGTGAAATATGATAAATACGGATCGCTAAAATGGTACCGCAATTTTTTGGGAATAAATGATAATTATGCGGGTTCCGGTCAAATTTTAAATGACTCACACTATATTTTTGTAGTTGGGGGTTCATTTAAAGATTCGATTAATTTTTTTGATATTACTATACTAAAGTATGATACAATGGGTGTTCCTCTTGATACCTTCTATTATGGTTCCAAGATAAGGGAAGGGGCAGGACTTTTAGCTTTTGATACCAAAAAAAACTTAATAATTGGTGGAGGAGAAAACCCAGGTTTACCTACTCGAAACAACATCGTTACAATGAAAATTAATCAATCAGGTGAAGAAATCTGGTATGAAATTTTTAATAATAATTTTGATAATTTCAAGGAGATCCTTTATGATATGAAAACAGACAATGAAGGTAATCCTATAGTAGCAGCCAGAAGTCGAAATACACAAACTAACAGAGGAGAAATTGCGCTGATAAAGTACGACAATATCAGCGGTGACTCGATATGGTCAAGAAAGTTTAATTTAGTTCCTTTCAGTACCGATGAGCCTTCTAAATTTTCAGTAGATAAAGACAATAATATTTACGTCATAGGATCCACAGATTCAAATTTCATTTTCAACAGAATTTTAATTCTAAAATACAACCCTTCAGGACAACTGCAATGGCATCTTGTTTATCATCCATCTGTATTTTCAGTTTCAAATGGGGCGGTAATTTTAACTGATACACTTGGAAATATTTATGCATGCGGAACCACATCAACAAAGCAGACAGGTGATGATATAGTATTATTAAAATATTCCACGATGACAGAAGTTTATCAGGTAAATACCAATATTCCGGGAGTTTACTGCCTTTATCAAAATTATCCAAATCCGTTTAATTCACAAACTGAAATTAAATTTGATTTGATAAAGAGTGGACACTACAAAATTGAAGTTTTTGATATGCTTGGGAGAAGTGTTGATTTACTTTTTAACGAGTTTAAAAACGCCGGAAGTTATATAATAAAATTTAATGCATTTGATCTGTCGTCAGGTGTTTACTTTTATAAATTAAGTTCGCCGGAAGTTAATATTATTAAGAAATTTACTTTAGTTAAATAGAGGGTAGAAATAATGATGAGGGCACCATAAACCTTAAATTTATTTAAGAGTCATTAATATAAAAAGAGGGAAAGACTCCTTCTTGAACTTTACCTTGGCAGGAAAAAAACAAGATAATTTTACATATTATTGTAAAATAGGTCTTCCCTCTAATTTTTTAACAAAATAATTAAATAATAAGGAGATTAAAAATGAAAAATTTATCAAGAAAAATATTCGTATGTTGCTCTATTTTATTTTCTTTTATTGTTGTTAGTAAAAAATTAAATGCGCAATTAGCAGATAATATTATTTGCGATGAATCAACTGTTTCATCCGGAACCGTACCTGTATTCACACCAACCATAGGTCAATTTTTTCGCGTATTAATTATATATATTACTTTTCCTGACGATGCAACAGAAGGTCCGGAGGAAAATATTTGGCCGAGACCTTTAGTACCGAGTGATCCACCTGCACAAGCTACAAAACCGGAAAATCCATATCATACAGATGGGCGAATGATTGATACTTCCGAACATTCTTCATCAGTTAATTTTATGTCAAGATATAGTGAATACACTTATTCAGACTATTTTTGTCAAATGTCACAGGGAAATTTTGATTTTATTGGAGATGAAGTAAAGGTATTGCTTCCAAATCCCGCAACTTATTATGATGGTCAAAATACAACATATGGAACTCTTAACTCTATTGCAATTCAACGAGCAGATTCACAGGGAGTAAACTTTAACAGTTATGATAATTGGAATAATGCTAACGGTTCTTATGGATCAGATGGAGTTGTCGATTTTGTAATTTATCATTACAGATATGTTCCGGGGAATGATTATAATTGGTTTTACGGAAATCCAATGGTAGGAGGCAGCACCAATCCTGGTGTCTCAGTAACATTGGATGGAAAATCAATTAACAAAGGTGCGTGGGGAATTGGAAACCTATATAATACAACCAGAACACAACTTGTCATTTTACACGAGTTTGCTCATTTTATACAGGACTTCTCTCATCCTAATATAAATGGTGGACATGTAATTTTAGGAATGCTGACACCGGGGCATGGAAATTCAACTTACTGCATGACCCCGATGGAAAGATCTGCTCCCTGGTTAAATTGGGATACAGCAACTTACGTAGACGAAAATAATTTATCATCAAGTTACACTCTTAGAGATTTCATATCCACAGGAGATGAATTAAAAGTAAAAATCCCAAATACAAATCCGGCTGAATACTTTTGGATAAGTAATCATCAAAAAGTTTCTAAGTATGATGGAGTTTCACGAGGGAGTAATGAATGTTGGGAAATTAATAAATATCAGCAAGATCCTTATTGTCATGAAGGAAAAGGACTTTTTATTTTCCATGAATCTGCTGCAAATTGCTCCAATAGTATAAATGGCGGGGTACCTTATCCTTTTGATCTAATTAATTCCGAGGGAAGATATAAATGGGATTCTCTAAGGAGGGTAAACGATGCAAACTTAGGCAGCATTAAAATAATGACAGAAATTACCGGAAGCAGGGATTCAGGAGTTTCTGAATTTAACAAATACCAACTTACACCTTCCAGTTGGTCAGCACAATTAATCACTGACGACTTTTGCTCATCAGCTTCAAATGACTATTTCATAACGGGGGATTTTCATGGGGACGGATTAGATGGATTTAATATTGGATACGATGAAATATTCAGTCCTTATAGTAATCCTACGACACGTTCCTGTCAGAATCTTTCTAATAATGGCTTAACAATAGTTCTTCAAAGTCAGGATTCATATGGTGCAATCACATTAAAAATTTATTACGATGACGAAGATGCACTCTTCGATCTTCCTCCTTCAAAACCAAAAAATATAAAAGTTGGTAAACAATATTTTGGAGAGCCTGAAAGCAATAAATTTTATCCGGTTGTAACATGGGATTCAAATATTGAACCTGACTTTTATGATGCTCCCGCTGTTTCACCAATGCTGATTACCCCCGTTTATGAGATTTACAGAGCTGACACAACAGTATGTGATATTGAACCTGTGTATTCACTTATAACAACTGTGAGTTCGACAACTATTCAGTATGTTGACAGCAATGTTACATTATATGATAATATACCTGCGATTCCGGATTATTGCGAATATACTTTATTAACTTACTCTTATAAGATACTTGCAAAAGACAATCGCGGCAGCAGGTCGTTAAAATCAGAACGCGGATTGGTAAACGGATATAATCAGGAATGCGGTCCGGAGACAGAAGATATAATTGTATCAGAAAATAATATTTTACCTGATAAGTTCTCAATAACTAATTATCCAAATCCATTTAATCCTTCTACAAACATAAAATTCAATGTGCCGAAAGATGTTCAGGTATCTATAAAAATATATGATATGGTCGGAAGGGAAGTAAAGACTCTTGTAAACGAATACAAAACAGCCGGCAGGTATTCCTTAACTTTCAGCGGTTCTGATTTTGCAAGCGGAGTTTATTACTATAAAATAAAAGCAGGAGAATTTGAACAGGTGAGGAAGATGATTCTTTTAAAGTAATTTCAAATTACAAAATACAAACAAGTAATTTTATAAATGTATTATCCCGCAGAAGGAAATATTCTTTGCGGGATTTTAAGTAAGTGAATTTTTACATATAATTATTTGCAACATGGAAAAAAATGCAGGTTAACCTATGAGAGATAAACTTATTTCAAGTCTCATCAGTTTTACGGAATGTGTAAAAAAAGAGATACAGACTGAAAATAAAAATTATAAATTTAAAATTTATTATTAAATATTATTTAAGCAGCGACATCATCTTCACTTCATTAAAATCCCCGGAAGAAAGCCTGTAAAAATAAACTCCGCTCGGAAGGTCAGCCCCGTTAAATTCCGCTGAATATTTCCCCGCATTCAGCTTTTCATTTACTAAAGTCTTTACTTCATTTCCCAGAATGTCAAAAACTTTTAAAGAAACAAATCCGGAGTTACTTAGCCGGTAATTTATTATTGTAACGGGATTGAAAGGATTCGGATAATTCTGACTGAGAGAAAAATCATCGGGGGTGAGATTAGACTCTTCTGAAATACCGACAGCGCTCTGCGTCAGTTCACGTATTCTTCCCGGCACAGTAAATGCGAAATCAATTCCGATTGTATTTAAATCCACGCTAACGGAAGGGATAACGTCTTTGACAACCCATACGTTTTGAGCGATGTAAGTTGTATCGGGAATACTTACGATCGGAATATAAATCAGCGGAGGCAGCAGACCGTAACTTATTGTAAAAGTAGTTATGAATTTTTTCGAGAGATAGTTACCATTCACAGTGGAAACAGTCTGATCATTTAGACGCCTTCCGGTTGCGGAGATTCTGAGCGGAAATGTAAGCGAATCAAATGATACCGTAGTATCGCGTGAGAATAATGTATAATTCGTATTTACATTCTGCGAGAATCTGTAATAACTGTACCACCCTTCGAATGATCTGAGAAATGCAATGAATGCAACTGAATCAAAGATCGGGATCGAGGTAATGAAACTCAGAGGATTAAGATAATAAAATGCATTCGTTGACTGAAAATTAAAATAAGAAGAATCAGTATAAGGCGCGTTTTGACTTATGCTGCTGAGTCCGGATTTTGAAAGTACCAGTGAAGACAGAAGACCGTTATAAGTTACATTGTTTGCGAATGAATCTATCTGGAAAGTTGATTCGGAATTTACGGGATTATTTAAAGAATCGAGAGGCGTATTTTTATAATACCATTTATAACCCGGATTTGCGGGGAAATAAGTTGATGCAAGCTGTGAATAAGAATCAGTAAATATATTTGTGAATATAAAAAGTATGAATAGGAGCTTTAACTTAGATTTCATTTAATAATTATTTTTGATGTCAAGTTAAATACATTATATCTTAAATTAAACTCAATTTTATTTTACATATAAAATTAAAATCATATTCTTTATAATGACAAAAATTAATTCAGTAAATGAAGATAGGCGAATATAAGTTATATCCGGTTCAGACCGGATTATTTAAGCTGGACGGCGGAGCGATGTTTGGAGTTGTGCCGAAAAATCTATGGCAGAAAACAAACCCTTCAGACGAGCAAAACAGAATCGATATGTGCACCAGAGCTTTACTGCTTGTAAGCAGTTCAAAAAAAATTCTGATTGATACGGGTATAGGTTATAAGCTTTCCGAAAAAGTAAATAAGATTTACGATGTAGATTATTCCGAATACACTCTGGAAAAAAGTTTAGCAGATTTAGGATTTAATAAATCGGATATTACTGATGTCATACTGACTCATCTGCACTTTGATCATGCCGGCGGCAGTACTGAATACAATGAGAGCAAAGAACCTGTTCCTGCATTTCCTAATGCAGTATATTATGTTCAGAAAAAGCAATACGAATGGGCGCTAAATCCCACTGAAAGAGACCGTGCTAGTTTTTTCCCGGAAAATTACAAGCCCCTTGAAAATCATAAAGTCTTAAATCTCATTGAGGGAGAAAAAAAATTTGATGAATACATAACTCTTTTACCGGTAAACGGTCATACCAATCACATGCAGCTTGTAAAAATTTCCGATGATATTAATTCTTTATTATATCTTGCTGACCTTATACCCACTGCCGGTCATATACCCGCTCCGTATATAATGGGGTATGATCTTTTTCCGCTCACTACTCTTGAAGAAAAAAATAAATATCTTGCAGAGTTAACTAAAAATGAAACAATGATTTTTTTTGAACACGACCCGCATAATCTTTGCGGAAAAACGGGAATGAATGAAAAGGGATATTTTCTTAAGGAAAAATTTTACGAGCTGTAAAAATGTGTGATTTACTTTTAAATTAATAATACAGAATTATTTGGAGCATTTTTCTTCTTTAGATTACGCTATAGTAGTATTTTATTTAATAGCTGTCGCGGTATTCGGAATAATATATTCAGGAAAGCAGTCATCAGTAAAGGATTATTTCCTGGGATCAAAGAATATACCCTGGTGGGCTGCGTGTTTCTCAGTAGTAGCGACAGAGACAAGTACGCTGACCTTTATCAGCATACCGGGTCTTGCATACGTTTCCAATATGAATTTCCTTCAGCTCGCGTTTGGGTTTCTGATTGGTAGAATAATAGTTGCTATGATTTTCATACCAAGATATTATTCAGGAAATATGGATACGGCGTATCAGTTCCTCGGAAAAAGATTCGGTGAGCCGATGAGGAAATACGCATCGGTAACATTTATTTTATTAAGAATATTCGCCGACGGTGTAAGATTATTTACAACGGCAATTCCTGTCAAGTTTATTACAGGACTGGGATATCTTGAATGTATTCTGATTGTAGGGATTATAACTGTGATCTATTCGTATATCGGCGGTATCAGAGCAGTGATCTGGACTGATGTTATACAGATGTTTGTTTATACGTTCGGTGCTGTAGCATCAATGATAGTAATCTTTAATCTTCTGCCAAACGGCTGGAATGACGTGACTGCATTTGCTTCGCAGGGCGATAAGTTCCAGATTTTTAATTTCGATAATCTTCTCTCATTTACCGGAGGTTACAGTCTTATCGGAAGTTTTATTGGCGGCGCATTTCTTGCAATGGCTTCACACGGGACGGATCAGATGATAGTACAGAGACTTCTTACTTGTAAAGATGTTAAGTCCTCACAGAAGGCAGTAGTATTCAGCGGAGTAATAGTGATAATTCAGTTTACAATATTTCTTGTGATCGGAATTATGCTGTATGCTTTGTATGAGGGAATGGATTTCAAAAATATGATAATAGACGGGCACAATCTTACAAAGTCTGATGAGATATTTCCGATGTTTATAGTGAAAAGTCTTCCCATCGGACTTGCTGGATTAATTGTAGCCGGTTTACTTTCTGCTTCTATGTCAACATTATCTTCGACATTTAACTCACTTGCATCAACGACAATACTTGATCTGTTTGAAGGACTGAAAATATTTGAATCTGAAGAAGTTAAATTAAAGTATTCTAAACTGGCAACGCTTTTCTGGGCGGCTGTAATTATGGGAACAGGTCTTATGTTTCAGAGTGAGACAAATCCTGCTGTTGATTTCGCATTAAAGATCCAGTCGCTTATATACGGCGGTCTGCTCGGCGTATTTCTTCTGGGAATTGTAAGTAAGAAAGCTGTGCTTAAGGATGCTATAATTTCATATACTTTTGCAATTGTCACACTGTCGCTTTTATTTGTGCTTCCTAAGTTTAACATAATTCCCGCGTTAAATCTTACATGGTTTACATTTTCTGGAGTTGTCATTACTTTTATAATTGCAAACATCACAATGCTGTTCGGAAAAAGCAAACTGAATCAGGTATGATTTATCAAATGCATTTAAGCATCTTATTTATTTGATTTTATTTTTTAAAGTTTTAAACATTAAAATTAATTGAGTGAACTGTTTGCTAACGTCGCCTTTAATCTTCCTATAGAAAATCTGTTCACTTACAGTATCCCGCGGCATTTATTTCCTAAAGCCGCCGCAGGCAAAAGAGTGATTGCCGGTTTTGGAAAAAAGAAAATTACCGGTATGATTGTCAGTATTTCAGACAAAACTGATTTTAATAAACTTAAACCAGTTCTGGATATACTTGATGAAAATGTATTGATGGAAGATGAGATGCTGGAATTCTGCAAATGGATTTCTGAATATTATTCCGCACCGATCGGCGAAGTGATTTTTTCAGCAATTCCGGGGAAGATGAATATTAATTCTGATAAATATTATTTTCTGTATGAAAATTATCTTAAGGAGCTTGATGAATCGGATTTAACGGATGAAATATATTTGAAAATAATAGAAGCTCTTGAACGAAATGAACCCTCATCCGAAAAACAACTTGAAAGAAAATTAAAATTTGATGATCTGTCAGCTTATCTCAAAATACTCGGGGGAAAAAATATAATTTATTCCGAAAATCATTTCTCAAAACCTGTCAGTGAAAAAAAGATAAAGCTTGTTCGTCTGAATTTTGGTAAACAGGATATTGAAGATGTAAGAGCAAAACATAATCTTCGCTCAGAAAAACAGATTAAATTTCTGAAAGGACTCAGCAGCAGTGAGTTTGTAAAACTGAAGGAAGCGGCGGATGTCTCCGGAATAAGCGCTGCTTCGGTAAATTCGCTTTTGAAAAAAGAACTAATAGAGATTAAGGAAGAAAGAGAATTCAGACAGACGGATGATATTTACAGGGAGGAAACAAAGACGCATATGCTGAATCCTGATCAGGTAAATATTGTCAGCGGAATTTCTGAATACATTGAAAAGGAATTATTCAGAGTGTTTCTGATATTCGGAGTTACAGGCAGCGGCAAGACTGAGGTTTATATTAATCTTATTCGCAAAGTTATATCGAAAAATAAAACAGCGATTGTCCTTGTACCCGAAATATCACTGACGCCGCAGCTGATACACAGATTTAAAGCAGCATTCGGAAACATAGTCGGCGTAATACACAGCAGACTTTCTGAAGGCGAGAGGCGTGATACGTTTGACCGGATCATCAGCGGAAGCATAAAGATAGTGATCGGCGCAAGGTCAGCGGTTTTCGCTCCGCTCAAAAATATTGGGATAATAGTAGTGGATGAGGAACACGATAATTCTTTTAAGCAGGAAAATTCTCCGAGGTATAACGGCAGGGACTGTGCTGTATTCAGAGGCAGCATAAATAATTCTCCGGTAATCCTCGGATCCGCTACACCTTCGATGGAAAGTTATTATAATGCAAAGTCAGGAAAATACGGCCTTTATAATCTACCACTTAGAGCATCTAATATTAAAATGCCGGAGATTAGAATAGTTGATCTGCAAAAAAAGACTGATGATGATTATGACGAAGATGAATATAACAAAAAAAAGGTAAAGGATTTTTTTGAGACTATAGATAATGTCAGAGTGAAGTTTCTTTCCAAAGATCTGGTTTATGAAATCGGGGAGCGGCTTGAGAAAAAAGAAGGAGTTATTATTTTACAGAACAGAAGGGGATATCATTCTTATCTTGAATGTCTGAGCTGCGGTGAAGTGGAAATGTGCATTCGATGTAATATCGCTTTAACATTTCACAAGGCGATCGATATGCTGAAATGCCATTACTGCGGTTATACAAAACGAAAGGGAAGAGTATGCCTTTCCTGCGGTTCGGATAAACTTGTTCAGAAAGGCGCCGGTACGGAGAGAGTGGAAGAGGAACTGAAAAAAATATTTCCTTTAGCTGTTATCGAAAGAATAGATTCCGATTCACTGAATTCCGGAAAGAAATTTCAGAAAATTCTTAAGGATTTTTATGACGGAAAAATAGACATACTTGCAGGAACTCAGATAATTTCAAAAGGTCTGGACTTTCCTGATGTAACGCTGGTAGGAGTAATTAATGCTGACATTGGACTTTTGAATCCGGACTTCCGCGCAACTGAAAAAACTTTTCAGATTCTCACACAGGTGTCAGGAAGAAGCGGAAGAAGCGAAAAAGCCGGAATGGTGCTGATACAGACTAATCATTCTGAGTTTTATGTATTTGATAATGTGAAGAATCATGACTATGAAAAATTTTATGAGAGGGAAATAAAAGTGAGAAGTCAGCTGAACTATCCTCCGTTCAGCAGATTAGTGATTATTGAATCACGGTCCGCGGATAAAAATCTTTGCGAGTCGAAAATTAAAGAAGTGTATAATCTTATTACAGCTTTAGACAGGGAAAAAATTCTTGATACGTTTTCACCAAATCCGCCGCTGTTCTCAAAACTGAAAGACAAATACAGATTTCATTTGTTGATAAAAGCGTCAAAAGAAAAAGATCCGAAAGGAACTTTCCTGAGAAAAATACTTAAAGAAGTAAAAAAATATGTAAACAGTAACGTTCCGAAAAAGGTAATGATTACTATTGATGTGGATGCGATAAATCTTTTGTAGATGCGAGTTACGAGTTATGAGTTACGGGTTACGGATTGCGGGTTATTAGATTGGTTAATACGGGAAATGTTCGGGATTCTTAATTACAAAATTAAAATTGTTACAAGTAATTAAAGCTTGAAATATGAAACTTAAAACTAAAAAAGTACCCCTGCAAGGACTCGAACCCTGACCAAAGGTTCCGAAGACCTTTGTGCTATCCGTTACACCACAGGGGCAAGATAAAGAACAATTACAAATTACGAGCTACAAATATTTATTGAGTTTAATATTTTTTGAAAATCACTCAGCATTAGTTTTTATTTGTGAACAATGGTTTTACCAGGGCATACTTTCTTACAATTGAAGCTATTCTGTCTAAGTCAATCATATCAATGCATTCCAGATTATTAGGACAGACTTTATTCCAGCAGGGAGCGCATTCCAGTCCGGTCGGAATCAGTTTTTCTCCGCAGTTGTACAGTTCAATCTCATTCCAGCAGGAGAGACCGAACCAGGCAATGACATATTTTTTCAAAGCTATTGCCAGATGCATTCCGAAACTGTCGCCGGTGATTACAACATCACATACATCCATAAAGCAGGCGCCGTTTCTTAATCCAAGGTTAGTCGGAGTATAAATTACTTTATTCTGAATATCCTTGTCAAGACTTTCATGAATCTTCAGATTTCTTTCAGTGTCCTCTTTCCCGCCCAGTAAAAGTATTTTAAATTCACTTGTCTGTGCAAGATCGTTTATAAGTTTTACATGCTGCTCGACAGTCATTTTTTTATTCGGAAATAGATTTGAACACCCCGTGTTGAATCCGACATAGAGATAACTCCTGTCATATTTAATCTGCTCTTTATACTTTTCAATAAAATCCTTTTCTTCTGCAGAAAAAGAAAATACATATTCGTCTTTTCTGTATTCAAGCTCAAACGTTTCGTGAATGATCTGACTTCCTGACTTCAGATTTTTTCTGAATTTCAATTCATCATCGATACCCATATTATAATTATACATTGCCGCGTCATTGACCGGAATTATCTTTCCGTTATCATTTAAAACAAATCCGAATTTCTCATCCGCTTTTACTTTGCCTGCAAACGCGCATGCATAAAAGGATTTGTCGCCGTTCAATAAAACATCATACTTCATTCCGGATAATATAAGTTTATCATCATCATCCCATACAAAAATTTTGTCAATAAAATCATTATTGGATAATATCGGAGCTGCATTTTTCATTGTCAGCCAGTGAACCGTACTAACAGGATATTTTCTTTTAAGAGCATGAAGTACAGAAGTATTCAGTAAAACATTTCCGAGAGCATCAAGAGAAATTATCAGAATTTTTTTTCCCATTCTGTGAGAAGTATCGCCTGACAATTCCATTTTACATCCGTCTTTCAGGCAGTCATATCCGGGGAAGCAGGGTTTATATCCCGAGTAAAATTTACAGTCAGGTATTTTCAGATTATTTATTAAATCATTTTGCATTAGCTCATTCTATTTGATAATAGAATCAATTATAGTATTTACAATTTTCTTCAGATCTTTTTTTCTGTTTACGAAATCCAGATTATTTGAATCAACGACTATACATTTTCCCGAATTGTATCTGCTGATCCATTCATCATAACTCTCGTTAAGATTCTTAAGATAACCCGGATCAATATTTTGCTCGAAATCTCTGCCTCTCAGACTAATCTGTTTCTGAAGTTTCGGAAGATCAGATTTCAGATACAGCAGCAGGTCAGGAGCTTTTAAAAACGCAGTCATTTCTTTAAAAAGATTTCTGTAATTATCATAATCCCTTTTGCTCATTTTTCCCATTTTGTATAAATTCAGCGCAAATATTTCAACGTCCTCATAAATGCTTCTGTCCTGAATAACGGACTTTCTTGACTTAAGAATCTCAATATGAGTTTTGAATCTGTGAGATAGAAAAAACACCTGAAGATTAAATGACCATCTTTTCATATCAGTGTAGAAATCTTTAAGATAAGGATTATTGCTGACTTTTTCGTAATAGGGTTTCCATCCGAATTCGGACGAAACAAGTTCAGTCAGCGAAGATTTACCGGAGCCGATATTTCCTGCTATTGATACAAAATGTTTTTTGTCTGAATTCATTAAATAAAAAAACCGTCAAACAATATTGACGGTTAAATTAAAATTTATTTTTTAAATAATTGAAAATTAAGAAACAGCTGCTTCTTCATTTACTTCAACCGTTTCAGCTTTCGGTGTTACTGGATCCGTAACCGGTAATATATCTTCAAGTACCTTTGCAGTTCTCTTTTTTTCCTTGATCTTTGTAGCTGCTTTGCCGGTAAGATTTCTCAGGTAGTAAAGCTTGGCTCTTCTTACGCTGCCGTGTTTAGAAATTTCAATCTTTGCGATCCTCGGAGAATTTATCGGAAATATTCTTTCCACTCCTACACCGTTTGAGATTTTTCTGACCCGGAAAGTCTTGCTGATGCCGCCGCCTTTAATTCCCATTACAATACCTTTAAATATCTGAATTCTTTCTTTATCTCCTTCGAATACATTCACTGAAACTGAAATTGTATCTCCGACATGAAATTCCGGTATGTCATTCCTTAACTGTCCTGCGGTTACCAGATTTATTTTTTTTTCCATGATAATAATTCTCCTTATCTGTTGCTGTTATTTTTCTTATTTAGTTTATTTATTCTATTGTATTTTGCCTGAGCTTTTTTTTCACGCCATAAATTAATTTTTGCGTGATCGCCAGAGAGCAGTATTGCCGGAACTTTCATTTTACCATAGACTTCCGGTCTTGTAAACTGCGGATGATCAAATCCTGTTTCCACCTGAAATGAATCAGTAATAGCTGACTCCCCGTCGCCGAGCACGCCAGGTATAAGTCTTGCTACTGCATCGATAAAAACCATTGCTGCAATATCTCCGCATGAAAGAACATAATCACCGATTGAGATCTCTTTAGTAACCAGTTTCTTTATTACCCTCTCATCTGTACCCTTATAATGACCGCATATTAGCATAAGATTTTTCTTAAGGGAAAATTCATTAAGCATTTTCTGATTAAGTCTGATACCTTGCGGAGAGAAATAAATTACATCATCATAATTTGTTTCACTCATCAGCTTTTCAGCGCATCTGAAAATCGGTTCAGGTTTAAGTATCATTCCTGTTCCGCCGCCGTATGGAAGATCATCTATCTGTTTATATTTACCTTCTGCATAATCACGGAGATTATGAATGTTGTAAGATATCAGATTCTTATCTGACGCCCGTGAAACTAAACCGTTTTTCAAAGAACTTTCCAGTATTCTGGAATTGGCGCTTAGAATATCAAACCTCATGATTAAGTATTCTATTCTAAAAAACCTTCAATTAACTTAAGTTCAACTTTTTTATTTTTTACATCCACTTTCTTAACAAACTCTTTTCTGAAAGGTATCATCACAACTTTACCTCCTACATTTATGTTAATAAGATCACCGCTTCCGAAATCTGTAAATGATTCCACAATGCCAAGCCGTTTCCCGTCATTAAAAACTTCAGAACCTATAAGATCATAAAAATAAAAATTATCATCAGGTAACTTTACTCTTTCAGATTCAGGTATCATAATTAACTGACCGATAAGCTCACTGACTGAATTTTTATCTTCATAACCTTCAAATTTCAGATTAACATAACCAATCAATGGTTTGCACTCTGAAATATAAAATTCAAAATCAGAATAATTTTTTTTGAATTCTTCCTTTCTTTCATCAAAAAGAAAAACTTCCGAGAGAATTTTAAATCTTTCAGGAAAATCAGTTAAGTAAATCGCCTTTACATTTCCTTTTACGCCGATAGGTTTCACTATTTTACCTATCGCTATAAAATCATTTTTTTCAGGCAATATCTAAATTTATTCAGTTGATTCTTTTTTAATCTTATCAGGGATTTCCATCGAAGCTCTTTTGCCCTGCTTAGATGCAACAGCTGAAAGCAAAGTTCTGATTGCCTTAGCTGTCCTTCCCATTTTACCTATTACTTTTCCGGTTTCGTTATCCTGAACGTGAAGAATGAATTTAATTTTGTTTTCACCTTCATCCACTTCTTCAACGCGCACAGCGTCAGGATTGTCCACGAGATTTTTAGCTATAAATTCAATAAATTCTTTCATTTGGGATCTCCTTTTTTTAATTAAGAATATTGAATGATATTGAATAATATAATATAAAAACTTTATTCAGCTAATATCTTTTCTCTTCCGGAATAATTCTGCTGATAAGAAATAATTCTTATTCAGCCGGTTTTTCATTATTCAATTCTGCAGGAGCTTCAGCAGATGCTTCTACAGGCTTCTCAGCCGGAGCTTCAGCCGGTTTCTCTTCAGAAGAAGCGGCGGACTTTTCAGCCACCGGTTCAGCAGGTTTATCACCTTCAGCTTTCTTGTTCTTTTTGCTGATTTTTCTTCTGATCTTTTTTTCTGCAGATCTTTTCAGCTTTGCATCTCTTCCGGATAAAAGTTTTTCAACTTCCGCTTCTATTTCACCTGCTTCTTTTCCTTTTTTTGTCAGATGAAATTTAAGCATCAAACCTTCACTTCTTAAAAGACTTCTTACTGTGTCTGTCGGCTGGGCACCGACATTAAGCCAGTATAACACCCGTGATTCATCCAGTGTAACTTCCATCGGATTCATATTTGGATTATAGAGACCGACTGATTCAATAAATCTGCCGTCTCTTGGAAAACGGGAATCAGCGGCTACTATCTTGTAAACCGGATAATGCCTCTTTCCCATTCTTTTTAGTCTTAACTTTACCAATGTTTTTTAACCGCTCCTTAAGTTTATTAAAGTTTATTATTTTTGATTTATTATTTTAGCTGATTCATAAAATTTGCAGGCAGTTTCATTTTTTTCATAATGCCGCGGCCTTTATCTTTACTGAACTGCCGCATCATCTTTTGCATATCTTCAAACTGTTTTATCACTCTGTTTACCTGCTGTATTGAGTTTCCGCTTCCGTCTGCAATCCTTCTTCTTCTTGTTCCATTCAGTAAATTCGGATTTTCTCTTTCCTTTTTTGTCATTGACTGTATTACGGATTCAATTTTAACAAGCACTTTATCATCCACTTCCTGATTCTTTAGCATTTTACCCGCTCCGGGGATCATCGAAAGAAGACCTGACAGGGAACCCATTTTTTTTATTTGAGCCAAGTAAGCAAGAAAATCATTGTAATCAAATTTATTTTTCCTTAGCTTTTCTTCAAGTTTTCCGCTTTCTGAAAGATCAAACTCATTCTGGGCTTTTTCAACAAAGGAAACAATATCTCCTTTTCCAAGAATTCTTGAGGCCATTCTGTCCGGATGAAACTCTTCAATGGCATCAAGTTTTTCACCGATACCTGAAAATTTTATGGGAACATTAACTACTGCTTTTATTGATAATGCCGCGCCGCCTCTTGTATCTCCGTCTAATTTAGTAAGAACAACACCGTCAAAATCAAGTTTGTCATGAAAAGCTTTGGCAGTATTCACAGCATCCTGACCGGTCATAGCATCCACTACAAAAAGTATCTCTTCAGGATTAAGCGACTTCTTAAGAGCAGCCACTTCATTCATCATTTCCTCATCGATTGCTAAACGTCCGGCAGTATCAACTATTAATGTATCACGAGCATTTTCCCGTGCATACTGAATTGCCGCATTAGAAATTTTAACGGGATTTTTTTCATTATCATCTGTATAAACCGGAATGCTGATCTGCTTTCCAAGTATCCTTAACTGCTCAATCGCAGCAGGTCTGTAAACATCACATGCAGCCAGCAGCGGATTTCTTCCTTTTGATTTTAAATGCTTTGCAAGTTTTGCGGAAAATGTTGTCTTTCCGGAACCCTGCAATCCTACCATTAATATAACCGAAGGTATCCTGTCGGAAAATTTTATTCCTGATCTTTCCGCTCCCATCAGCTTTATAAGCTCGTCATTGATCACTTTTACAATAAGCTGACCGGGTGTAATGCTGTTTAAAACATTCAGCCCGATGGATTTTTCCTTTACGTCATTTATAAATTTGGTAACGACTTTGTAATTAACGTCAGCATCAAACAATACTCTTCTAATTTCGCGAAGAGATTCATCAATATTAGTATCCGTAATTTTTCCCTGACCTCTGATCTTTTTTAGAACAGTTTCAAGTTTATTTGTTAAGTCGTCCAGCATTATACTATAGTTAGAGTATCAGGCAGATATAGTTTTCCAAATTAGAGTGCTAAAAATACCAATATTAATAAATTTTATCAAGGTATATTATTCAATAAGTCTGTTTCTATTATTGTGATTTAAAGATATTTTACAGCCGGTTTTTGAATTAAACAAACTTATGTTAATTTGCGGAATAGATGAAGCCGGCAGAGGTCCGCTCGCCGGTCCGGTAGTAGCAGCTTCTGTAATATTTGAAGAAGGTTTTACAATTAAAGGAGTAACTGACTCCAAAATGCTCACATCTTTTCAAAGGGAAACTCTTTTTCCGGTAATCATCGAAAACTGTCTTGGGTATAGTATTCAGCAGATATGCAATTTAGTCATTGATGAAATTAATATACTTAAAGCTACAATGCTGGCTATGTATAAATGCATTTCAGAATCGGATATAAAAGCTGATAAATATTTTATTGACGGGAATTATTTCCGGCTTACTGATAATTATCAGAATAATATAAATTATGAAACAGTTGTGAAAGGTGATTCAAAAATATTTGCAGTTTCCTGCGCTTCAATTCTTGCAAAAGTTACGCGCGATATGCTTATGAGAGAATATCATTCGGTTTATTCAGATTATGATTTCAACTCAAATAAAGGATACGGTACAAAAAAGCATATAGAAAAAATTAAAGAGATTGGTGTTTGTGAAATTCACAGAAAGACTTTTTGCAGAAAATTTTTATGTGACATATGAAAAGTCCCGTTAATTTAAAGCCGAAATGCGTTTATAAAAACAGATTAGGAAAAAGTGGCGAGATTATAGCCATGAATTATCTTAAAGAATCCGGTCTGAAATTCCTGAAAGCAAACTATAGATTTCAAAGAGCGGAGATTGATCTTATTTTTGAAGATGTATCTAATAAAACTCTGATATTTGCCGAAGTGAAGACAAGAAAGAATAAGAATTTCGGCGAACCGGAAGAGTCTGTTACTCCTTTCAAAATGGAAAACATCAGAAAAGCTGCATTAGGTTTTATTTTTGAAAATGAATTATACTCTGCACACGATCTGCGTATTGATATTGTCAGCATACTTTTTACTGACGGCATTCCTGATATCAATCACATTAAAAACGCTTTCTGATTAAAAGACAAAGGTCATGCCGAGCTTAAAAGTCTCATATCTTAATGGAGCCGAACTCACAAAAGGCCAGTACATCTGATCTTTTTTCAGCTGATAGAATCCGTATTCATATGCGTTAAGTAAAATAAAATTTACAAATGTTCCTGCCACTGGAGAATTTTTCATTACTGCTTTTGTAAAAGTTTCAAGTAATCCAAATCCTGCATATTCTATTGCCGAGCTCATTAATTGTTTACCTGCCAGATGTCTCGGAAAAATATCCGCAGTCTCATATTTCGGCTGGATGGAAAATCCTTTTGTAATTTGTAAATTTATTCCCGCTTCAAATGAACTTCCGAACCGGAATACACCTGACATATTATCAAGCTCGGAATAGTAATTTTCATCAGATAATGCTGACGAGTTATCAGTTTGTTTGTCGTATTTGAAATTTGACCAGTTGAATGTCCGCGAACTGTAAGGAAGTATCGCTGCAGACTTACCGATAGAAACTCCGTAACCGCTTTTGTTGCCTAATCCGAATTTCCATAAATTAGATTTAATGCCTGAGTTGTTACTTTTTACGGAATTTTCTTCCGAATTAAAACTGAGAAAAAGGAATCTGTTTTTATAACTTACAATATTTTTTCTGAATTTTGAAGTATTATTTGAAGTAAATCCGAGATTTAACTCAATCAGACCCGTCGGTGAAAAATTATAGGGTGTACCGCTGAATTTAATATCTGAAACACCATATGATACTTCAATGGAAGGTTTACTTTTAAGTAAACTTTTTAAAGAATAATCATGGTCGCCGGAAATTGTTTGCGCCAGTGATAATGAAACGGATAAGAAAAAATACAGGAAAAAAAGTATTAATATTTTCATGGCTGTGTGAATTATTTTTAAATAATCAGTTTGAGTTTTTATTTAGACATTTATAGGCAGCATAAGGTTTCATGCCTGTTTAAATATTAAAATTGGTCCAAAAAAAAAAGACGGTATATTTAAAATACCGTCTTTAAGAATATTAGATGAAACCGGAATTTACTTCAGCAGCATCATTTTTTTGATGTCCGTAAAATAATCTGTCTGAATTTTGTAATAATAAATTCCGCTCGGGAAGTTTCCGGCATTCAGTGTGAACTGATATGATCCGGGAGTCAGATTCTGATTTACAAGTTTCGATACTTCCTTTCCAAGCATGTCATAGACAATTATAGAGGCGTAAGTTGATTTGGCAATATCAAATTTAATTATTGTCGATGGATTAAAAGGATTCGGATAGTTCTGGTACAATGAGAATTTATCCGGTACAAGAGAACTGTAGTTAGAAATACCTACATCTATTGTGTCAAATACAGCTTTCTGCACTATAACTGAATGCATATTAAACTGAGCTGAAGCATTCGGTCCGGTATAAGAGCCTTCGCCCTGACCTTCCCATCTGTTAAAGTAATATGTCTTGCCGTTATGACTTAACTGCAATGCAGATAAAGTCAGAGTAACAGCAGCGGCGGAATCAATATAATTTCCTATACCTCCGGAAATTGTTACCGGAAGTCCGGCAGGCTCTGTCAATCCAAGGAGTCTGAACTGAACATCATTAATTACTGCGTAGGAAGTTTCCGTTGTGTTTACATTAATTGTCTGAGACTGCGGACCACCGTTTGTCCAGCTGTTGTAAATATATCTGAAGTTTCCGATTGTCTGCGGCGATACTGCTTCAAGAGTGTGTGATGAATTTAAGTCCCATGTGAAAACTCTTGGAGTATTATAGCTTGTCCCGTCGACTTTATAAGAAAGACCTTTCCTGTCTGTGCCCGTTACAATGTAACTTCTGCCGACAAGATAGTTAATGATAGTTTTATGAACTTTGCCGTTAGCGCTTGTTCCGGTAAGTAAAATCTGATATTCGCCTGCCGGTACAGATCCGTTTGAAGCAACATTAACATTGAGTGAATCAGGGAAACTGCTGATAACATTCCCATTGGGATATTGAACAGTTATACCCGGAGTACCTGACAGAACTTCAGATGTGAATGTTACAGCTGAATTAAATCCGTCTGCTACAGAGGGGATATGAACTTTATAATCTGCATTCTGAGTCTGTCCCTGATTTACTACTCTGTATGAAGGAGCAGAGAATAAATTGAAATCAAGCGTCAGCGTTCCTGTATTATGAATCTCAAGCGGAGCGCCCTGTACCATTACTATACTTTCGATTTGTGAAGCATTCCATGTAGGATCGATCTGATATGTATAATTCAGAGTTATCACTTTCCCCGGAAGTAAGGTTACTCCTGTGCCGATGCCGTTTGGAAGCATTTTCCTCATAACATCGTGAAAATGCATTTCGCCGTTTGTGCCGGGCGGGAAAGGATATGAAACCAGTTTCTCTGAAATTACAAAATGAACAGTTGCGCTTGGATTTGGAAGCATTGTTTCGCAATAAATTTTTACAGTAGAGTTAACGGTACTGCCTGTTCTGGTTTCAGTCAAAATGACAGTAACAGGCGAAAGGACGTTTGTTCTTTGATTAAAAATGCTATTCACCGTAGAACTGCTTCCGCCGGTAATGCTTGTTACTCCGTCAAAGATCCAAGTAGGAATTGCATTAACGCCGTAGTTGGTTCTTCTTGCAGTATTATCAGCAGTATTTGCTAAGTACATCGGGTCATTTCCCGGAGCAGGCCAGTTCATATGATAACTGATCGATTTTACTTTTGAAGGATCTGCTGTGCTTAAAAACGCTTCAAGATTCGGATTGTTTGAAGCGCATGGTCCGCATGTAGAGCTTGTGAACCTTTCGATAATTACCTTTCTGTCACCTGCGTCCGCCGGCGTTACAAACAGCGCAATCATAAATGACATGAAAAGTAAAGAGTAAATTAATTTTTTCATATTATTTTAAATTAATTAAATAAGTCTTTGAGGATTATTAAAATATAACTTTTTTAATTTTTATTTTAAATACAACATTTTAATATTTTGAATATTATCGCCTGACTGAAGTCTGCAGAAATATATTCCGCTCGGATAATCCGCTGCATTAAAATTAAATTCGTAAGAACCGGTCTGCACTGCTCCTTTATATAAAACTTCTGTTTCTTTACCATTAATGTCAAAGACAGATAATCTGATATAACCGTTAATATTACTTTCAAATCTGATTATAGTAGATGGGTTAAACGGATTTGGATAATTCTGTAAAAGTCTGAATGAAGCCGGCAGTTCTGTATTTACATTATAAACCGAAGATACTGCGTCATTTCTGTAAAAAAATAAACCGCCTTTTATATTACCGGTAAACAAGTCAGCGTCATTATCATTATTTATATCAACAAAAAACGGCGCGGCATTCTGATGTACATTTACTCCTGCGAAAGATGTTGTCTGCAGCACAAACGAAGGGCTTTGCGGTGTGCCGTCATTTCTGTAAAAAGAGATCTGTCCGTTCAGTCTGCCGATGAAAAGATCATAATCTCCGTCATCATCTATATCATAAAATCTCGGGACGCTGTCATCTCCGGCGTCAATTCCTGCATAAAAATTTGATACAAAACTGAAATTGAAATTTTCAGGAGTTCCGGTGTTTTCATAAAAAATAAGCCTGCCGTTTGTTCCGCCGATAAAAAGATCAAGATCATTGTCTCCGTCAATGTCAATAAGTGCAGGTGTGCTGCTTTGTCCGAGAGTTGTAAGACCGATCTGATAACCGCGAGACTCAAGCGTGAAAATAAAATTATCAGGTGTACCGGTATTTCTGAAAAACCAGAGTGAATCTCTTAAGTAACTTCCCAGCAGTAAATCCTGATCTCCGTCATTATCCAGATCAGCAAAGCAGGGCGCATAGTTAAAGCTTTCTGAGATTACCGGAAGGGAATCAGTAATCAGAGTAAATGCCGGTGCGGAAACTGTTCCCGTGTTTTTATAATAAGCAAGTTTTGAATAATCGCTTCCGATCACAAGGTCTTTATCTCCGTCATTATCAAGGTCGGCAAATACAGGATTACTGCTGCCTCCTACATCTACATTCAATAAAAAATTATCCGTGATCCTGTTGAAAACAGGATTGCCTGTGCTGCCGTCATTTCTGTAAAATGTAAAATTATTGTTATTCTGAGAAAGGTAAAGTACTGATATAAACATATCCATATCCCCGTCATTGTCAATATCTACAAATCTGGTAGAGTTGTAACCCAGAGAAGAATAAGGAGAATTTCTCGGATATATGGAATCAGCGATTACAACATTTGGTTCTTCCGCAGTGCCGTCATTCCTTATAAAATAAATTCCTTTTGAAAAAAGATCGCCCCAGAAGAGATCAAAATCATTGTCATTATCTATATCCACAAACTCCAGCGCATTTGCACCGTGTCTGTTATTCAGAGCCGGTGAAATAATCAGAAGATTCTGCCATATATCTGATCTGAAAGTAAATATAAAATTATTCGCCGTTCCTGTATTTTCATAAAAAGTAATAGTGCCTAAAGACTGACCTGTAAAAAAATCCAAATCACCGTCATTATCAATGTCACAAAATATCGGGACGCAATTCGCTTCGCTGTATATAACAGTATCTCCGGAAGAGCGGAGTTCCTCGATTTCCAGAATAAACTGAGGCGAAATTGCGGTTCCTGTATTTTTAAAGTATGATACAGACTGAAGCGGTCCTCCCGTAAAAAGATCCATATCTCCGTCACCGTCAATATCAGCGAAGTAAAACCAGTTTTCAAATCTCAGATCCTGAAATCTGGTTGTAACTAATTTATATTGAGGAACCTGTGGATTTCCCGTATTTAAATAGAAATATAAGGAAGTGTCTGCATCATAAGAAAACAGATCCAGATCATTATCGCCGTCAATGTCAACGAATTGTATCCTGGCATTATTCTGACCGCCGTTAAAGGGTGCGCTTGAAATTCCCGAAGGGAGAGAAAAATTAATCCCGTCATACTGCTGTATGAAAGGCTGTGAATAAATATTGTAAACAGAGATGAATGATATAAAAATAATTACCGCTGAAAATTTCAGCAGTTTAATTTGTGATGCCATGTCCTAATTTAAATTCCGAACTTATTGATACAGGTAATTTCCCTTTGAACTTAATAATTCCGTTCATAGTGTTTATTACTGAATTAATAGAAGTCTCTGCATCGGCATAAGCGCAAAGATAAGAGCTTACTTCGGGAAATCCCCGGATCAGATATGGATTGCCGAAAGATATTACAATTACATTTTTACCAGAAGCAGCAAGTGAATTAATAAGCGAAAGCTGTGAAGAAGGCAGCCCTACTGTGCCTGTCATTATTTTCACTTTTGCATAGATGGGTATTATGATAACATCTGCGTCAGCGGCGTCGGAAAGTATTTCACTGCTGTTGCCAATATCGCCGGAGAGATCATAGAAATAAGATTCTTTGAAACTATTATTACTTTCAAATTTTTCAGCGAAATAATTTGAATTGGCAGTTTCATTTCCGTTATTGAGTGAAATTACAAGACAGGTTTTTTCCGAAGCATTCTTAAACGGCAGAATGTCACCGTTATTTTTTACAAGAGTAACAGATTCATCTGCAATTTTTTGCGAAATAAGTTTTGCAGTTTCGGAATTTACTACCGATGAAACATCATTGGGATCTGAGAATTTATTTTCGTTAAGTTTCAGCCAGCTTTTGGCGTCAAGTATTTTTTTTACCGATTGATTAATTCTGTCTTCGGAAATGCTGCCGTTTAACACTGCATTTTCAATTGCATTTATTGTCTTAGTTTCGCCCTGCGGCATAAGAATCAGATCGACGCCTGCATTCACGCATTTCAAAGCAACCTCTTCCGTTGAAAAATGTTTTACGATCCCTTTCATATTTAGAGCATCAGTCACGACCAGACCTTTGAATCCCATTTCCTTAATTAAAATACCGTCTATTAATTTTGCAGAGAGCGAAGCGGGGAGAAAGTTTTCGTCATCTACGGTAGGAAGAGACAGATGCGCTATCATTACCGACATAACGCCTGAGTCAACAGCGTTTTTAAAAGGTATGAACTCAAGATTATCAAGCCGGCTTCTTGTAAAATTTAAAACAGGCAGATCGCTGTGTGAATCAATGTCTGTATCTCCGTGACCGGGAAAATGTTTTGCAGTCGCTATCACTCCTGCTTCCTGCATTCCTCTGATAAAGCTAAGTCCGAGACGCGATACTATGTTAGGATCTTCTCCGTAAGATCTTACATTGATAATTGGATTATCGGGATTATTATTAATGTCAAGTACAGGTGCGTAATTCTGATGAATGCCGATCGCCCTGCATTCCTTTGCGATCTGCATTCCCATTTCATACGCAAGATCAGGATTATTTGCAGCGCCTAATGCCATATTGCTTGGGAAAAGACTTCCGTCATCAAGACGCATTTTTGTGCCGCGTTCAAAATCCGCTGACATAAGCAGAGGTGTTTCAGTCAGGGATTGGAGTTTATTAATAAGTTTTGCTTCTTCGACGGAGTTTCCTTTAAAAAAAATAAAACCGCCTATTTTTTCAGATGTAATTAAATCACTCATCCGCCGGAATTCAGCGGAGCTTTCTGAAGGAAGATATCCGTCTGAATATGAAATTATCATCTGAGCTATTTTTTCCCTTAGACTCAAAGACGCTAATTTACTTTCTGTCCACTCCTTATCAGTTTCAGGAAATAAATTATCCTTATTATAAGCTGAAGTATAAACTGCTGACATTAGATTTGATACTTCCGCCGAACTGAAAAATATGAGTATAAGTGAAAACGTAAAAATTTTTATTGTCGTGTAATTTCTCATTTAATATTTATTCTTTATCTTTTTTATTAAGATGATCTGTCATCGCAGTAAAATATCTCATAACTTCCATCGGAAGAGGGATGATCATTGTAGAGTTTTTTTCGGCTGCGATCTCCGTCATCACCTGCAGATATCTTAGCTGCAGCGCGTTGTGACTGCTTCCGAGAATATCAGAAGCTTCAGCAAGTTTCTGAGCTGACATAAATTCACCTTCCGAATTAATGATCTTCGCGCGCTTGTCTCTTTCAGCTTCCGCCTGCCGGGACATTGCTCTTATCATTTCCTGCGGCAGGTCAACGTTTTTAAGTTCTACATTCAAAACCTGTATTCCCCAGGGTTCGGTTTCCCTGTCTATCAGTTCGCGCAGCTTGCTGTTTACCATATCCCTGTGAGTCAGCAGATCATCAAGGTCACCCTGACCTGTTACTGTTCTTAAAGTTGTTTGAGAAATTAAAGAAGTGGCGTACATAAAATCTTCCACCTGAATAATAGCTTTATTCGGATCGACCACTCTGAAATAAACAACGGCATTTACCTTCACGGATACATTGTCTTTTGTAATAATATCCTGCGGCGGCACATCAAGAGCAATTGTTCTCAGACTGAGCTTTACCATTTTATCCAGGATAGGAATTAAAATAATAAGACCCGGACCTTTTACCGCAGAAAATTTTCCAAGTCTGAAAATAACCCCCCGCTCATACTCATTAAGAACCCTGAAAGCGCGCAGAATGATAATGAATAGAATGAATCCAATGAATCCCGCGAATACTACAAATACACCGGCTAATGCATCCATAATTTTGATTTAATTTTTTAAAATTATTTAATTAAATATTTCCTTTATTTCTGTTTCATTATAATTTTCTCTGAAGTCAAGTATTTTTTCCTTAATGGATTTAAAATCATTATACTTCATAAGCTCTAATCTGAATTTGCTTATATCTTTCAGATTCCTTAGATATCCGGAATAATGTTTCCTGAATTCTCTGACACCGAGATCTTCGCCTTTGAGCTCACACGCAAGTTTCAGATGTTCGAGACAGATATCAGTCTTTTGTTTTACTGTCGGCTCTTCAGGTACGTTGCCGTACTTAAGAAAATATTTTGACTGTTCGAATATCCATGGATTTGTAATTGCAGCCTGACCGATCATAACAGCATCTGCTTCATATTCAGCAAATGCATTTTTCACATCTTCATGATCCTTAATATTACCGTTGAGGATTACCGGTATCTGCACGCCGGCGTCTTTAATTCTTTTGATCCAGTTCCAGTCAGCTTCTCCTTTATTACCCTGATTTCTCAGACGGCAGTGAACTGTCAGCGCCTGAATGCCGATGCTTTCAAGTATTTTTGCAACTTCAACAATTACAATCGAATTTTCATCCCAGCCGAGTCTTGTCTTCAGAGTAACGGGAAGTTTAACATTAGTCAGAACAGCTTCCGCAATCTTCGCCATCTTTGGTAAATCCTTTAACAGTCCCGCTCCTGCTCCCCTCATTGCTACATCTTTTACCCAGCAGCCGCAGTTGATATCAATGAAATCAGGTCCGGCTTCTTCTGAAATCTTAGCCGCCTGCACGAGCACTTCATCATTTCCTCCGAATATCTGAACGGCTACCGGTCTTTCCTCTTCATAAAAAAATAATTTCGCGCGTGCTTTTCTCGCATCGCGTATCAGTCCTTCGGCTGAAATGAATTCAGTATATACAATGTCAGCTCCGAGTCTCCTGCAGATAAGTCTGAAAGGCGGCTCGGTAACATCTTCCATCGGAGCAAGAAGTATCTTACCCGAAAACTGTTTCTGAAATTCATTCATACTTTAAATTTAGTCATTGCAGTATTAATTAGAAATAAATAAAAATTGATTAGATAGTAAAATATAATTGTAAAATCAAAGAGATCGTGACTGATACAAATGAGAATTTAGAACAGGGAATTTAAAGAAGTACAATATTATTGATTGAACAGAACAGAACTTACAAAGCAGTATTCATTTCACGGGCGGAATAACTTTCTGAGAAGGATTGCAAATGTAATTAAACAAACTATTGAATCTTTTATTTGAGCAAAACCATTCTCTTCACTTCCGAATAACTCTGATTTTCAGACAATACATTTAATTCATAGAAATAAATACCTCCGGGCAGATTATCTGATTCAAATTTGTATTCATAACTGCCGATGTTCATTGAGCTGTTAAATATACTGGTAATCTGCTTTCCAAGAATGTCAAAAATTTTTAATGTTACATATGAGTCATTTGAAATTTCAAATTTAATATTGGTAGATGGATTGAAAGGATTAGGATAATTCTGATGAAGCCTGAATACAGAAGATTCATTAAAAGTATTAATCTGTGTTATTGTCTGCGAATACTTAACAACTGCAAGTTCAAAAAATCCCTGAACCTGCTGCATTCTGCTTCTGCCGGCTACGAAAATACTCGCGGCATTGTCCATTGCTAAAACTTCAGCAAAATCATTAAGATCCGAAGGTCCGTTGTAGCTCATTGCCCAGAGTGAATCTCCGTTAGTATTATATTTAATTGTCATAAAGTCATTGCTTCCTCCCGTTACATATACATTGCCTGCATTATCAGTTATAATGTCCTTTCCTCCCTGACCGTTGTTTATATTTGAATAATTTCTTTCCCACTGAAATTCTCCAGCGGAATTATATTTAATAGTAGAAAAGTAAAATGAAGACTGCGCCTGAATCTTCCCGGTTAAAAAAATATTGCCGGCATTATCAAGACTGACTGCGCTGATTTCATCGTGATTTGTCAGTGTATTTCCCAGACCGTTATATAACCTTGACCACAGCGTATCACCTGTTGAATTTAATTTGACAACTGCAAAATCGGTGAAAGTAGCTGTGAATTTTTCCGCACCGAAATAAATATTCCCGCTCTTGTCATTTAACAGAACTTTATTTGACTCTGCTGCATCAAACGGATATACTCTGTCCCAGATTATATTCCCGTTTTGATCATATTTTATTAATGTAGTGCCTCTTCCATACACAAAAATATTTCCGTTTTCATCAGCAGTAATATCTCTCGGAAGATTCGTGCCGCTCATCGGATATCTTGCTACCCAGAGAGAATCCCCAGACGGATTATATTTTATTGTAATATAAGTCATTGGAGTATTACCGAATGAATATCCGCAGACATATATATTATTGTTTGCATCCGCAGTAAGTGCAACCGGCTGATCCATAGCAAACGCAGTTGCACCGTTAAATCTTTTAACCCAAAGGGAATCGCCGAATGTATTATATTTGATTGTTATTATATCATAAGTGCCTGTCTGATTTTCCGAGAGACCAGTAACGCATATATTTCCTTCGCTGTCAATAACCATATCAATGAGTCTGTCTTCGATCAGTCCTGTATATGTGCTGACCCACTGCTGAATTCCCGCAGAGTTATATTTGATTAAAAAATAATCTGAAAGAGATGCGCCTTTAAGAGAGCCGCCGATAAACACATTGCCGGAATTATCAGTTGTCATACCGGAAATTTCATATATCTGATTCGCTTCCGTGCCGAATCTCTGAACCCATTCCTGTTTTACCTGAGAATATCCGCAAACATAAGTGATCAGGATTAAAATTGTTACACGAACAATGGAAATAAATTTCATAAGTAGGTTAAGTAAGTTTAACAAAATTAAAAAATTTTTTACAGTTATCACTGCACAGAATTTTATTATTTGTAGTATTCAAATATCTTTCAGTCAATTTACCTTCATGAGGAAAATCTTTTTTTAAATCCATAATATTAAATCTACTAAAAGGCTTTTAGAAATTTATTTTTAAAAAACATTTTCCTTAGTGTAATCGAGCTTTAGCGGTATGAAAATAAACATTGAGATTTTTTCAGAACAGGATATACTTTTTCAGATAAATCGGACAATCTGTTATAAACTAATCTAAATAGTAAATTCAATTCGCAAAAGTGCATAAAACATTAAAAAAATAAGTTTCTTGATATTCTTTCCTGAACTGTCTGACTAAGAATAAACAATTTTCGATTTCTTATAATAGAATATATAGCATAATTTTGTGCAGTTCAAAAATAAACCATCATCCCGGTCAGAACTTTCACATAATATTTTCTCAAATTCCTGTATCGGGGCAGGCAGACTATAAAGCAATTTTTTGAATTGCAATACTTTGCTTAAATTTTAAATAATATTATAAATTAAAACAAATAGGAAAAAATGAAATCAAAAATTTTCTTTAAAGTATTTTTTATCATTGCAGTATCACTTATCAGTCAGAGGAATTCTCAGGCGCAGATGTTCTGGAATCAGGCTGCATCTTTCAATGGCACAAGCTCCAGCTATATTTCAGTTCCTAATTCATCTGATTTAAATATTACCGGTAGTTTTTCGGTCGAAGCGTGGATTAATCCTTCGACATTATCCGGATCTTCAAAAGGAATTGTAGCAAAAGGCGGAACGCTTGGTAGTACAATGCGATACGCAGTCAGACTGGGAAATGACGGCAGGATAAATCTCATTGTTAACAACACAGTGAGATTAGTTTCAAAAGTATCGACGCCAATTCAGATTAACAGATGGTCTCACATTACAGTAACTTTTAATTCATTAAATAGTTTTTTCAGAATCATAATAAACGGTCAGTCTGATACGACAAGTTTTATAAACGGTGTTTTACCTGATTCAAATACAGATTCACTGTTTATCGGAATAAGCGGAAGCACAACGCCGTTCAGCGGTCAGATGGATGAAGTCAGAATATGGAACAAAGCATTAAGCGTACCCGAAGCATCAGAATATTACAGGTCTTCAATGGCAGCGAATACAGGTATATACAGCGGATTGATTTTTTCTATGACATTTCAGGATGAAAACTCTTCGGGTATGGATTTTAATACTAGGGATATGACGGGAAAAGGAAACAACGGCAATGCAAGAAATATTACGGCTGTAAATCAAGGCAATGTTCCGTACAGTAATATTCATAACAACGAATCAATAAAACTTGATGGAGTTAACAGCTATCTTGCGGCAAACGATTCTCTCACGCTGGATGCAACAACCGCAATTACTCTCGAATGCTGGGTATATCCAGTTTCAAACACAGCATGCACATATATTTCAAAAGGATCCGCCGCTCCTGTTTATTTCTTAGGATGGGACGGCTCTAAGATCATAGCTAAAATAAATAATGCCAATGTCATAAATACTGGCAATCCCGTTATTCAGCTTAACAGATGGTCACATCTTGCTTTTGTATATCAGAATACCGGCACTTATTTTTTATACATTAACGGAGTACCTCAGATTGCCGGAGTTAATCCATTGGGAAATATAAGTACGAATAATGATTCGCTTTATATCGGCGGAGGACCTGGTTCGCTGGGTGAATTAAACGGATATATAGATGAAGTCAGAATTACGAAGGATCATTCAAAATCTGAATTTGAAATATTATCCAACATTAATAATTCTATTGAAGAGACAAACGATCCCTCGCCCGGTCAGGTAAACGCTGCATACAACTTTGACGGACTGCTTATTGACAATGCAAACAACGGAGGAACAAAAATGAGATTTGTGGGAAATGCAAAATTCAGTCACCCTGCTGTAATAAATAATACGCCTGTTTCTCCGATGACACGAGACAAAGGAAATCTATTCTCAAAAGGATATTATATAAAGCGGGTTTCAAAACCGGTACCGCAGACCGGAACATCAGGAGTAACTCTTGATACAATCAGCATTAATCAGAACGTCGAAATAAACGATCTGAATTTTTTTATAGCAATAAACCATCAGAACACATCAGAGCTTGATATTGTTTTGACAGCGCCAAACGGTGATTCCGTAAAAGTTTTCGCCAATACTTCTTCTAACAGTACTGATGATGCTCTTATTGCAGTTTTTGACGATCAGGCGGACAGCGTGCTTTCAAATTCCAGATTTACAACTCTTTCACCATTATTCAAACCGGCGAATTCTCTTAACGGAGTATTTACGGGCAATGACCGGTCACAGGGTAACTGGAAACTAAAGATTACCGACAACGGCGGAAGCTCTGCAGGATTATTATATGCATGGGGATTTCAGATTAATAATCAGAGTGAAACAAGACTTAATCTTTTTGTCAGCTCGCTGATACAGGGATTCTATAATCCGTCAACTCAGCTAATGGTAAGAGATACAATGAGAATTTATGCCAGACAATCCGTCAGTCCTTACAATGTGGTTGATTCTTCTATTGCTTTTTTAGGCAATACAGGAACAGGTTTTTTCAGCTTAAAGGCAAGTTTGCTTAAATCAAAAATACTTTTACAGCTTAAGCACAGAAATTCAATTGAGACCTGGTCTTCAATTGACGGTTTAAATTTAAATTTTTTCAGTATGGGTTATAATTTTATTCCGGATGTATCGAGAGCATTCGGGAATAATCAGATACTTGTTCATTCTTCTCCGCAGCGTTTTGCGATTTACAATGGAGATGTGAATCAGGACAGGACGATTGACATAGCAGATATGACAATGATAGATAATGATGTCTTCAGCTTTTCTTCAGGATATTTAAAAACTGATGTTACGGGCGATAATTTCATAGATTTAAATGACTATTCATTAGCTGATAACAATGCCTCGAACTTTGTAAGTGCGGTGATACCTTAGTTTTTTAATCAAAAGTGAATTTTAAGAATAAGTAACCTGAAGTAGTTACTTATTCTTTTTTTTATAAATCAATTTAAGTTAAGATCTCGTTTTAAGATTTTAAAATTATGACGGTTATATAATTGTAATTTAAATGACCTTTCCTTATTTTTCGTATAATTCACGGAGGTTATTTATGGAAAACATAATTAAGGTTAAAATTTTATTAATTGTTTTTCTATTATATTTTTTCCCAATAGAAAATATATTTTCTCAGTCCGGAAACAACGACACTTCACACATACTTCTCAGCTCTTCTGACTTTGACTACAAAAATCCGCAGTTTGATAAGTCAATGGCAACGATTAATTATTATATTAAAGACTGCATTTTCGCTTATGAAAAATGGAGCAGTCCTGTTTATTCAAAAGTTTGTGTAAGATTGATGAGTTTTAATTCTCTTGGAGCAGAAAGTGAATTAGGAACTGAAAACTTTCTGAATATAAAACCCGCAGTTGCATATTCTGAAGGACAATGGCCGCATCATTCAAATAATGAAGGAGCTGTTATCTATCAGACGAATCAGAACGGTAACTTTGATATTTATTTTTCTCTTTATGATACGGTCAGCTGGAGCGCACCGGCATCTGCCGTATCCGGTCCGGAGGATGAAACGGATCCGGTTATTGTTTCTTTTAACAGAAATAATTTTTTTAATATTGTGATAGCTTATAAAAGAGGCGGTGATATTTTTATGAAAAGCTATTACAACGGAATATGGAGAGATGAAATAAATATCACGGCTGATGACAGTCTGAACTGCTTTTCACCTGCTTTGATGAAACCTACTATAAGCGCAGGAAGTTTTTTTATCGCTTATCAGAGAAAACAGGACAGTCTTAGAAATTCAGTATCTTACAGACTGTTTCAGGTAAATTCAGACGGAAACATAATTTTTACTTCAGCTTTAATAAATATATCACAACCAAACTCTCAGGATAATATCAGATTCTCAAGCGGGATTATTTACCCCATGCTTAATTATGATTATGATACGCTTGGACACAGGCATTTTTATTCTGCTTTGATTAACGGAAGTACATACAAACTTTTTAATCTGAGTTCAGATCAGCCGGGAGATAATTACGGAGGTACAGGTTCATCACACGGAGATATAACTTCTGATTTTCCCGGCGGATATAGTTTAATCGCCTGGACATCAAAGATCGGTGATTCTGTAAAAACTGTTGTGAGAAGTTACCCTTTTCAAAAAATCGTCAGATATTATACAGGAGACAGTACATTAAAATCATTTGTTAACTCCAGTACAAAATTAATCCATGGTACTAATAATTTGTACAGAATAAGAATTCTCTGGCATAAAGAAATTAACGGGAGGATTGCTTTAATGGAAACATTCCGTGATGATTATCTTTCAACTGTTTCCGGCATTAACGGGACTCCCGCAGGTTTTAAGCTTCATCAGAATTATCCGAATCCCTTTAATCCCCGGACAGTTATAAATTATGATATCGGAGCGGCAGAATTTATAACCATAAAGATTTACAATATTAAAGGAGAGGAGATATTTTTGCTTGTTAATGAAAGAAAGAATGAAGGAAGTTATTCCGCGGAGTTTGACGGCAGTAATCTTGCGAGCGGAATTTATTTTTACTCTCTGACTATTGACGGAAAGACAGTTGATTCGAAACGGATGATACTTTTAAAATAGATTTGCAAAAATTCAGATTTTCAATTCTTCATCATTTAAAGCATTTCCATAGTTAAGAAACACAATGCTAGTCATCTAACTTTTTAATTTGAACTGTATTAATTAAATTGTCCTCAAAAAATTCTATGAGAAAGTTTATACTCCTTTTTATATTTTCACTCTGCTTTTTTCATCCAATAATATCCAGTGCTCAGACAATAGAAGAGAAGGAATTGTTTGATCTGAAATATGAAGGTAATGCTGATATATATAATTTTATATATGACGAAAAATCCGGAAATTACTGTTACGCTTATAAGGTACCCGATCAGGATAAATTTTTTCTGATCTCACGTGAAGGTGAATCGGAAAAGTATGATTATTTTTTTCCGATTGATATAAAATTCGATACCCGTGGAAATTATTTTGCGGTAGCTGTAAATAATGTGCTGGACTATGGCAGTGATAATAATTTTCTTATTGTAAACGGTAAGACATTGAAGGGACTTGAGTATATTGAGACATACAGCAGCTTTATAAATAAATCAGATGAGTTCGTTTTTGTATTTAAAACCGGAGATAAGTTTTTTTTCGGATATGTAAAAGCTGACGGAAGTTTCAGGCAGTCGGAAAGTTATGATAATATAAAGACGATGTATAACTCTGTTCAGGAAAGATATTATGACGGAGAAGACAGAAATACTGCTGCTGATTATTATTATTATAATGATAAAGGAGAAAGAGGATTCATAATTATAAAAGACGGAAAAGCCGGGTTAAAATTCGGTGATGATATTACGATGACGGAATACTCGGATATTAATGAATCCAGCGTTACATATAACAAGAATAATGAACTTTCCTTTATTGCAAAGACCGGCGGAAGATTTTATGAAAAAGCAGGAAATGAATTTGCTGTTTCGGGAAGTAAATCTTATAAAAGTTTTGATTATGTATATCCGCCTTTACTATTCAGCAATGAAAACATTCCTTTATATTCGGCAGGAGATTCGACCGGCGAATATACGAAAAGTGTTTTTTTTGTATCAGGCAGTGAAACTCTTCCTGTAAATATGATGTCAGGAGAAAAGCCGGTTGATTTTATGGATATGTATGATATTAAATTAATTCCCGGAGGAGGATATTCTTATTATGCAAATCAGGAAGTAATTATGAAAGCTAAGAGCTTAGATCCTGATCAGTATGATACTTATTATAACAAGACTTACTATGTTAAGAACGGAAATGCATTCCTGCTTGGATACAACATTGGAAAAATAGTTTATGATGCTGAAGGTAATTTATTATATTCAGGAATTGCAGACCTTGATAAAAAAGAAAACATTCTGATGAAGAGCAATGGTCAGAGCATAATTGTAATAGGACAGGGCGAATATAATTATATCGCTGATTACGGAATTACAAAAGACGGTAATGTATATTACTTCGGACAGAAAATCGCCGAACCTGAAAAGGGAATTCCCGCAGTGATGAGTTTTTATTTAGGGAATGAACTTAAAGATAAATTTCAGTATGTATCTTATCAGGGCATTGGGAATGAACTTTCTATGCTGCAGGTAAATCCGGTTACCGGAGGATATGCAGTATGCGCTGAAGAAAATATCCGGGATAATATTTACAAAAGTTATATAGTAACTGACAAAGGAAAACTTGATTTCCCCGCAAATTATCAGACCGGAAACGGCTTTTTTTACAGAATAGGAAGTATGTTTTATACTAAAAGCGGAAAGCTGTTTTATACCGGTACAACGGAAATTGATACTTCTTTCTATTATAATACAGATGAATTATTTTCTGATGACAAATCTTTAGGAAAGCATTATAATTTTATTAAAGACCTGAAGTATGACAGCGTAAAGGATGAAATTACTTTCCTTGCTGCAAGAAAAAATAAAATATATGCTGTCAAAGTAACGTTCTGAATCTGCTGCTTTAAAAAATATTTCCAAAAGTTTATTAATTAAATTTAAACTGTCATGGAAAATAAAATAAACTGCCCCCGGTTTAAACAGTCCTTATATATTCTCTTCTTTTTACTAATCCTGTCTGTCTCTTCAGACTCAGTGTATTCTCAGCAGGGAAGTAATAATTCTGCAGATACAAATACAGTCAATCAAAGAACTATTGTATCCGGAAACATTGATCCGCAGATCAAAAAAGGAGGGTCCGGAAAAATATTCGTTGAAGAAGTTATAAGCGAGAGCACCGGATTTAATGAAGGTAATCTAGGGGATTATATTACATTGAAAGTAAACAACATTCAGGATCTTCTGGATGAGAGCAAAGCAAAAGACAAACCCCTTATACTATACATTGACGGACTTGAAGTAAAGAATGTCAGCGCAAGAGTGATAAGGGATACTACTTCAAAGGGCTGGCTGAAATTTAAATTAAAGATGAAAGGCGCAGAAGAATCCTGGCTGGAATTGCTGAGAAGACCGGAGCTTACAACAAGGTCTGCAAATCTTGTTACGATCAGCACAGGCATTTCCGGCGAAAAGGAAATTGAAACAGTTAAAGATAATTTTTCTTTGATAATATATTCCGAAAATGATTACTTTGTGTTTATTGCTGTATCGATACTTCTTCTTATTATCACGATCTATCTCGCAGTTAAAACCGATATGCTGAGAGAACCTGCCGTTGATTTTACTTCAAATGAAAAAAGACCATACAGTCTTGCGCTGACTCAAATGGCTTTCTGGTCATATCTTGTGATCTCTTCATATCTGGCATTATACATTATCACAAAAGAATTTCCCTCAATTACTAACTCTGTGCTGGCTCTTATCGGGATCAGCTCTGCGACAGCACTAGGATCGGTTCTCATAAATTATAAAAAGATCAATGAATCGAAGGAGAAAATTATATCACTGAATTCAGAACTGAAAGCAATTGATGACAGAGTGGAAAATATCCGCCGGCTTACGGAAAAGGAAAAAACTCCGATGCGCATGGAAGAATTCAGAAATGAACTTGAGCATCTGAATAAGAAACAGTATCAGTTAAATGACACGATCAGGGAAACCAATAAGTATCAGGACTATCACTGTAAGGGATTTATAAATGATATACTTTCTGATTCGTGCGGTGTAAGTCTTTACAGATTTCAGATCGCTGTCTGGACTTTAGTGCTTGGCTATATTTTTATATTTACTGTCTGGAACAGTCTGATGATGCCGGAGTTTGATAATACTCTCCTTGCTCTGATGGGGATCAGTTCCGGTACTTATCTCGGCTTTAAATTCCCCGAGCAGAGACAATAGTTATTTGATGTTTGTAATATTAATTTCGAAACCGTCAGTTTCAAGAATTACAGCTCCGTCGATATCCGTTCTGAATACTTCTGCGCCGGTTTTTTCCAGACGGTTAATAATTATATCCGAAGGGTGATTGTATTTATTGAATTTACCGCAGGATATAACTGCAGCTTCCGGAGAATTTTTTAAAATAAACGGAATGGTTGTGGATGTAACGCTCCCGTGATGCGCTGCTTTCAGCACATCTGATTTTAGAAATTCAGAGTAATGATCTCTGATAAACAATTCGCTTTCGCCTTCTATATCACCGGTGAATAATATTTCCGAATCTTTGTATTTCAGCATAAACGTCACCGAGCCGTTGTTCAGATTTCCGAATTTCGGATGTACGCTCGCTCTGGCTCTTTCCTCAGTCGGAAATAGAAAATACAGCCGCATATCCTTTATATCATCTATCATATCTCCGCTGCGGACAATAATTCTGTTGACTTTTTTTGCATCTGAAAGACTGTCTGTCTGTTCCGAATAAATTGTTCTAACCTTCTGACCGCTTTCGATTATGTTTTTTACCTGAAAATGTTTCAGCAGATAATTTACGCCGCCGATATGATCCTGATGCATATGCGTCAGTATAATGATATCAATCCCGGAAACTCCTTTTCTTCTTAATAAAGGAGCAATTGTTTTTTCACCGCTGTCAAATGTATCGGTTGAATTTCCGCAGTCGACGAGTATACTTATGCCGCATGGAGTTTCAATGAGCGCGCAGTCTCCCTGACCTACGTCAAGAAATGTTATGATTAGTTTTTTTTCAGGATCGGGAATACTTAAAAAGATCAATGTTGCAATTAGAACAGTGAATGTTAAATTTCTGAAAAGAACTCTGAAATTTTTACTGAATAAAATTATCAGACAGATAAAATAATATGCGGTTACTGAAATTATATTTAACTGCTTTACATAAAAAAATGAAAAATCCGGATCAGCTGAATACTTTATAAAAGCAAGCTGAATGCTCAGCAAAATATTATTTGCTTCTGCAACTGCTGAAGAAATTCCTGTTGAAATTATACCGGACAATATCTGAAGAAAACCCATAGCAAGAGATAAATTTGCCAGCGGAACGGCTGCCATATTTATGAAAAGCGAAACGACTGAAACTTTTCCGAAATAAATAGCTGTAAGCGGGAGAGTCCCGATCTGAGCAGCGAGAGTTGTAAAAAAAAGCACAGCAGCCCACTTCAGAGCTTTACTGAATTTAGATCTGTCAGAATATATTGAACCAAGAAATTTATCTTCAAACCTGCTGTAGATTATTACCATTGACAGTGCCGCGGAATAAGACAGTATGAATCCCGTGTCAAAAAGGATTCTCGTGTCAGATAAAATTATACAAATTGCAGAGATGCTGATGATATTGTAAAAGAAAATTTTTCTTTCAATTATAAATGACATAAGCACAAGTATTCCCATTAAAGTCGCTCTGACAATTGATGCAGGACTTCCTGTGAACATACAATAGAAGAGCAGAAATATACACGTGATAAAAATTCTTTGTCTGAAAGGGATTCTCAATATTGAAAGACATATGGTCACAGAAAGAATTACATAAGTGACGTTCAGACCGGAAACGGCGATCAGGTGCATAACGCCGGCATTGATAAATGCTTCTTTTGTTTCCTCTGAAATGTCGGATCTCTCTCCGGTTACAAGTCCTTTTAAGTAAGCGGCGTTGTCCCCGCTGAGATGCCTGTCAATATTTTCCAAAGCAAAAATTTTTGCGGGAAAGATTATTCTTTGTTCAATAAATCCGAGATTACCTTCTGATATAACTTTTACATTCTTAAAACCGGTTGTATAAAATAATTTATAAATATCACGCAGTTCAAGATATTCCCTGTAATTAAATTCTCCCGGATTCCTTCTGCCTGTTGGTTCTGACAGTCTGCCTTTAACTGAAATTTCATCGCCCGGATTAATCACCGGAAGAGATTCTTTGTGTTTTGAATACAGATCGCGATAAACTGTTACAATTACTTTTCCTCCGGTAATAAATTTATCGCTTCTGGCTGAGATGGTTTTACTTTCAACTGTAAACCTTATTCCTGATTTATCAATAACCGGTATTCCGGTTACAATACCTGTAAGAGTAATGTTTGATCCTTTTTTCGTATCGGGGAAATTTCTTATGCCGAAGTCATTGCCGGAATTGAAATCAAGCTGAGATTTTATTGCACCGGTAATAAATATCAGCAGTATCGTTAGTATGTCTTTTAGAATAACTGCTTTCCCTGTTTTGGTAAAAACAATTATTAAAATTAATAAAAGTAAAACGGAAACAGTCAAAGATGTGAAAGGAAGATCCGCTCCTGAAAATCTCTGAAAAAGTATTCCTGAAATTAATATCAGGACATATTTAAGAGCAGGCATATTTGAAAATACATTCATTATATTTACGCTGAAGGATAAGAGAAATTAATCCGCTGAAATTTATTGATGACAGTCTGAATAAGCAAGATGCAATATTCACTGTTTGTGAAAGTCTGATAATATGAGACTTTTATTATCAAATGTATTTTTCTAACTTGCAAAATGAATCCGGTAGAAATTATTAAGCAAAAACGTAACGGCATACCTCTCGGAAGAGATCAGATAAAATATTTTATAGAAGGTTATTTGAAAGGTTCGGTGACTGATTATCAGATGTCAGCTTTTCTTATGGCTGTATATTTCAGAAGTATGAACGAAGATGAGACATTTTTCCTGACGGAAATTATGCTTGAAAGCGGATTAACGCTTGATCTCAGCCATATTGACAAACCGAAAGTTGACAAACATTCAACAGGCGGGGTGGGCGATAAGACTTCAATAATTTTAGCGCCGCTGGCTGCATCATGCGGGATTGCAGTTCCTATGATATCAGGCAGGGGACTCGGTCATACAGGCGGGACACTTGATAAACTGGAATCCATACCGGGATTCAATGTAAATTATCCTGTTAAAGACTTTAAAAGAATTCTCGAAAAAGCAGGTCTTGTAATGCTCGGTCAGACATCCGAGCTTGCTCCTGCTGATAAAAGAATCTATGCGCTTAGAGATGTTACAGCAACTGTCGAATGTATCCCTCTTATTACTTCAAGTATAATGAGCAAGAAACTCGCCGAAGGCGCGGATGCATTTGTGTTTGACGTAAAGATCGGCGTCGGCGCGAATCTGCCTGACAGGGATGAATCAATTCAGCTGGCAAAAAAACTAATTTCCGTTTCAAAGAAGTTCGGCAAAAAAGCCGTCGCTGTCCTCACTGATATGGAACAGCCGCTTGGTATGAAGATAGGCAACTGGCTTGAGATAGAAGAATGTATTGAAGTGATGAACGGAAAAATGGTTCCTGATCTTTTTAAACTTAATAACGTCCTTGCCGGAGCAATGCTGTATCTGGGCGGAGCGGCAAGCAGTATAGAAGAAGGCGAGAAAACTGCTTTGCAAAAGCTTTCGGATAAATCGGCATATAAGAAATTTCTTGAAATGGTCGAGATACAGAAAGGTGATGTGAATTATGTAAAAGACTGGGCGAATTTAAAGCGGGCAGAATTTTCTAAAAAAATAACTGCTGAAGAAAACGGATTTATTATAGAGATGAATGCTTCTGATTTCGGATACGCCGCTATTGAGCTCGGATGCGGCAGAAAGAAGACAGATGATAAGATAGATTATCTTGCAGGTATTATACTTCATAAAAAAACCGGAAATGAGATAAAGAAAGGTGATGTGATTTGTGAAATTTTTTCCGGAAAAGAGGAAGGTCTGATTTCATCTGAGAAAAGACTGAAAGGCGCAGTTAAAATATCGGAAAGAAAACCTGCTCCTGTTCCGCTTATTATAGATATACTATATTAGAAATAAATTAAACATTTTATTTGAAATGGAAAAAACCACGCCAAAAAAATTTGACAGTTTCTTAGCAAGGGTAATACTGTTCATAGTTATTCTTGCTACAATTTTTTCGGTATATATGACTATAAAGCTTGTTTACCGTGGATTTACTTTCAGGTGACAGTTGTCTAAGTTTAGTTATAAAAGTTCAGCTTTAAAAGTCTCCAGATATTTTTCTTTAAGCAGCGGAGTGATTCTGTATCTGTCGTCTCCGAATTCTTCCGACATTGCGAGCAGTATATTATAGACTAGCGGAATCCCGAGCTTTTCACTCCATTCTATCGGACCGTGCGGATAATTCGTGCCGAGTTTCATTGCAGTATCAATGTCATTTTTAGACGCCGTGCCTTCCTGCAGGACGAGATATGCTTCGTTTATGATCATAGAAATGATTCTCATATTTATCATGCCGGTGCGGTCAGTCACTTCAGTGACTTTTTTCCCTATGGATTCGAAAACCTGCCTGCACTTCAGGAGATGCTTCTGTGAAGTGTATTTTGATGAAGCGATCTCAATTCCTTTTGATTCGGAAAAAGTCGGATAGATACCCGCGCCGGTAAGCCGTTCAGGATATCGTGAATTTACCGCCTGCTCGAGTACAGATGTTGTAAGTGAAGTAGAAATTACAGTTGCTTTTGAATTTTTTTCATCAATAAAATTGAGGATCTTGATTTTGAAATCTTTATCTGAAGATGACAGCTCAAATATAATTTCAGCAGTTTCGTCAAGTTCATCTGCTATTTCATAATCAGTTTTCAGGAGCTCTGATAATTCACTGAGAAGAGATTCATTGTCGCCGATTAAAAAAACTTTTTCCATTTAAGATTTGTATTTTATTTTTGCATTCTTGGTTCGCAGGATATGAACGAAAAGAAATTAAAAAAATATTTAGATTCACTTTATAAAAAATATCACAAAAAATATTCTTCCGGTGATCCCGTATGGATTCTTCACGGGCTTAAACAGGAAGACATAGAGATCAGCGCCTTTATTACTTCCTGTTACTGTTACGGAAGAGTCGGAGCCATCTGCAATTTTATTTCAAAGTTTTTGGATATTACAGGGAATAAAGTGTACGAATTTACTTCTAATTACTCAGAACGTAAAGACAAAAAATTTATCGATGAACTCAAGTACAGATTTAATTCGGCAGATGACTTTTCAATCCTTTTATCCAGGATCAGAAATATTCTGATAAAACACGGTTCGCTGGAAAATTATTTTATTAAAGGATATTCTGAATCACATGTAAACGTTTTACCGGCACTCAAAGAATTTTCATCGGCATTTCGCTGCGGCAGTTCTGACCCTTTCTCATTCGGGTATCTCGTTCCCGACGTAAATGCCGGATCCGCCTGTAAAAGACTTAACCTGTTTCTCAGATGGATGATCAGAAAAGATAATATTGACTTCGGTTTATGGAAAGGAGCTGACACGTCAAAGCTGATTATGCCTTTGGATACTCATGTATTCAGAGTTTCCCGGATGCTGTCTCTTTCAATACGAAAATCCTGCGATATGAAATTTGCAGAAGAAATTACTGAGAAATTGAAAAAGTTTGATCCCTGTGACCCGGTAAAATATGATTTTGCATTATGTCACATTGGAATTGAAGGTGAATTACTCGGATAACGGATCAGTTGCAGTTTACATTCGCATCGAATTTAATAAACCTTGTTACAACAAATACAGTATCTGAGATACTTTCACTGTCCGGTGATTTAGTCGATTTGAATGATTCAATTTCAATGTAGGCTTTTCCCGAAGGCAGCCTGCCGGAAAATTTGCTGTATAATTTTTTTAACTCTTCAGTTTCACCTTCAAGCGCATATATTTTTCCTGATCCGCATTCGTTAAATTTTACGGAATCATTTATAACGCTGAACATACCTCTTCTTTGCTCAGCTCCGATTACTTTCCGGCTGAATTCTATTTCTTTGCGGATCTCAGCTTCGTCCTTTTGAATGACTTCATCTTTGCCGCAGCCGTGCAGCGTAAAAATTAACAGTATAAGCAGCAGAACTGATTTCATAAATTAATTTTGATTTTAATTATAAAATATAAAAAATTTAAATGATCAGATATACTATAAAGACGGTTTCGAAAATTCAAATTATGTGTTGTCAGTTACATTTCATAAAATAAAATTATATGTGAGATTTTTCAACAGCGGAAATTCTTTTTTAGTACTTTTTTTGATCTCAAAAAAACGTTAAGCTCAGCTATAATTTAATTCCTAAATGTTTTGACGGTTGTTGTTTTCTTTTACCGTCAACTTCTAAAAATAACTTTAATAAACCTCCTTATAGTATTATATTTACAAAATTTTTTATGTCAGTATTGTTATTAGGAAATTCAGTTCAGATTATTGAAATAAACGAAACTCTGAAACAGGTTGCTCCTACCGATGTCAGTGTATTGATAACGGGTGAAAGCGGATCGGGTAAAGAAATAGTTGCAAAGTCAATACATCAGCTGAGCAAAAGAAGCGAAAAGCCGCTCATCACGGTAAACTGCGGTGCAATACCTGAAGGAATCATCGAGAGTGAATTATTCGGTCATCAGAAAGGCGCATTTACCGGTGCTATAGAGGAGCGAAAAGGTTATTTCGAAATGGCTGATAAGGGAACGATATTTCTGGATGAGATCGGAGAAATGCCGCTGTCGACTCAGGTGAAATTTCTCAGAGTGCTGGAGACAGGAGAATTTATGAAAGTCGGCGGGAATAAAAATATTTCAGTCGATGTGAGAATTGTCGCCGCTACAAATAAAGATCTCGCAACAGAAGTTTTAATGAAGCATTTCAGAGACGATCTGTATTACAGATTAAGATCAATAAACATTTACATCCCTCCGCTCAGAGAAAGAAAATCAGACATTAAACTATTATTCAGTCACTTTACGGAGTTATACAGTAAAGAAAATAATATTGACTTCAAAGGCATTGAAGACGATGCAATGGACTATCTGATAAATTACACCTGGCCCGGAAATGCAAGGGAGCTTAAGAATTTCTGCGAAAGCATAATCGTTTTAAACCCCGGCAAACGACTGTCGCTTCACGATGTAAAGAAACATCTTAAGACCGATCAGAAAGAGATCACGGGTTCTCTCCCTGTCATAATCGGAAAGTCCAGGGAAAATGCCGAGAAGGATTTTTTATTCAGAGCGCTGCTTGAAATAAAGTCAGATATACTTGACATAAAAGATCATCTCACGGATCTGAGAAGCTTCGGAAACGAAACTGAAAAGCGCGATACGGATTTCAGGATCAGCGAAGAGAGATTTTTAAAAATGAATATGGATGACATTGAAAAGGAAGTTCTTATATACCTGCTTGACAGAAATTACTGGAATGTTGAAAAGACTTCGGAAATCCTTGATCAGACACCGAGGAGTATTTATAATAAAATAAAAAAGTATAATATCAGCAAGGAAATATTAAGACGGGACAGATGAGAAAAATTTCTTTTATAGTGATTGCTGCGTTAATTTATTATCCCGTAACGGGTTGCGGTGTTTACGGATTCCGCGGGAATAATCCGCCAAAAGGAATAAACTCAATTGCTGTGCCGACAGCAAAAGACATCAGCGGATTTTCTTCCCCTACGCTGCCTGAGACTTTTACCGAAAGACTGAAGTCAAGGATCATTAACGACAATACTTTCAGACTGGCTGATAAAAAAATTTCCGATGCCGTTCTGAACTGCACTATAACAAACGTAGGCGACGATGTATCCGTTATTACGACAGGAGATAACGTCACTCAGAGAAAAATCATCCTGACAATAAAAGTGACTTTTGAAGATCTGAAAAAGCAGAAACTAATATGGGAAAAGAATTTTCAGAATTACGGAGAATATCCTTCAAGCGGAAATGATTTCTCAAGAAGGGCTGACGGAGTAGCTATAGCGATAGAAAAAATTTCCGAAGATATAGTTATAGATCTTACATCAAACTGGTAAACAAAATCAATTAATGAATATAGAAAGTCTGATACTCGCAGCTTATATCATTTCTCTTTCGATACTTTTCTTTTTCGGATCGCATGGGTTTAATATGGTTTATTATTATTTTAAAACATTCGGTAAGCGTACTGTCGATCTGGATGTGAGTGAATTTTATATGGAAGAGTATCCGGTAGTTACGGTTCAGATCCCGCTTTATAATGAGCAGTATGTAATCACACGTCTTATAGATTCAGTCTTGAGAATGGATTATCCCAAAGACAAACTTGAAGTGCAGATACTTGACGACTCCACTGACGAGACAACGCAGATAATAAAGGATCATATTAAAAAGTATGAGGATACGGGGTTTGACATAAAGCATATTCACCGTACAAACCGCGAAGGTTTTAAAGCCGGTGCTTTAAAGGCCGGACTTGAGACGGCGAGAGGCGAATTCGTTGCGGTCTTTGACGCTGATTTTATTCCGAGGAAAAAATTCCTGAAGAGAACCATTCCGTATTTTTACAAAGAGGAAAAGCTCGGACTTGTGCAGACGAGATGGGAACATCTCAACAGAGAATTCTCGCTTATGACTAAGACTCAGGCGATAGCGCTTGACGGACATTTTGTGATAGAGCAGGCGGTGAGAAACAGAGCGGGCTTTTTTATTAACTTCAACGGAACCGGAGGAGTGTGGAGAAAGGAATGTATCTTTGACGCGGGAAACTGGGAAGCTGATACGCTTACCGAAGATCTCGATCTTTCCTACAGAGCACAGATGAAAGGATGGAAATTCCGGTATCTTGTCAATTTTACTTCACCGGCGGAGCTACCTTCGGATATCGGTGCATTGAAATCGCAGCAGTTCAGATGGACAAAAGGAGCCATCGAAACTGCAAAAAAAGTTTATCCAAAAGTCTTGAGATCAGATATGTCTTTAAAATTAAAATTTCAGTCGTTCATACATTTATACAGTAACCTTGCTTATCCGTTCATACTGATGGCAGCGCTGCTGAATCTTCCCGTTATGCTGATAAAGCTTACCGGTGAGTATGACACAGTTTTTAAATTCATGTCGCTGTTCATATTTGCATTTATAAGTTCATTTATGTTTTATCTGTATTCACAGAAAGATGTCTATCCTGACTGGCAGAAGCGCATAATATATTTCCCCGTTTTCCTTGCGGGAAGCATGGGCTTTTCAGTCAATAATACTAAAGCTGTGTTTGAAGGATTACTTGATAAGAAAAGCGAGTTCGTCAGAACGCCGAAGTATCAGATAATGAATAAGAAAGATTCATGGGAAGGAAAGAAGTATGTAAATAAAAAACTTTCTTTCACAACATATATAGAAGCGCTTCTGGCAGTGTATTGCTTTGCCGGAGTTGTAATAGCGGTTGCAACGGCGCAGGTCGCAGCAATTCCTTTTCAGCTTATGTTTTGCGGAGGATTCAGTTTGATTTCTTATCTTTCCATAAGGCAGGTTATAATTGCAAACAGATCAAATAAAAGAAAATTAGTGCTTGATGCAAAATAGTTTTGATAAATATATTGAAGAGGCGAAAGCCAGACTTGATAAAAATTTTTTATCACCTGAATTCATTCGTCTTGCTAATATGTATTATCTGTCTGAACAATATGAGGAATGCATCTCCGTATGCAGGTCGGGATTAAATATTTACCCGAACTATCTTACAGCAAAACTTATACTGCTAAGAGCGTTATTAAAAGCTGAATATCTTAGCGAAGCTGAACAGCTTTTCAATGATCTGAAATCCAAATTGCCCGTAAAGGAAGTGCTGACCTCGCTCAGCAATAATATACAGAATCTAAAGTCAATCTCGGGACAGGAAAAGATACAGTATCAGAAAGAGACTAAGAATAAATTTGATTTTAAATATTTTGAAAAGAAATTTGATCTGCAGGAAACTCTGTTCACGGAATACAATGTAAGTGATCTTTTGAATGATGATGAAGTTAACTTACCTGAGACTGAATTCAGAAATTTTGAAAGTAAATATTTATCGTTTCATTTTAATCCTTCAGAAAAGTCCGACAAAACAGCAGCTGTGAAACAAAAGAAAAGCGAACCTGAAACAGGTTACAAATTCGTAACTGAAACACTTGGTGATCTTTATGCCGGACAAAAGAATCACAAGGAAGCTTATGAGATATACAGCTTTTTACTCAGAGCCGGATCACCGAATTCCGCACGAATAGAGGAGAAGCTTAACGCTCTTGAAAGGAATATGGTAAAGTATGACAGTAATTAAAGGTCCGGAGGCAGTGAAGGTTTTACAAAAATAACTTTTTCTCTTTCCATTATGACAGTCCCTGATTTAAATCCCTTTTTTTTCTTTACATATTTTTTTTCACAATAAGCAACAGGTACGCTTCCCGCATTTCGCGCTTTGCTGTAATAAGCCGAGATCGAAGCTGCAGTATGAATGATCTCCTTCGGTACGTCTTCTTTGAAATTTTTTTTAAGTATAGTATGAGACCCGCTCGCACCTCTTACGTGAAACCACAGGTCATTCTGTGATGCGTATTTAGTAGTAAGCAAATCATTGGAAATGCTGTCCTTTCCCACCCAGACCTGATACTTGTCATTGAGAATAAACTTTCTGAATTTATTTGTCTCGTCATTTTTTGATTCCTGCATTAATTTATCCTCTTTAATAATTTTCTTAAAATTATCAGAAGCTTCGACTGAAGCCATTTCATTTTCCAGAGATGCAATATTTTTTTCAAGTTCAGAGATCTTTTTAAGTATAAGACTTTCGGAATTTTTCAGTCTTTTATATTTATCAAAATACATAGCTGCATTCTCAGCCGGGGAAAGGTCTTCTTTTAATTTTATCTCAGTAATATCATTACCCGCTTGATCATTGCCGGTTTTAAGTACAGTCTGACCTTTGCTTATCAGATGAATATTCTGAAGTATCAGATTTCCGTATTCTTTAAAATTTCCTGAATTACGGGAATGCGCAAGATTTAGTCTGAAGCTATCCAGTTTTTTTTTATTGTGTGTAATATTTTTTTTCAGTTCAGAAATTCTGTTATTCTTTGCATCGTGAAATTTAACGGATGAAGATGAGAGTCTTAAATAAGTGAGAATTAGTTCGTTAATGTTTTCAAATTGTTTTGCGGTATATTCTTTCAGATGTGATAAGGTTGCAAGAGAAATTTTGAAGTCTTCATCTTTTTGATAGAGAATGTAAACAGGATCTGAGATCTCATTTAAAATGGAGTTCATGGCAGAGTCGGCGGAGGAGATTGATTTGGATTCGGCGGGTGAGGAATCGCTGAGACCTGAACGGAAGAGGGCTTCGTTTATGTATAGCGGTCCGGATTTCGGGTATCGGGATTTGAGATAGCGGGAGATGTTAGCGGGGGTGGTTTGTATGCCGGAATTGTATTCCGGCGCTGTCTCCGAAATGTCTTTACCGCTGTATATCCCGCTGTCTTTAAATGCACTTACAATATGATCATAACGAAGTAAAAAGCAGTTGGACTTGTTTGTAAAAAATGTAAACAATATGGAATAATCTGCTGCCAGAGAAATCAGGATCTTACGGTCATTGTCTAAAATTTTAATATCGGTAATTTTCATGCCGTATATGTCTTTAAATATATTTACCGTATTTCTTCTGGCTTTTGAATATTTCTCCTTTAATACTATATACGGTGATCTTCTCTGACAGGAATATTCAATGGTCTTTGATTCATTCTCTTTAACTGCAGCAATGCACAACTTTTCTTTTTCCTGTGAAAATATTTCGGAAATTTCTAAACCTGTAAATTCTTTTGCGAGAAATTCAGATACATTCTTAATTGTGTAATAGTTATTCATTAATCGATTTAATTTTTAAATTCATGCTTAACCGCCTCTGATCTTATATATCAGATACATTATTAATGAAATGATTAGACTAATGACAATAGAAGTACCGATTGGAAAGTAAAATTCAAAATTCTCTCTTTTAATTCTTATATCTCCGGGAAGCTTTCCTAAGAAAGGAATCTTATCTGAATAAAAAATTAAAAAGCCTGCTGCTGCTATTATCAGCCCTGTTATAATCATTATTTTTCCAGCCTGTTGTGTAAAAACCTGATTCAAATATATTTTAATTTATAATTTAAAAAATATTACATTGAGATACGGTTTCAATATTAGTAATTTACATAAAACTTACAATAAAATATTCTTAATCTCTAAACTAATATCTTACTTATTAAATGAAAGAATTTGACGTCATTGTGATCGGAAGCGGTCCCGGCGGTTATACTACTGCTATCAGGGCTTCTCAGCTCGGATTTAAAACTGCAATTATTGAAAAAGACAGACTGGGCGGCATTTGTCTGAACTGGGGTTGTATCCCGACGAAAGCGCTCCTGAAAAACGCTGAACTGATGAACGGTATTAAACATCTTGACGAATTCGGGATCACCGTAGAAAATGTAAAATTTGATTTTGAAAAAATTATCGCAAGATCAAGAGGCGTAGCAGACATTTCTGAAAAAGGCGTTAGATATCTTATGAAAAAAAATAAGATTGAAGTACTCGAAGGTGCTGCTGCCATTAATAAGGACGGTTCAATTTCCGTTAAAGATAAATCAGGAAAGGAACTGGAAAAAGTAAAAGCCGGATATAATATAATTGCCACCGGAGCAAGAGCAAGAAGTTTAGGCAATTTAAAGTTTGATGAGAAAAGAATATTGTCTTCCACCGGAGCGATGATCCTAAAAGACCTGCCTGAAAAAATGACAATTGTCGGCAGCGGTGCTATCGGAGTTGAATTCGCATATTTCTATAACGCATTCGGAACGGAAGTTACTATTGTAGAAATGCTTCCTAACATAATGCCGATCGAAGATAAGGATATTTCTGATGTGGTCGCAAGAGAATTTAAGAAAAGGGGGATAAAATTACTCACCGGCACAAAAACAGAAAGCGTTGAAGTAAAAGGTGATAAAGTTTATACAAATGTATCTGGAAAGAGTAATGAAGTTCTGGAATCTGATGTCGTATTAATTGCAATTGGTGTGACAGGAAATGTCGAGAATATCGGACTTGAGGAAATAGGTATTGCGATAGATAAAGGTAGCATAAAAGTTGACAAGGATTACAAAACAAACGTCGATGGATTTTATGCTATCGGTGATGTCATCGGACCTCCATGGCTCGCGCATGTCGCTTCTTCAGAAGGAATAAACTGCATTGAAAAAATTAAAGGGATGCATGTTCCGGAAATTGATTATAACACAATCCCCGGCTGTACTTACTGTCAGCCCCAGGTTGCTTCCGTCGGACTTACAGAAAAGAAAGCACTTGAAGAAGGATATGAGATCAATGTAGGAAAGTTTCCTTTTTCCGCCAGTGGCAAGTCGCGGGCATTAGGTGAAACTGTCGGTATGATCAAGGTTATATTCGATAAAAAATATAACGAACTTATAGGAGCGCATATTGTAGGAGTAGAAGCCACTGAATTAATAATGGAATTTGTTCTTGCGAAATCTCTTGAAGCTACGCACGAACAGATTTTAAAAACTGTTCACGCTCATCCTACTTTAAGCGAAGCGAATATGGAAGCTGTTGGCGTTGCATACAATGAAGCGATAAATATCTGACAATTACATTTAACAATAAAATTCTAATTTGCTAATAAAATAAAATTAGTATATATTAATATTAATCAAATAAATTTAAATAAGGAGATATAACAATGGACGACAATAAAACAACAAAAGGATTATTACTCGGATTTATTACAGGAAGCGTCGTAGGCGCTGCAATCGCACTTCTTTACGCTCCGAAAAGCGGAAGAGAATTCAGGAATGATATCAGACTTAAAAAGGATGAATTAATGGAAGACACAACTGAATATCTTCAGGTCGCAAAATCCAAAGCTACAAATCTTATCAATGAAGGCAAAAGAAAATCTGAAGAACTTATCTCTGATGCAAAGAAAAAAGCAAGTTCGCTTATTGATGACGCTAACAATGTCCTAAACGACGCAAAAATAAAAGCAACCGGTACAATTGATTCTACAAAAGATATGATCACTTCAGAATCAGGAAAAATAAAGGATGCTTTTAAAGCAGGTATAGAAGCTTATAATGAAGAAAAAAGAAAAAGCTAATAATTAATTAATTAATATAGCATTGGAAGAAACACTTCAGATATCGCAGATTATCGTCAATATAATTATTGTAGTTCTTTTTACCGTGATCATCTTCTTTCTTGTAAAGATCAGTAAATTGTTTTTGGTAATCAGCGAGAAAATAAACTCGATTGCTGATGACAGTAAAGAACTTAAACCTAAAATTATCGCAACTTTTGAAAAAATAGAATCGCTTGCTGACAGCGTTACTGAAATTTCCGGTAAAGTGAATGACAATATGGATGTCCTCGGTTCGGTTGTAGATAATGTAAAGGATTCTACGGAAAGAGTTTTAAATCTGCAGAAGAAAGTTATGGATGAAATTGAACCGCCTGTATTGGATACTGTCAGTACTATTTCTGCTGTATCTGTTGGCGTAAAAACTTTTTTTAACGCTTTAAAAAGCAGAAATAATAATTCCGATCATTGATCATTATTCCGGCGTTTTAAAATAAACTTATTCCAAAAAGCTTTTTAAACTTAATGCTGAATCGAAAATAACCGGTTTAAAAAATTACCGGAATTTGATTCAGCTTATTTTTTTCTTTTTTCTATAATTGCATCAATGCTGTACTTACCGGCTCCAATGAAAATTAATGCTATAAAAACTGAAAGCAATTCTAAAGGATAAAAAACTCTATTCCACGGATCTAAATTCGTCAGATGTCTTGCAGCAGCGACTAACATTGTAAACGCCATAAAAGCTGAAGTCGTCCGCGTAAATAATCCGAGTATTAAAAGTATTCCTCCCGCGAATTCGGTTATCGCTGCCATAAAACCCCAGAATAACGGTGCAAATGTTACTCCTAATGAAGACATTGCTCCTCCGAGCCTTGTCCATGTTTCCGGTCCTCCGAACATTTTATTCCAGCCGTGAATGAATATGAAACCTGTTCCAATTCCAATTCTGAGTATCAGTAAGCCGATATCTTTTTTTGTCTCAAAAAATGTTTTTAACATAGTGTAAGTTTTATAAGGTAAATTATTAAATTAAATTTTTTAAAAATTGAATTTTAAAAGGTCAGATTACTACTGAATAAATTAAGAATAGTTAAAGTTCCTGCTGAAACGGGGACTATTATAAGGATAAAAACCACATTAAAATTACTTTGCGAATTCAAGAACAATCTTTCCGAATTGTTCTGAATTTTTCATTCTTTCAAACGCTTTCTGATAATCCTGAAACGGAAAAACTTTATCTATTACAGGCTTAATCTGGTTTGAATCTGAGAATTTCAGCATATTGCTGAAATCAGTTAATGTTCCCATAGTCGATCCTGAGATTTTTAACTGCTTCCAGTATACTTTATGCAGATCCAGTTTGTCTGCTGATCCGAGTGTCGCTCCGTATGAAACAATTCTTGCGCCGTAGCTGCAAATGTCAATGTATCCTGCAAAAAATTTTCCGCCTGATCCGTCAATAACAATATCAATTTTATTTTCCGTGATGTCTTTCAGTTTATTTTGCCAGTCAGCGCTTTTATAATTTACTCCGCCTTCTGCACCGAGAGAAACAGCATTTATTATTTTATCTTCGTTTCCTGAAGTTACAAAAACTTTTGCACCGGTCTCTGCGGCAAACATCAGAGCGAATGATGCTACGCCGCCGCCAATGCCGGTGATAAGAACATTATCGGTTTTTTTAATTTCTGCTTTGACAAAGAGCGACCTGAAAGCGGTAAGACCTGCAAGGGGAAATGCTGATGCCTGTGCAAAGCTGAGATGTGCAGGAATTTTAAAAACCGCAGAAGAGTGTACTTTTACATATTCTGCAAATGTGCCGTCTTCCGGCATACCGAGGATTTCGAAATTCCTGTTCTGAAAATTCTCACTGCTTCCCCAGTTTCTGCAGGGATAAATTAATACTTTATCACCATTGGAAAAATTGTTTGAATTTTTTCCCTTATCATAAATTATACCTGCGCCGTCTGATCCGGGAATCACCGGAAAACGGATCTTTGAATATGCGCCTTCAGCAATCCAGAGATCGCGGTGGTTTAGTGATGCGTTAAATATTTTTATTAATACTTCATCCTGTGAGATTTCCGGAACCGGTACTTCTTCAACTCTGAAAAGATCAGTATACCTGCTCTGTTTTCCTGTCTGATTTAAGACTATAGCTTTCATTAAACTTCAAGAGTAATTGAGATCGGGCAGTGGTCGCTTCCCGTTATTTCAGAATGAATCTCTGCTTTTAAAGTTCTTTCTGCAATGTCTTTGGTAACAAGAAAATAATCAATGCGCCATCCCACATTTCTTTCTCTCGCTCTCGTTATCTGATCCCAGTAAGTGTACTGTTCAGGTTTGTCATTGAACTTTCTGAATATATCTATGTATCCGAGATTTATGAGACGGTCTATCCATTCTCTTTCAATTGGCATAAATCCGGAAGTTGTTGTATTTTCTTTCGGACGGGCAAGATCAATTTCCTTATGGGCTGTATTAAAATCACCTACTACAATAATGCCTTTTCTGTCACGGTATTTTTTTTCCAGGAAATAAAAGAGTTCATCATAAAAATCTAATTTGAATTTTACTCTTTCAGGACCTCTGCCGCCGTTTGGGAAGTAAACATTTGCAAGAGCAAACGAATCGTATTCAGCAATAATTACTCTACCTTCTTTATCAAAATCCGGATTGCCGAATCCGGTCAGAATTTTTTTAGGTTCAGTATCTGTATATATCGCCACACTGGAATAACCTTTTTTCTCAGCTGAAAACCAGTGAGATGTATATCCTTTTATATTTTTTATATCATCGGATATCTGCTCCGGCTGCGCCTTTGTCTCCTGAAGACATATAATATTTCCTTTGCATTTTTTAAACCAGTCCATAAATCCCTTATTCTGTACCGCTCTTATTCCGTTCACATTCCAGGAAAATATCTTAATTTTATTTTTACTCTTTGCCATTTAATACCTTTAAGTTATATAGAAAAATTGATAACATAGAATTTTTTTTACGAAGTTAATTAACTATTTTGAAAATTAATATTCAATTTACCCATTCTGAATTGATATGATGAACAAATCCAGAAGTATCACTGAAATTTTTGACGAAGCGAAAGACTTCGGTCTTGTTATTACTAGTGATGCCCCTCTTGCAACTGCTCTTAACAGAAGCGTTGATAAGCCGCGTCTCGGTCTGCTTGCAATGACTCCCCGCCAGCTTGCATTAAAATTCGGCACGCTTTATTTCAATAAATTATATTCAAAATCCGAACTGATACTTGAGATCACCAGGCATTCAGGAAAGTCGCTAAAATATGTTCATCAGAGCATAGAAAAAATTCTCGAGATCTGGAATCATACAGGTCTGCTTGAAAGCTGCGAATTATTTCTCACGCAGGAAAAAGACTTTCTCAAATATCTGGAAAAATATAAAACGGTTGAATACGCGATGGAAAAATTTGATGAGAAATTTTACGGTGATTTAAAAATTGCTGTTGCAGGATATGAACTTTTCAATGAACTGGATAAACAAGTCCTGCCGAAGATCAGAGCATTTCCGCATAAAATAGAATTAATGAAAGTTGAAGAGCTGAAGTTTAACAAAACTTTCCTTTTTAATTCGACAAAAGATCTTATAAATTCAGTCACAGCTTTAATAACTCCTGAAAATCAGAATGAAACTGCGCTGATCTTTAATACAGACAGCGAACTGAAGGATCTATTAAAATCAAGTTTAAGTAAAAAAGGAATTAAGCTTGAAATTAAAACCTATTTAAAAGAAGATATTTCTGTTAGCAATTATCTGTCATTCATCGAATCATCATTCAATGTCTCTGATCATCTCTTAAAAGATATATTTTTTACCGAATCAATGTTCGGAATTAATTTAGACAGAAAATATTCTGATTTCAATCTGAACTCATATATTTTAAATTATAATGAAAATAAAATTCTCAAGAGTATTTTTGGACTGATGAAAGAGATTGAAAGATTAACTTTTTTCGAACTATATAATAAATTAGAATCAATATCGAACAAAAATTTCAGTAAACCTCTGAAGGATGTTCTTGTAAACACTGAATTAGGCGATAAAAAGATTAACCCCGAAAGGTTAAATACACTAATATATTTTATAATAAATATTGAAATTGAAATTGACAGGTTAAATGAAGGAGTGCTGTTTGTAAATGCAGGCAGTTCGGCATTTGTGGACAGGCAGATCACTGTATTTATCGGATTGGATGAAAGCTGGACAAAGCTCAGTCCGGATAAAGCTTATGTTGATAAATCCGCTGAAGAAAAAAAGAATCTCGAAAAATTTCAGATACTTTTATCTCAGGGAAATGAAAAAATTTATTTTGCGCAGAATATCAGGAATAACACGCCGGTAATACCATGTTACTATTTCAATATTCTTACCGGAAAAAACATAAAAAATTTTGAAGATATTTTTTTTTCACCTGTAACCGCAATTCATGAATCACCTGTTAAAATACCGGATTCAGACTTCCGGCATGATTTAAAATCCGGTCCGCCTGTTCAGATAGTATATATTTCACCTACATCCTTAAATTCTTTTTTTAAGTGTCCGAAAAAGTATTCATACGAAAAACTGATAAAACCAACTGAAAAAAATTATTTTCTTAAAGGTACGCTGCTTCACTGTTTTGCTGAATTTTATTTCAATCATCCGGAATATGCAAAAAGTAATTTCGATAATCTTTTGGATCTGATAATGGAAGAGTTTTCCGGATTTGTAAATGAAATAAATTCGGATGCCGAAAGATCTGAGTTTAAAGTGGGAATGTACGTGATTATGGATTTTCTCGATTCACTTAAAAATAAAATCGAATATGAATTTGCAAAAAGAAAAAAAGACAAAATTGCTGAAAACAATTTTCTTTTTAAAAAAACAAAACTCGAAAAAAAATATCTCAATACTGAGAAATGGCTGAAAGCTCCTTATTCATGTATCATAGGTAAGATTGATCTCACTTCAGGAAGGACGATAGTTGATTACAAATCTTCCAGATCAGGCAAGAGCTCAGAAATGCTCATAAAGGAATTTAATTTGAGCCGAATTAAAAAGGATAAAGCTGATGATGCAAATTTTCAGACTATTTCCTATATCACGGGAAAAAGAGAAGATGTTCCCGATTCTGAAATAAATTTTATTTACCTGTATCTTCTTTTGAATTTCAATGAATATATAAAAGGTACTGCTGAGTCAGGTAATTCGCAGACTGAAGTAGTTTATATACCGGAGACTTTTAAAAGATTTATTATTTCTCCTGCGTTTTATGATAAGCTCGGACATGATATCAAGTCTGATCTGACTTTGGGAGAATATAGAAAAATTATTCTGGATGTTTTTGACGAAATAAATTTTTATGATTTAAGCTCACTAATCGAAAAGCTAGAAACAAGAATTCATAATTTCATGATATACGAAAAAAATATTCAGTATAAAAAATTTGGAAAGAAAAAAGAAAATACTTTTAGAAATGATATTATACAGCCGCTTCTTAAAAGTATAAACTCCGCCAGAAAAGGATCAGCTGATTTTCCATTTATTTACAAAGATGATGCAGACAATTTCCTAAAGTATGTCCGTGAGATAATTGATGAAATAAATACATTTAACGTTTCGGATTTTCCAAACAGACCTGTAAATGACCTGAGGAGCGTCTGTCAAAAATGCGACTATCTGAATATTTGTCCCGGAAATAAATTATTAACGGCTGATGAACAGTAATGAAATGAAAATAAATCCGCAGGATACTTTTGCCGAATCTCTGAAAGGCATATACCTGGTCGATGCAGGCGCAGGTACCGGAAAGACTCATACTATTATCAGAAGATATATAAATCTTATTAATACCGGAGTACATCCGAAAGATATTCTGCTGATAACTTTTACAAGAAATGCAGCCGACCAGATGAGAAATGATGTTGTAACGGCTGATTATAAAAAAGAAATTAATGTCACTGAACTTCTTGAAGCGCCTGTGCTGAATTTTCATGCTTATTGTCTTCGCTTTCTAAAAAAATACGGTCTGAAAGCTCCTTCAATTATAGGTCTTGATGATATTCTTACCGGAAATTTTAACATAGCTGAAGAGTCAGAATATGAATCAGAGCTGTTCAGAAAATTTTATCAGAAGTTCAGAAAAAATACTTTCAGGAAATATGAAAACATTTACAAAAGTCTGAAAAATGATTTTAGTTCTGTTCTGAATGCAATTAAAAAACTATGCAGCATAGGTATATTTCCGACAGATAAGGAATGGTTCGGTTCAGGCGGTGAATTTTTAAAAGGAAACAGAGCTGAGTTTTCAGAATTGTTTGCCGAGTTAAATAAAGAATGTATCGGCGCAAAAGCTGAAAATCAAAATGAAATGTACAAGATACTGAATGGATTAAAGGAAAAAATATTTTTTGATTTTAATTTTGAAGAAAAGATTGAAGGGAAAAGAGCAGCGGAAAGTCTGAAAGAAGAGATCTTTGATGATAAAAATCAGATTGAGCTGATTGATTTTATGCGCGAAGTTTATTTCTCGTATATTAAATTTATGCTGAGCAAAAATATTCTGAATTTCGATTTTGTAATAATGTTTGCTTATCTTGTTTTATTCACAGATGAAAAAATCAGAAGCTCTTCACAATTTGAATATATAATGGTGGATGAATTTCAGGATACAGATGAGATTCAGTTTCTGCTGCTGATGCTGCTTTGCAGGGAAGTAAACGGCTCTGTGAATTTAGGTGTAGTAGGAGACTGGAAACAGGGGATTTACGGATTCAGAAATACTACTATAGAAAACATAACTCTGTTTTCAGAAAGACTGTCAGAATACAAGGAATTATTGAATAAAGACAGGAACAGAATAAAATTTAATGCCGGAGCCGACGTGATTAATAAAATTACTTTTGAGTATAACTACAGGAGTTCGCAATTAATACTCGATTTTAGTATGCATACTTTACTGTGCAGGGGAAAAGAAAAAGACGAGCCGGATACGGAATTCATATTTAAAAATTTCAGCAATCCTCTGACTGCAAAAAGAAAATTAGATGACTTATCGGAAATTGCATTTTATGTATCCAAAGATAATGACTCGGAGAGTGAAACAGAACTTATACTGAAAAAAATATCAGAGCTTACAAATAATGAAAAATATTTGCTGCGGGAATTTGATAATAAAGGTAAAGTAAAATCAGAAAGGAGAATCCGCTATTCGGATATCTGTGTGCTTGCAAGGACAAATGAATTCGGACTTAAGCTTCAGAAAAACGGAATTCAAAAGATGATCCCGGTTAATTTCAAAGGCGGGCTTGAGCTTTTTTCTTCACAGCAGGGGATTCTTCTTCTTGCCTGGCTTAGAGTAATGCTCAATGAAAAATCAGCGGAAGGCTGGATCCCTATTCTGGAAAAAGACGGCAACAAATTTAATGAGTTAAAATATCTTATAGATTTAATTAACAATTCTCAGACAGGAACAGAACCTGAATATTTTAAAGAGTTGATGGATTTCAGGAATAGACTCGCATCAGAAAAAAATAATCTGCTCGGAGTCATAGAAAAAATATTTACCCGATACGGTTTCGAAGATGAATACAGCAATGCAATACTGACGGAATTCAGCAAACGTACAAAAAATGAATTGCTGTCGCCGGGAGATCTTGCGAATCTAATCGATTCGCTAAAGCTTGATAAATTTAAAACAGAGATTAGCAATACGGAGAATGCTGTTGTATTTCAGACAATTCATGGTTCAAAAGGTCTTGAATATCCGGTAGTTATTCTCGCAAATATGAATACATCAGTATTCCCATCGTCAAAAAATGTAACAGGAAATATTTACTTTAACCCCTTAAGCGGTATCAGACTAAGAAAGCAATTCGGAAGTATTGGAGAATATTCAGGGGTTTTTGATAACTGGAGAAGTGAAGTATTACTGGGTATGCTGAAAACCGGAAATTATGATGAGGAAAGAAGATTATTGTATGTAGCAGCTACAAGGGCGAAACAATATCTATATTTCACATCAGGCAGACCTTCATATTTTTTTAAGGACCTTCAGGTATTGTCAGGAAAAAATTCCATAAGTGATTTTGAATACGATATAAAACCTGTTGAATTTAAAACTGATATTGAGAGTGTAAAAATTTCCATTCCGGAAGTTGTAGCACATGCAAAGAAATTTGTATCCGTACATACCTTAATGAAGGAAGTTTCAGATAATGCCGAAACTGAAAAATTTGACACGGAAAGTGTTTCAGATTTAACATTCAGCAATGATGAAGCTCTTAAATACGGAATTGAAATTCATCTTGCGGCGCAGAGAATAGCTAACAGAATTGATCCTGATAAAGAGAGCGCAGAAGTTAAGAATATTTTTAAATTCATAGAAAATTGCGGCGCAGACGAAATAAAAGCGGAAGCAGATTTTTTATATCCTCTTGATAATGAAATAGTCAGAGGCACAATTGATCTTCTTCTTATATACAAAGACAGAGTTGAAATTGTTGATTACAAAACAGGCACAGGGAAAATGTATCTTGAACAATATAAGAAACAGATAAGCATTTACAAAGAAGTTATTGAAAAAATATATCCGGGGAAAAAAGTTTTTGGAACAATTTACTTTACCGGACTTAACGAATTCATAAAAATTTGAGAGCTGTGCTGATTTTAGATTTTTCAGTTTAACTTAGAAATTAATTTGTTATTTTGCGTAAATTTTTTTTAAAAAAACCATTTTATCAAAATGAAAAAGTATGTTCTCCGGTTAATAGTGTTAATATTGTCAGTTCAGTTATCATCATGCTGCATTACAAAAAACGATCCGCCGGATCTTAAGCAAACTGCGCAGGAATTTCCTTCTACTGCCGGAGTGAATCAGACATTTACTTTGAGATTTACGGTTCAGAATTTTTCATCCGGCGACTGCGGAGCTGACCGATCCAAGCAATGTCAAGTTGAGCTTAGAATGGTTAACAGGGCTACAGGATATCTTCAGGTTAATAATTTTTACAACATGAACGAACTTGACAACAATGCAACACAGCAGTTTACATTTACTGTTACGATCGGAACAGCAGGTACATACGACCTTTCATTTATTATTGATCCTTTTAATACTTCAGGTGATGCGGTACGTGAAAATAATACTTACACAAGCGTAGTAGTTATTAATTAAATTTTTAAACTCATACAAAGAAATATTTATATGACTGATATAACTTAATTTAAACTGATTGATTTTTTACCGGATGTATAATGGCTTTGAGGTAAAACACCGGTTCAGTATAAAAAAAACTCACCGAAATATAAATCAAAAATTTCCAAAATCCCGCTAAAGCTGAATTGATTTTACAACACATTTTAATTAAGTTTGTAATCGCAAACAAAGTTTTATGAAAGATCCAGAAGACGCTCAGGAGAAGAGTGAAAGTTCTTTAAAAAAGATACTTACAAAGCCAATATTCAAGGCAGATTCTAAAGTAGCTCAGTATTCAGGTTTGGGAGTAACTTTAGCTGTAACGGTCATGATTTTTTTATGGGCAGGGATGTGGCTTGACGGTAAATTTCAGACCGGGTTTCTGTTTACATTATCATTGACTTTCATCGGATTTGCGGCGGGTTTTTACAGTTTCTATCTGAATATTAAAAAGCTCACGGAAACCGATAAAAAAGAAAATCCTAAATACAATAAGTTCTGAATACCGGAGAGTTTAAAAAATTCATAAATAAGATTGTACTTGTAAGTGCAGTAATATTAATTACTGCTTATGTAGTGTTAAAGATAAGTAATCTGGATAACTACTTATTGCCTTTATTTCTCGGCTGGCTGATTAGTTTTGTAAATGTAATGACAGGAAGTTTCATTATTACAAAAGCTTTCAAAGATAAGGGCAAAGGATTTTTCAATACGGTTCTTTTAAGCATGGTAGTAAGAATGTTTGCTGTTGCAGCGCTTGTTTTCATTCTGATCTATTTTTTAAAAATAGATAAAATCGGATTCAGCATAGTTTTATTTTTCTTTTATTTTTTATTCATGATATTAGAAATAAATTACATGTCATCCGGCAGAAAAAACTCAATCAATTAAGTATAATAAAAATTTTTAATAATTTGCATCATACACCTCCGTTTAAAACCGGTTCATTCTTAAAAAGGTTAGCCGGATTATTTTTAATCCTTTTTACATTCACATTCTGTACCAATCTTTCATTCGCTGCGGACAGCAACGATGATAAGTCAGGAATATCATCTGATATCAAAGCTGCTGAAAAAGAAACGCTTGATATTATAGACAAAGTAGTGGATCATGACTACATAGATTTTTATTTTCTTGGAAAGCTTTACCTCCCTAAATTCGAGCCGGTCCATTTCCTCGGAATGACTTTTGATTTTTCCATTACGAAGACGTTATTTATGATGATACTATCAGCAGTAATTCTTATTATGGTACTGCTAATAGCTGCGTCAGGAAATAAGAAAAACAAATATCCCAGAGGAATCGGTAATCTTGTTGAATCGCTGATAGTATTTGTAAGAGATGACATTGTCGTACCGAATATGGGAAAAGAAGGTCTGAAGCTCATGCCGTTTTTTCTGACACTCTTCTTTTTCATAATGTTTGCTAATCTAATCGGACTGTTCCCTTTCATGGCTCAGCCGACAAAAAACATAAATGTAACCGCAGGCCTTGCTCTTGTTACTTTTTTTATAACACAGATTAAAGGTATCCAGGCGCACGGATTCGGAGGTTATCTGAAAGCGCTCGTTCCTCCCGGAGTTCCGGTTTTTGTATTGCCGATCATGGTGATAGTTGAGTTTATCGGATTATTTACAAAACCGTTCTCGCTGCTTATGAGGTTGTTTGCAAATATTACAGCAGGCTCGATCATAATATTTTCTCTTATCGGTTTGGTATTTGTAATGGAATATGCCGGCTCTGTGATAGCAGTGCCGTTTGCATTGTTTATATATTTTCTCGAAATTTTCATCGCGCTTCTGCAGGCATATATATTTACCATGTTGTCAGTTCTTTACATTAACATGGCAATGCATCATCATTAATAGAAATTTTAAAGAAACATAAAAAATAAATTAATATAAATTAAAACAAAAGGAGACTAATCTAAAATGGATTTAGCATTTTTAGGAGCCGGTATTGGTGCCGGATTGACAGTAATAGGTGCAGGTATCGGAATCGGCAGACTTGCAGGATCTGCAATGGAAGCCAGCGGAAGACAGCCTGAAGCATTAGGCGAGATCAGAACATCAATGATCATTGCTGCAGCGCTTGTAGAAGGTGTTGCTCTGTTCGGTCTTGTGATCTGTATTTTGCTTGCAACAAAGAGCTAAGAAAAAACCGTTTACAGGGAAGTAAAATTATTATTTCCCTTAAAATAAATTTAAACAATTCAGATAATGATATATTATCTTTCATTACTTTATAATTATTCCTTTATATTTTTATTCAGCGGGGATGAAAAGCCGATGCTTTTATCGATAAATCCCGGTCTTATAATCTGGCAGCTGATTATTTTCGTATTGCTTCTTTTAATTCTTAAAAAGATAGCATGGAAACCGCTTCTGTCAGCTCTTAATTCAAGAGAGCAGTCTATCAAGGATTCAATAGAACAGGCTGAAAATCTCAAGAAAGAAGCTGAAAATATGATAGCTGAAAATAAAAAAATAATGGCTGACGCAAATGCTCAGTCTATGAAGGTTATTAATGAAGCAAAGGAAATGTCCAATAAGATCGGCGAAGAGATCAAAGCCAAAGCTGCTGAAGATTCCAGAAAACTTATTGAGCACGCAAAAGAGGAAATTAAAAAAGAGAAAGAAAGCGCAATGGCTGATCTGAGGAATGAAGTTTCCGATCTTGCAATTAAAGCTGCTGAAAAGATACTTAATGATAATCTCGATGAAGCCAAGCAGAAGAAGATCGTCAATGATTTTATTTCCCAGATACCGAAAAATTAAGTTAACAATATTTTAGAAGATTAATTAAAAATGATTTCAAAAGCCGCAAGAAGATATTCGTCCGCATTGTACGCCATCGCCGAGGAAAGAGGTAATGCCGATCAGATTTCCGGGGATATTGAAAGATCGCTTGAGCTTATCAATGCAAACAGAGAGCTTGAATTATTTTTTGTAAGTCCCGTCATAAGCAAAAACAAAAAACTTGCCGTAGTAAAGGATGTTTTCGGAAAAGAAGTATCCGAACTGATTATGACATTTCTTAATATTATAATTGACAGAAGAAGAGAAAGTCTTGTAAAGGATATCTTTACAGATTTTCTAAATCTTAAAAAAGAAAAGCAGGGGATTGTGGATGTGTATGTTAAGACTACTGTAGAGCTGAATGAGCAGGAAAAGGAGAATATGAAAAAAACAATTGAAGCGTTTACAAAATTAAAAAGCGATATGAAATTCGGACTGGATAATTCTATTATCGGCGGTTTTGTAGCAACGATCAGCGATACTGTCCTTGATGCAAGCATCAGAAGACAGCTTGATTTACTCAGAGACAGATTCAGGACAGGAGATATTTCACTTAATTAATTTATCAGGATTTAATAGTTTTAAAATTTCAATAAAAAATAATCTTAACAATAATACAGGAGATATAAATAATGGCAGAGGTAAAATCAGACGAGATTTCCGCGATACTCAGAAAACAGCTTTCGGGCTTTGAAACGGAAGTCGATGTATATGAAATAGGAACGGTGCTGTATGTAGGTGACGGTGTGGCAAGAGTTTACGGTTTATCAAAGTGCGAAGCAGGAGAATTAATAGAATTTCCAAACGGCGTATTCGGCATTGCGTTAAATCTTGAAGAAGATAACGTCGGTTGTATTTTATTCGGAGATTCATCGCTTATAAAAGAAGGCGATCAGGTGAAGAGAACAAAGCGTATCGCTTCAATGCCGGTAGGAGAGCAAATGCTCGGCAGAGTTATCAATCCGCTGGGACAGCCGGTGGACGGTAAAGGTGAAATTCATACTGATAAATATCTTCCGCTTGAAAGAAAAGCACTTGGCGTTATTCAGAGACAGCCGGTGAAAGAGCCGCTTCAGACTGGATTAAAAGCTATTGACGCTATGATCCCGATCGGTAGAGGTCAGAGAGAATTGATTATCGGTGACAGACAGACAGGAAAGACGGCAGTTGCTGTTGATACAATTATCAATCAGAAAGGTAAAGATGTATTTTGTATATATGTCGCTATTGGTCAGAAAGGCTCTACAGTAGCTCAGGTTGTAAAAAGTCTGGAAGAGTCAGGAGCCATGGAATTTACAACTGTCATAGTCGCAACCGCTTCAGATCCGGCGCCGCTGCAGTATATTGCTCCGTTTTCCGGCGCTACGCTCGGCGAATATTTCAGGGATACAGGAAGACATGCGCTTGTAGTATATGATGATCTTTCCAAACAGGCGGCTTCATACAGGGAAGTCTCACTTCTCTTGAGAAGACCTCCCGGAAGAGAAGCATATCCCGGTGACGTTTTCTATCTCCACTCAAGACTGCTTGAAAGAGCTTCCAAACTCTCTGATGATCTGGGAGGCGGAAGTCTTACAGCTTTACCGGTAATCGAAACTCAGGAAGGCGACGTGTCAGCTTACATACCGACAAACGTAATTTCCATCACGGACGGACAGATTTATCTTGAACCGAATCTTTTCAACGCAGGCGTAAGACCTGCTATCAACGTGGGTATCTCAGTATCGAGAGTAGGAGGTAATGCTCAGATCAAAGCAATGAAGAAAATTGCAGGAACTCTCAGACTTGAGCTTGCTCAGTTCAGAGAGCTTGAAGCATTCGCAAAATTCGGATCAGATCTTGATAAAGCCACTCAGGCGCAGCTTAGAAGAGGTGAAAGACTTGTAGAGATTCTTAAGCAAAAACAATATTCTCCTATGGCAATTGAAAATCAGGTATTGGTAATATATTCAGCAACTAAAGGTTATATGGATGATATCCCTATCCCGCATATTCAGAGATATCAGAATGATCTGCTGCAGGAAGTGGAGAATATGCATCCCGGAATTTTACAAAGCATCAGGGAAACAAAAGATCTTGTGAAGGAAAATACTGACAAGATGGATGAGGTTTTAAAAACATTTACGGAAAGATTTAAGTCAACCATTAATTAATACAGCGGACAGGAATTGGCGACATTAAAAGAATTAAAAGTTCGGATAGGCGGGATCAAAAGCACGCAGAAGATCACCAAAGCAATGAAGATGGTGGCTTCGGCAAAACTTAGAAGATCACAGGAAAGAACCATAGCTTCCAGACCCTACGCGAAAAAAATCAATGAACTTCTCACGGATCTTGTGAGCGCAGCCGGAGAAGGCGCTGATGAACTACTCGAGCCGAGAGAGATTAAAACAAGATGCGTTGTCGTTGTATCTTCTGACAGAGGACTTGCAGGTTCTTTCAATACAAATATTATAAGATACGCATACAATTACATTAAAAGTCTCGGTGAAAATACAAAAGTAGTTATCATCGGTAAAAAAGCTTTTGACGCTCTTAAAAAAAGAGACATTGATATTGTTTACAGCAAGACGGGTATTTTCAGTGATCTGACAATTGAAGTTTCAAATGAAATTGTTAATTTCCTTGTCGAAAATTACAAGAAGAAAACTTTTGATTCTGTGGAAATTATTTACAATGAATTTGTAACTATGGTAAAGCAGCTGACTGTAAAAGATCAGTTTCTTCCCCTTAAAAAAAATAATCCAAAGAAGTCAGTAAAATCCGATAAAACGGAAAACAAGGAAAAGAAAACTGCGGCTGATTATATTTACGAACCGTCTGAAATTCAGATCATTAAGGAGCTCATTCCGAAGCAGTTAAAAGTTCAGATGTGGAAAGTGCTTCTTGAATCAAATACATCCGAACACGCAGCTCGAATGACTGCAATGGAGACAGCAACAAAGAATGCGACTGAGCTGCTGCTTGAACTGCAGCTGTCATACAATCAGGCCAGACAGGCGGCGATCACTAAAGAAATTCTCGAGATCGTAGGAGGAGCAGAAGCGCTTAAAGACGCATAGTAAATTTTAGAATAGGTTATAAAAAGGAAGCTCTTTTATAAGAGCTTTTTTTTTGACCTTATTCATAATACTATTAAAAAGAGAATAAGAGAATAAGATTATTTCTTAAAATTATTGATCATATCGACGAGCCAGAGTTTTATCCCGAATTGATTTTGAGAAGATCTGTCTGCCGCATGTCTTAACCTGTTTAATTCTGATTCAAGCTGCTTTTTATTGTTGATATGAACTGACTGCCTCAACCGGACTAGATCGCCTGTAATTTTTAAAAAATCCGAAAACGATTCTTTGTAATTATCCTTAATGGATTTTTCCCGGCTGAGAAAATGTCTGAATGAATCTATTCCTGCAGCCGCCTGATCATAAAATCCTTCTTCATAAAATATCTGCAGCATAATAATTTTTACCTGCAGCTTAATAATGTAATTCGGAAAGTTAGTCTTAGATAAAAGTTCAAGAGCTTTACTCCTGTTGCCTTTTATAAATTCAATATAGCCATAACAAAAGTTAAGGGTGCTTTCCTTTTCTTCGTTTAAAAAATCCTTATACTGTCCGATATAATTTTCAGCCCATTCAAACTCACCTACACGCACAGCAATTTTCACATAATTCAGAAAATCGAGATACATTATTTTACCCATTAGTATCGTTCCGTTATCAAAGCTTTCTTTTGACAAGTAAAAATGCTCTTTCATAAAATCTTTTCTGCAGTATATATTAAACATCTCAGCGCAGAAACCGGACATGTGCAGATAATACATATATTTGTGATAGTCATTAAGGCTGCCGGAATGATTTTTGAAAATATCCTTCAGCTTAAAAAAAATATTCTGATCATTATTTATCAAAAGAAGCGCAATATAATAATACATCTGAATTACGGGAGTAAGCGTATTTAAATTCTTTTCCAGATATACCATGACTTCATCAAACATTTTTAAATCAAAGCTGCAGTTATTCTGCTTGATCTCATGAAGCATAGTTGTATAGAGCTCGAGAGCGTTTATGAGAAAGTGATTCAGTTCATTATCCAGCTGATCCTGAAAAAGTTCAAAATCAGAATTAGGGTTCTTTGGAGAGTAAAATGATTTCAGCTCTTTTGACATATCAGACATTTTAAGAAAATATATTTCATCTCTTACGGGATCGCTGTTTAAGGTGTCATTATATGATCTGAAAAGCTGTTCATGCATTTTATCAAGATTTCTGTCTCTGAACTGTTCCAGCAAAAACTTATTATTAAGATGATCATTTTTTTGAAAATAACTGATCTTTAGAAATTCCTTACTGATAGCTAACAGATCAGATGAAATATTTTTTATTTTAAAGTAATCATATTTTTCATTTGGGAACAATTCCTTAAACACTTCTTCAGATTCTAATTTTTTATTGTCAAAATCAGGATAGTATTTTCTTAATACCTCAAGCAGCGATATGACATTTTTATTTTTATTAAAATATGGAGAGGCGGTAAATTCCCGGAGTTGTTTAAATTCAGACTGAGAGAAAGATTTTAAAAGCTGAATTAATTTTGACTTATACATATAATATTCTAAAAATCGGATTCCCTAAAATGTGTATTTTGCGTAAAATATTAATAAATTATGAAAATTATATAAAAAAATATACTCCGGTTTTTCTAAAATGCAAAATAATTTTCTTTGCAAAGAAAGTTTGAATGATATAATTTTGTACCACTTGGCGTATGATGACAATTTCGATTTTAAATACTTTCCGGAGTTTTACTTATCCTTTCATCGTACGCCATACGTTTCTCGATAATAATTAAATTCCGGAAAGTTTATTTTAATACCAATGAATTTAAAAAATATTAATATAATATAACGAAAGGTAGAAAATGAAATCATTAATTTCACTTGTCTTTATCTGCGTTTTTTCAGTAATACTCTCGGCAGGAAATGCAGTATCGCAATTAAAGTCTAACGACAACCCCAAAAAAGTAAAAACATCTTCAATTCACAAAAAAGGAAGTAAGATCATTGACAAAAAAGTTGTAAATGAAATTATTTCCAAAAATCAAAAATCTTTTAAAAAGAATTTGCAAGGTAACTGGCTTCTTGAGGAAGATTTTGAATCAGGAAATTTCCCACCAGCAGACTGGTCAGTTACATTCGGAGCAACTGAGTGGGAGCAGGCATATGTAAGCGGTTACGGCATCGGAAATTACAGCACGCTTTACTCTTGCTGGCAGTGCAATTACTCGGACAATGAAATCTATTCAAAAGATTTTAATTCATTGACTCAGTTTGGTGATAAACTTGTATTTGATTATGCATATGCACCTTATGATGACGGCAATACTTATTATGATGATCTGGAAATTTATTATTATGATGCATCAGATCAGAATTATTACAGTCTTATTTATTATTACGGATGGGAATTACAGACTGCAAACGGTACTGATCAGTACTTTCAGCCGCAAAGTAATGAATGGGGAACAGTAATTATTGACATCCCTGAAAACGCTTCAAGCATATATTTTAAGGTATGGGAAAACTGCGGAAATAATTTTTATATAGATAATATTAAAGTAGGAAATGTCATAAGCGGTTATGATGCTTCAGTTGAATTCCTCTGGGGAAAAGGTAAAATTCCATTGTCTTATGGTGTTCCGGATAAAATCCCGGTACTGATTAAAAATCTTACTATAGATCCTATCAGCAACCTCATGGTCTATCTTGATATAAGCGGTGCAAATAATTTATCGGATTCAATTGAGATACCGTATATCGGACCTTTGGATACATTTCAGGTTGACTTCCTGGGTTTTACTCCTGTCTTAAACGGATTCTCAGATATAACTGTATCAATACCTGATGATGATAATAATGGTAATAATGTAAAAACTTTTATAACTCAGGCAAATTCAAACACAATCAGGTACGTAGATTCAAACTGCTGTAACAGCAGCGTCGGCTGGGTTGGACAGAATGCATTTCTAAATAAGTATTATATGTCAGGAACCGGTCAGATAAGAACTGTAAATATTAAACTTCCTGACTGGAATACAAACCAGATAGTTTACGGAATTGTTTTAAACAGCAGCGGAACTATAGTTGGTAAATCACCGCATTATAAAATCAAAGATTCTGATCAGAATACATATAAATCTTTTCAGATCACAGATCCCAAACCTATTATTGTAACAAACGATCATTACTACGTCGGTATAGCTCAGACAGAATTTGCAGGAGATGGTTTTGCATTCGGATCTCAGCAGATGCAGTATGAAATTCCGGCAAGACCTGATGCAAATTATTATTCCGGTCTTGCTCCTGTCGGTACAAACGTCGGCGCCTATGAATTTCCGAGAGAGTATGGGCAGAATTACGCAATTGAAGCAGTAATGGGAAATCAGGCAGCAACAGATGCAGGAGTATCGGATCTTGGTTTGACATATGATCAGTATTTTAACTCATTAACTTTCACTCCGACAGGAAAAGTATTTAATGCAGGAACAGGATCAGTTTCTTTCAGCGTAAGAAGAACAATTTCTCCGGGCGGTTATACAAGCACAAAAACAGTTACAGGATTAGCCGCCGGCGCAAACGCTTTTGTAAACTATGACCCGTGGACATTTACCTCAGGCACAGTATATACTGTAAGGGATTCCATACTTATTTCCGACGGAAATAATTCCAATAATGCAATGACTTCAACTATCACTCCGAGAATTGCAAAAGAAATGGGAATTATCTGGCAGCAGCAAAAAGATCGAGACAGTCTTGTAAGAGCGGTATTGAGCGACGGAAGATATGCTAACAATTTTGATACTGTTGGAATGAATTACACGGGATCATACAGACCGTGGAAAGTATTGATAGTGAACTTTAAGGAGGAAGGAAGTTATTCAGCCTGGGTAAGAGATTCATTAAAAAGTTTTATTGACAATTCAACAGCCGGTAATAAAAAGTCAATGATAGTTTTCAGCGACAATACGGCTTTACCTAATGATCCGGAGACAGGTTTTATGGCGCCTGCAGATACAATTTTTTACAGACAATATCTTAAAGCAAGAACAATCAGCGATGACTGGATCGGAAGTATTCCGTCGAGCGAAAGCAGATTCAGGGGAATAGGATTTTTCAGCGGTATCACGCAGGATTCCGTATCAGATCCTTACACACCGGAGTTAATCAGACCAGTGAACGGCAGCAGCGCAGCATTCAAGCCGCAGTCAGTAACGGGTAACGGATCTGATTCATGCATCGCTGTAAGTTTTGCCGGAGCGAATTACAATACTTTCTTTATGACAAATCAGTTTTCAAGTCTGAGAGCTACCGGCGGATCTCCGTTATCGCTCGGACCGGTATTAGTTTATACAAAGATCATAGACTGGATTCAGAGCGTAAATACAAATGCAAAAGTGCTTGATCTTACAGCATTGTTTGAAGGGCTTTATGATAATAATCAGAATACAATGATCGGAGATACGGTAAGAGTATATCTAAGGAGCTCGGTAAGTCCGTATGCAAAAATTGATTCAGCAAAAGGATTCTTAAGTTCGGCGGGATTCGATTCTTTCATATTTAACAACGCTTCAAACGGCGTAAATTATTATCTGCATTTAAAACACAGAAACGGACTTGAGACATGGAGCAAAACGCCGCAGCAGTTTTCATCAAATTATCTTAACTATAATTTCACAACGAATGCTAACAAAGCGTTTGGTGATAATATGATTTTAAAAGGATCAAAGTGGACGATATACAGCGGTGACGTGAATCAGGACGGAGTAATAGATATTGCGGACAACTCGCTCATAGATAATGACGCATTTAATTTTGAATCCGGTTACATCAGAACAGATCTAAACGGCGACGGCATAGCTGATATCAGTGATCAGGCGATAGCTGATAATAATGCGTTTAACTTTGTATCAAAAGTAACGCCCGGAGGCGCACTGATAAATCCTGAAGATCCACAGGATATTATTTCGGAAAATTCTTCTGTTAATTCCGAAATTAAAATTGATCATGATATTTATAACAGAACAAAAAATCAGTCACCGGTAATTAAACCGTCTGAGATCAGAAAGCAGTTAATTATAAAATCAAATTAAAAAAAGACTCTGTATTTATTTCATAGGAGATGAATATTTTAAAATAACATTTGTTTCATCGTAATCCCCAAAGAGACCGGTTGTAATTTGCCGGTCTTTTTTTTTATTCGCATATACCTTCTTAAAATTATTTTGATTAATTTACAAAAAACATTTTTAAATTTTTTTCCGCTTATGAATAACAATTTTTCCCTCCGGTATTTAATTTCATTTTCAAATAAATTAAAATTTTCAGTTGCAGCGTTTATTATGCTGATCTCAGTAAGCGCCGGTTCTGCAAAAGCAGGTGACACAACCTGGGTGACTACATTTAATCAGAACTTTCAGAACTGGGCGGATACGCATTACGGTAATTTTTTATTACCGGACACCAGTAACAGTTATGAAAAAATTTTAATGTATTATACTATCGGCTGTCCGGCTGCAGGCTGCGATCCGTGGGACAGGATCGGCTGGATAAAGCTTTATACTGATTCGACAACAAATTATGAAATAGCAAGAGTAGTGACTCCTTATAATATTGTAGGCGGCGGATATCCGGGACAGTGTGTTTTTGAAATTGACGTAACGGATTATATGTCTCTGCTTCATGACTCAGTAAGACTGGGAAGTTACATCGAAAGCTGGATAGGCGGAGCGCGGGGCTGGCTTGTTACCGTAAAGTTCGCATTCATTGAAGGAGTTCCGGAAATGAAACCTTACAAAGTTATTAATCTGTGGCAGGATAACAGGGTAGTTTACGGCGATCCGTCATTAAATCCGGAAGATATTCTTGTCCCGCGTAATGTTCAGGTCGATCAGGATATTTCTAAAGCGAAAGTAAAAATAATAACTACAGGTCACGGACAGGGAAGCACGGATAACGCTGCCGAGTTTTCACTGAAAATACATACTCTTCGCGTCGGATCACAATCATTTGATCATCTGCTCTGGAGATCAGACTGTTCCATCAATCCCTGCAGTCCGCAGGGCGGTACATGGCAGTTTGCGAGAGCCGGATGGTGTCCGGGAGCAGGCGTTATTCCATGGGATAATGATGTAACGGCAAATGTAACACCGGGTCAGAATGTTGTTATAGATTATGATTTGTATCCGTATGAAAATTTCTGCAGACCTAACAATCCTTTGTGCGTATCAGGTCAGACCTGCCCTGACTGTAATTATAACAATAACGGACATACTGAACCTCATTATACAATTCAGGGGCAGTTAGTACTGTATAAACTTAATCATATAATAAATATAACAAACATAAGTAATGAGATACCTGAATCTTTCAAGCTTCATCAGAATTATCCGAATCCGTTTAATCCTACCACTAAGATAAAATTTGATTTGCCGGCAGGCGGAATTGTGAGACTTCTGATTACGGATATCAGCGGAAAGACACTGGATACGCCTGTTCAGGGTAAATTAAATCCCGGCTCATATGAAACGCAGTGGGATGCGGCCGGACTTCCGAGCGGAGTTTATTTTTACAGGATTGAAGTGCAGACTGAAAATACGGAAAATTTGAAGTTTACGGAAACTAAAAAAATGATTTTGTTAAGGTAAAATTAATTTATTATTTTATTCTAATTCAAAATTAAATGAAGTTTTTAATTATTCAGATTTATATAAATGATATTATAAAAAAACAGAAAGGAGGTCTCTCTGATAATTTTAATTAACTATTTTTTAAAATTAAATTTCTGTAGAAATGAAAAATTTTAAATTTACATCAGCAGTTTTAGCACTGGCTTTACTTTTTGTAGTTACATTACATTCAGAATCAAATGCAGGTACATACAGTATTAGCGAAACACTTTCAGGACTTGAAGAAGTCCCGCCAAACGTATCTCCGGCATCAGGAGTACTCATCGCAAATTATGATGATGTTACAAATACGTTAATCTTCACAGTCTCCTGGCAAAATTTCATGGCAGGTACGACAGCAGGTCATTTTCACGGTCCTGCTCCGATAGGAGTAAATGCAGGCGTACAGATTGGTTTTGTAGGTTTGCCTTTAGCTGTAACTTCCGGAAGTTACTCAAATACTTTTGTTCTGACGGCAGCACAGGAAACACAGCTCCTGAGTGGATTATGGTATGTAAACATTCATTCATCAGCTTTCCCCGGCGGTGAAATCAGATCGCAGTTAAATCCGGTTGTACCGACCGGAAACATTTTCGGAATCAATGAAACTCTGTCAGGACTTGAGGAAGTCCCGCCGAATGCTTCCCCTGCGACAGGAACTCTTGTAGGTACGTATGATGACAATTCAAATACAATTGTATTTACTGTATCATGGCAGAATTTCGTAGCCGGAACTACAGCAGCTCATTTTCACGGACCCGCCGGAGTAGGAGTCAATGCACCTGTACAAATCGGCTTTACAGGTTTTCCTGTAGCGGTAACATCCGGAAGTTACGGTAATATATTTGTATTAACCGCTGCGCAGGAAACACAGCTTCTAAACGGTCAATGGTATGTAAATATTCACTCAAGTCAATTCCCCGGAGGTGAGATAAGGTCACAGTTAAATCCTGATATTGTCTTACCTGTTGAGTTAGCATCATTCGTTTCAGTAATTTCCGGAAATGACGTTACGTTAAACTGGTCAACTTCATCGGAAATAAATAATTCAGGATTTGAGATTGAAAGATCTTCATCTTCCGAAGTCTGGGAAAAAATCGGATTTGTAAACGGCGCCGGAAATTCGAATGAAAGTCAGTCTTATTCATACACAGACAAAGGACTTAATGCGGGAGTTTACAATTACAGACTAAAGCAAATTGACTTCAACGGTAACTTTGAATATTACAATCTGTCAAACGAAGTTGTGATCGGCGTTCCGAACGCATTCGAACTGTCTCAAAATTATCCGAATCCTTTTAATCCTGAAACAAAGATTGATTATTCAGTTCCGGTAAATGAAAATGTAAAGCTGAATTTATATGACATGTCCGGAAAATTAGTAAGGACTCTTATAAACGAATTCAGGTCTGCAGGATATTATTCATACAGACTAAATGCATCAGATCTTTCGAGCGGAATTTATATTTACAAACTTGAAAGCGGATCAGTAAGCATTTCCAGGAAATTAATGCTGGTAAAATAAAATTACTGACTCATATAAACAGGAATATTTATAATAAGCTGTGAGATAACTTTCACAGCTTATTTTTTTGTTTTAATTTCAAAATCCGCATACCTGTTATATTGTTTAAATTGTAACTCTTTTTTAATTTGATTAATTTGCACACAAAAGAAAAGTTTTGAATATTTGTGTATTTGCATCAGGCGCCGGTACAAATTTTAAAGCATTAATACTTTCAGAAAGGCGAAAAAAAATTAAATCCGGTATATCTCTTCTTATAACAAATAATTCTTATTGCGGCGCAGTTCAGACTGCAGTTAAATACGGTATAAAATTTAAAGTGATTAACCGGACACTGTATCCGGATATTTCCGAAGAGACTTATGATAATTTATTTTTGTCAGCTGTGAAAGAGCAAGGCATTGACTTTATTTTACTTGCGGGATATATGAAACTGTTAAGCGTAAAATTATTAAAAGTTTTCAGACATAGAATAATTAATATTCATCCTGCATTACTACCGTCATTCGGAGGTAAAGGAATGTACGGGATCAATGTTCACAAAGCTGTAATTGAAAGCGGAGTGAAGGTGTCGGGAATTACAATTCATTTTGTTGATGAAAAATATGATGAAGGTAAAATTATTTTTCAAAAGTGCTGCGCTGTTTCTGAAGAAGATGATGAATTTTCTCTGATGCAAAAAATCAAGAAACTCGAACATAAATATTATCCTGAGATTGTGAGAAAGTTTGAAGAAAAGAAAATAGTTTTTTTAAAAAATAAAGTAGTGGTTTATTAATTTGGTAAAGAGAGCGCTGATCAGTGTCTATGACAAGGAAGGCATTACGAAAATAGCGGAAAGCTTAATTAAATTCGGGGTGGAAATTATATCGACCGGAGGAACATTCAAATTTCTTTCTGAAAGCGGATTTGACGTAACAGCAGCCGAAGACCTGACAGGATTTCCCGAGATGCTTGGAGGCAGAGTGAAGACACTTCATCCGAAAATATTCGGAGGAATTCTCAGTAACAGGGATAATGCTGAACATAATTCTGATCTTGAAAATCATAATCTTAAAGCAATTGATCTTGTAATTGTTAACTTATATCCTTTTGAAGAAACAGTTTCAAAAGCAGGTGTAACTGAATCTGAAGCTGTTGAGCAGATAGACATCGGCGGTGTTTCGTTAATTCGCGCAGCAGCAAAAAATTTCAGACATGTAAATGTGCTTGTCAGTAAATATCAGTATGAGGAATATATCAGAATACTAAATCAAACCTCAAATAAAATTCCGACAGAGTATTCTAAAATGCTCGCCTATAAAGCTTTCAAGACAACATCTGCTTATGATCATGAAATAAAAAATTATTTTTACGGAAGTATAAACGGTGATGAAAATAAATTTCTGAATATTCCGGATATAGGGTCTTTTACCGGAATGAGTCTAAGGTATGGTGAGAATCCGCATCAAAATGCTGTACTGCTGAAAGATGACTTTGACGAAATTTTTGAAGTAATACACGGAAAGGAACTGTCTTACAATAATTTGCTTGATATTGACGCGGCATATTCTTTAGTATCGGATTTCCGTGACGGGGAGCCATTCTGCGGAATCATTAAGCACGGTAATCCATGCGGAGCGGCATTATCTGACAATCTGCAAGAGGCATACTCCAAAGCGTTTGCAACCGATACAGTCTCTCCATTCGGCGGGATAATTATTTTTAATAAAAAATTAGACTTTAAAACTTCAATAGATATTGATAAATTGTTCACTGAAATTATTTTAGCCCCGGATTTTGAAGATGATGCCCTGGAACTTCTGAAAAAAAAGAAGAACAGAAGGCTTATCAGATTCAGATATAAAGATGATAAAAGCGATTTCAGAAAAATATCCGGCGGTGTTTTACTGCAGGATAAAGACTCGGTTAAAACAGAAAGCGGCAGTTTGAAATTTGTAACTGTAAAAAAAGCTGACAGGAAGACTTCTGAAGATTTGATTTTTGCCGAGACAATTGCCAAGCATGTAAAGTCAAATGCAGTTGTATTTGTAAAAGATCTGAGGACGCTCGCAATCGGCGGAGGTCAGCCGTCAAGGATTGATTCGACAAGGATAGCTGTAATGAAAGCAAAGGAGTTTGGTCATGATCTGCGGGGAAGCGTTACTGCATCAGACGCATTCTTTCCGTTTTCTGACGGACTTCTGGAGCTGGCAAAAGCCGGAGCCACAGCGGTAATACAGCCGGGAGGATCTGTCAGGGATGATGAAGTTATAAAAGCGGCAGATGAAAATGAAATTGCAATGGTATTCACCGGAATAAGACATTTCAAACATTAAAAATTTTTTTAAATTTATCATAGTACTTTAAGGATTATTAAATGCCATTTTTAGGAATGTTTTCCAATGATATAGCGATAGATCTGGGAACTGCAAATACTCTGATCTATATGAAAGGGAAAGGAATTGTTTTAAATGAACCGTCAATTGTCACATATGATGTAACCTCGAGAAAAATAATTGCTATAGGTGAAGAGTCAAAGAAAATGATGGGAAGAGTTCATAAGGAGCTCAATACCATTCGGCCTATGAAAGACGGAGTGATAGCTGATTTTGAAATTGCCGAAGGCATGATAAAGGAATTTATAAAGAAGATCAGCTCAAGCTGGATGCCTTCGAGAAGAATAGTTATCTGCGTGCCGAGCGGCATAACTGAAGTTGAAAAAAGAGCTGTCCGAGATACGGCAGAGCATGCAGGCGCAAAAGAAGTATGGCTTATTTCAGAGCCGATGGCAGCAGCGATTGGCATCGGACTTGACGTAATGGCTCCTTACGGTAATATGATAGTCGATATCGGCGGAGGAACGACAGAGATTGCTGTTATCGCTTTGTCAGGCATTACTAACGGAACTTCTATAAGAATTGCCGGCGATGAACTTACGGAATCGATAATAAGATTTTTCAGAAATAATCATAACATACTCATCGGGGAAAGAACCGCAGAAGAAATCAAATGTCAGGTCGGTTCGGTAATGCCTCTTAAAGAAGAAGTAATAATTGAAGTAAAAGGCCGGGACCTGGTAGCCGGAGTGCCGAAGATCACAGAAGTCAGTTCAATTGAGATAAGAGAATCTCTGAACGCTCCCGTTACTCAAATGATAGAAGCGGTTAAAGTAGCTCTGGAAAAGACTGCTCCGGAATTATCTTCTGATCTGCTGGACAGAGGAATATTTCTAACAGGAGGCGGTGCATTGATTAAAGGATTGGATGAAAGAATCAAAATGGAAACCGGAGTGCCGGTATATGTAGCTGAAGATCCGCTTACTGCAGTTGCACGCGGGACCGGAAAGGTGCTTGAAGATCTGGATCATTACAAAAAAGTTTTACTCAGAAGATAAAAACAATATTCAGGTATCTGCGGTTATTATGTATAAATGATTTTCACTTCTTTAAAAAAAATTTAATAAAGCTGAATTATTGAATAAGTATAAATGAAAGCCATCGGATTATTTTTATTAAACATTAAAGAATATCTGATATTTTCATTACTGATAGTGTTATCCCTCATCTTAATTTTCTCTAATGACAATTCGCAGGTAAGATTTTTCAGAGCTATTGCGGTAGGGTTTATAGGAACCATACAGAGCGGAGTATCCGCTGTACCCAATGTATTTGAAATACAAAAAGAAAACCAGTTTCTCAGAGAAAAGAATATAGAATTGTCAAATCAGTTGTCAGAATTAAAGGAAGCAAAGCTTGAAAACATCAGATTATCAAAACTCCTTGGTCTTAAAAATCAAAACCTTTCCGGAGTAATAATTGCAAGCATTGTTAATAAATCTCTTGTACAGGCGAGAAATACAATCACTCTGAATGTAGGCGAAGCAGACAGCGTAAAAATAAATATGCCTGTGATAACTGATGACGGATTAGTAGGACGGATAGTGTCCACCAGTTCGAGATATTCTATTGCTCAGATACTCCTAAACAGAAATCTTAATATATCCGTTAAAGTGCAGCGCAGCAGAGTGGACGGAATACTTAATTATGACGGTTCGGAAAATGTTATCATAAGTAATATCCCCAAGAGCGCAGATGTAAAGCAGGGAGATATTATTTTAACTTCTGAATACAGCAATTATTTTCCTGCCGGTATCCCTGTGGGTATTGTTTCAGAAGAGGGTAACCTTGATAATTTATTCAAGAAAGTTATTGTAAGACCTCTTGTAAATTTTACAGCACTTGAGGAAGTATTTGTATTGAAGCATTTGCCGGAAAATGAAAGGTTAATACTTGAAGAGTATTACTCCAAAAAATAAAGTTTAAATTGTATTTCTCAGAATATTTAAAATTCGCGATTATATTTGCGGTTCTGATAATCGTTCAGGTATCTTTTATCTGGCTGATTGCAATTTCAAACTATAATATTACTCCCGATCTTGTTATACTTCTGGTAATTTATATCGGAATTACAAGAGGACAGATACCCGGAATGATATCGGGATTTTTAGCCGGTCTTACAATGGATCTTCTTAACGGATCTTTTATAGGACTGCTGGCATTGTCCTACAGCATTGCCGGATTTATTGCCGGATACTTTTCATATACGGACAGTTCAAAAAGTTCTGTAAAAAGATCAATCATAGGAATTATGTTCTTATGTACTGTTGTTGCTTACAGTATATTTTTCTGGATATATTATCAGGGCGTTTCGATTTCATACGGAGAAATATTTATGAAATTTGTTCTTACGACATCAATATACACTTTAGTATTTGGAATTTTGTTAACTTTATTTTCAAACATAATAGAAACGAAAAAATAATATCAGAGCTTAATTGGATCAGGATAAAAAAAAATATATAATCTTTGTAATCTGTCTGTCGATACTTGCAGTATTTGTTATTCGGCTTGCATATCTGCAGCTTTTTACTTCAGATGAACTTACAAAAGAGTCTGACAAAAATTCCATCAAGACAATCACAGTTACTCCGCCCCGCGGAATAATGTACGACAGAAACGGCAATATACTTGTAGATAATAAACCTTCATATACAGTTACAATCACTCCAAATCAGTTTGATAAAAATATTCTCGAAGAAATATCTTCAGTACTTGAGCTTTCAGCTGATACTCTTGCAATGAATTTGAAGAACATAAAAGGTACTAACAGATTTAATCCTGCAAAAGTAAAAAGGGATGTTGATTTCAAAGTAATTTCATACATCGCAGAAAACAGGGAACGTCTGAACGGCGTGGACTATCAGGTGGAAGCTATAAGATATTATCCGAACAATTTCAGGGGATCGCATTCGTTCGGATACTGCAATGAAATTTCACCCAAACAATTGGAAAAGCAGATCGGTGATTATTACAAACAGGGTGATATGATCGGTGCAAACGGACTGGAATCAACTTATGAAAATCATTTAAGAGGCGTAAAAGGATATAAGTTTATTACTGTTGATGTTAAAGGAAGAGAGATAGGCAGTCTTAATGAAGGTAACAGTGACATTGCTCCTGTTAACGGAGCTGATCTTGTACTCGGTATGGATAAAGATCTTCAGGAGTTAGCTGAGAAGCTGATTTACGGAAAGCAGGGTGCGATCATTGCAGTCGATCCGAGGAACGGGGAGATACTCTGCTTTGTCTCAAAACCTGATTTTGATCTTTCATCTTTTTCAGGAAAAACTGATCCGAAAATTTTTTCTGAGCTGCTGAATGATCCGCAAAAGCCGCTTTTTAACAGAGTGATTCAGACAAAATATCCTCCGGGATCTACATGGAAAATGATGATGTCACTGGCTGCTCTGGAAGCCGGAATAATCACGACTACTTCAACGATATCTTGTCCCGGATCTTTTGTGTACGGAAACAGAAGTTTCGCCGATCACGGAGCATACGGAAGTATAAACGTAGTAAGAGCATTGGAAGTATCTGCAAATGTTTTTTATTACAAACTCGGCCTGCAGGTCGGAATTGATAATTACTATAAATACAGCAAGATGTTTGGCTTCGGAACAAAGACAGGGATCGACATACCCAATGAAACAGTAGGTCTTCTTCCTTCCAGAGAATATTTAGATAAACGTTACGGAGAAAATAAATGGACTCAGGGATTGCTTGTGAGTCTTGGAATCGGACAGGGTGAGCTCGGAGTTTCGCCGGTTCAGATGGTAGCATATACAGCGGCAATAGCAATGAACGGACTTTACTGTCAGCCGCATTTTGTTTCGAAAATTAAGAACAGTATGAATAATGAAGAGGAAATAGTTAAGTATGAGCAAAGGCGAATTGATCTGCCGCTTAAATATTATGAAGCGGTGAAAAAGGGAATGTATTTGGTAGTTAACGGAAACGGTACGGCATCAAAAATCAGATCAAAAGATGTTGTCCTTTGCGGAAAGACCGGCACTGCTCAGAATACTTCAGGAAAAAATCATTCATGGTTTGTTGGGTTTGCGCCTTATGAAGATCCGAGGATTGCAATATGCGTACTCGGCGAATTCGAAGGCTGGGGTTCTTCTTTTGGAGCGCCGACTGCCGCAGCATTAATGCTTAAATATCTCGGAGCTTCATATAATGAAGCAGATCCGGAAATAAAATCCGTCGGAGATAATCATTATGATTAATAAAAAAATATTTTTTGATATTTAATGAATAAAGGTTTACTGGAAAGAGTTGATCTGATTCTTATCATAGTTACGCTTGCTGTTATAGTTTGCGGACTGATCGCAATATTCAGTGCGACATATACCAGCGGTACGGATTACTTTTCGAAACAGCTAATCTTTGCAATCACAGGCATAGTAATGATGATCTTCATCAGTTATATACCGCCGAGACATATCGCAAAAGCTTCTTATATATTATATTTTATTTCACTGGTGCTTTTAGTACTGGTTCTTTTTTTCGGAAAAAAAATATCCGGATCCAAAAGCTGGTTCAGTATCGGGAGCTTCGGAATACAACCGTCTGAATTTGCAAAGATTGCAACAGTACTTGCACTTGCGAATTTTCTTTCGAAGTCGGAAGAAGGCTTCAGGAACATTAACAGACTTCCGGATTTTCTGAAAGCTTGCGCAATTGTTTTAATCCCTGTGGCATTGATAATGCGGCAACCCGATATGGGTACATCGCTCGTTTTCGTTTCAATGATCCTGCCGGTTTTATTCTGGGCAGGATTATCTCCGTTTGCGCTGTTTTGTATTTTATCACCAGTAATAGCAGTAATTGGCGCATTTCTCGGTGTGAATTATTTCATTGGATCGCTTGTGATTATTGGGATAATTCTGCTGATGTTTAAAAGGAATATATTGCTCTCTGCCGGCGCGCTTATTATTAATATTATAATCGGTTATTCGGTCGATACTCTTTATGATAAGCTGATGCCGTATCAGCAGGCAAGAATTAAAGCTGTGTTCAATCCCGAGACTGATCCGCTCGGCAGCGGTTATAATGTAATTCAGTCAAAGGTAGCGATCGGATCAGGCGGACTTACAGGTAAAGGATTTTTACAGGGGACACAGACACAGCTCAAATTTATACCGGAGCAGTGGACGGATTTTATATATTGTATGATCGGAGAAGAATTCGGTTTCATAGGATCTGTAACAATACTTATTCTTTACATGGTTATAATTCTCAAGCTTGTCACCAATGCTAATATTACAAGGAATAATTTTCTGAGCGCTGCCTGTATCGGATTTGCTTCAATCATTTTATTCCATCTCGTTATTAATGTAGGAATGACTATCGGCATTATGCCTGTGATTGGTATCCCTCTTCCGATGATGAGTTACGGAATATCATCGCTTATATCATTTCTTGTAATGATTGGAATCGGAATGAGTGCTTACAGATACAGAAATCAATATTAAATCAAAAAGTTTTTTTAATACAAAAATATTAACCGGATAAATAAATGATATTATCAGATAAGCAGATACTGAAAGAAATAAAAAATAAAAATATTCTTGTAAGACCTTTTGACAGAAAATGTCTGGGATCAAACAGCTATGATGTTCATCTGGGCGAATGGCTTGCTGTATATAAAGACGAAGTACTTGATGCCAAAGCTCACAATAAAGTAAATTATTTTAAAATCCCGAAGGAAGGACATATACTTCATCCTACAAAATTATATCTCGGAGTTACACTTGAATATACTGAAACTTACAAATACGTTCCTTTCCTCGAAGGAAAATCAAGCATCGGCCGGCTCGGCATAGATATTCATGCAACAGCCGGAAAAGGAGATGTAGGATTTAAAAATAACTGGACGCTTGAGATATCCGTGAAACAGCCGGTGAAAGTTTATGCAGGTATGCCGATCGGACAGCTGATCTATTTCAAAGTGGAAGGCGATGTGCTCGTACCTTATAATAAAAAGCAGAGCGCAAAATATAATCGTAAAACTAACAAACCCGTCGAATCAATGATGTGGAAGAATTTTTAATGAAATGCTTAACTGATATTATTTCATTGATCATAAAAGTCAATAAATGAATTTCACTCGCAAGTCGGAGCTGATCAGGGAAAAAAATAAATCGAATCTTGTAATTGGTCTTGATACCGACATAAAAAAAATCCCGTTATATTTTCTGAGTTTTAAAAATCCTGCGCTTGAATTTAACAAAGCAGTTATAGAATGCACTAAGGATATCTGCGCGGGATATAAACTCAATATAGCTTTTTACGAATATCTCGAAGAGTCAGGCATTAAGGCAATGAGAGAAAGTCTCAAAGAAATTCCGAACGAACTTCTGAAAATATGCGATGCTAAAAGAGGCGATCTGGATAATACAGCTGAGAAGTATGCTGAAACATATTTTGACAAATATAATTTTGATTCAGTAACCATCAGTCCGTATATGGGATCTGACTGCATAAAGCCGTTTATAAAAAGGAAAAACAAGCATGTATTTGTACTGGCGCTTACCTCGAATAATTCATACGCTGATTTTGAAATGCTGAAATCAGGGGAAAGATTTTTGTATGAACACGTAACTGAAAAAATTTTAGCAGCCGGCAGTGAAGATAATATAGGATTTGTTTTCGGTGCGAATCATCTGCATGAAATTAAAGATTTTACTGAAAAATATCCGGGAGTATCACTCCTTATACCGGGCATAGGAGCACAGGGAAATGATCCGGGGATATTAATTGAGAATATTAAGACGGAAAATTTTGTGATAAACTCAAGCAGGGAAATTATTTACGCTGCCGGAAATGAAGATAATCTGAATCAGATCATGGAGAAAATCAGAAATGAAGCGATTAAACTGAATAAAATTATCAGTTTAAATAAAAATTAATACAGAGTTACGAAACTTAAACCTATCCGCATCAGTTTTCATTTCAGTATTATAAAAACCATTCTTTACAAAATCTTAATGCGATTTTTACTTATATTTTTTTTAATAATCATTTGTCCGGGTATTTATGCTCAGACAATTTCTGACACATCCAGGGCGGTAATTACCGGTAATGTTTACAGCGAAAAGGAGAACAAGCTTTCCGGTGTCACTGTAGAGATTAAAGGAGAGGTAAATACATATTCAGTAAAGACAAATGAATCCGGAAAATACAGCATAGAATTGGAATCCGGAAGTTATGAAGTAACAGTAGTTTACCCGGGATATAATTTTTACTCCTACAAAAATCTCAACGTTAGTGCCGGAGAAACAAAAGTGGTTGATATATTTCTTATTGAGAAGTCTTTCAGTACGGAAGAGATTGAGGTTTACGGTATATTCAGGCAGAGACAGGACGATCTGCGGACTTCATTGTATAATATCAAACCAGAGAACGTGAAAATGCTTCCCGGTGCGGTGGAAGACGTGCTCAGAACATTGCAAACGCTTCCCGGAGTTACTTCGCCAAACGATTTTACTTCACAGCTTGTCATCAGAGGATCGGGTCCTGATCAGAATTTAATTGTAGTAGATGATGTTGAAATTTTTAATCCTTACAGACTTTACGGACTTGTGAGCATGTTCAATCCGGAAACACTCAGTGATATTTCTCTTATCACGGGCGGATTTCCGGCGAGATACGGTGACAGACTTTCTGCAGTGCTTGACGTAACAAACAGGGAAGGCGACAGGCAGAGAGATTTTTCTTCAATGATAAATGCAAGCATTTCAAATGCAAATGTTATTTTTAACGGCAAGAATCCTTTTAACATACCCGGTTCCTGGTTAGTCTCATCGAGAAGAACTTACTATGATCTTGTAATAGGACCGTTTGCAAAAAAAGCCGGACTGATTACGGAAGATTCTTCCTTTCCTTCCTTCAGGGATTTACAGTTTAAAATTGCTTTAGGAAATTTCGGTAAAAGTAAGTTTTTAATAAACGGCGTTTTTTCAAGAGACGGTGTTGATATTATTCCCGGAGCAGAAAATACAAATCCGGACAGCGTGGCTGTGAATGATGTTTCAAGAAATGAAATGCTTTCTGCCGCATGGCATTTCACCCCGAAAAAAGACTTCATATCAAAAACAACATTCTCATGGTACAGAAATACAGGTGATAATGATTTTAACAGTGAGCTGCTGGATCCGCTTATCGATGAAGAAAATTATACACCTGAGCAAAGAGACAGTCTGAGACAGATTGGAGCATTGTTTGGTTTGAATTTTGATTCCAGATATTCTTTCAGAAAATATTCTCTGAGTAACAATAATATTATTTACGGTAAAAATTCTTCTTTTGAATTTGGAGCCGGAGTTGATGTGGTTAGAACAGATCTCTCATATAATTTAGTTGTAGATGACCAGTTAAGATCATTATTTCAGAGTCTTCCTACCGCTTCGGCATTTCTGGATGATTTTAATCTGGAGGGAGAAAATAATACAAGACTTCATTTATACGGTCAGAGCATGTTTAAAGCCGGCAGCAGGTTTTTCATTCAGCCATCATTAAGACTCGATTATTTTCAGATAATTAAGAAACCATATTTTGCGCCGCGTCTAAATCTCGGATATGCGCTTGATCCTGTTACGACTGTCAGATTTTCCGGAGGTGTTTATTATCAGTCACCGGGGCTGGAAAAACTGGTGGACGGCAGGACTTTTTACGATCTGAAAGACGCCGATAAAAAAAATCTTAAAGCAGAAAATGCGTTTCATTTTATACTCGGTGTTGATAAATGGCTGAACAATGAATGGTTCCTGAAGTCAGAAGCTTATTATAAAAAATTTGATAACCTTCTTGAACAGGAAATTCTTACAGGATATAAATATCAATATTCACTGAAAGACCCATCCAATACAGATCCCGAATATATTAAAAGTTTTTTCAACTGGGAGAGATCAACTGACAAACTTCCTTATGATTCAGTTACGACAAACCCGGTAAATATCGGCAGCGGAAATGCATACGGTTTTGAAGTCAGCATTGAAAAAAAATATGTAAATCCGAAAAGTAAATTGTACGGCTGGGTAAATTATTCTTTGTCTTTTTCTGACAGAGACAAATACGGAGTAACAACACCATACAGATTTGATCAGAGACATACTGCTAACATAGTTTTGAATTACCGGTTTAATAACTGGTTTGAACTAGGTGCCAGATGGACCTTTGCAACAAACTTCAGATATACGCCGCCAGTCGGAATCACACCAAGACTTATCGGTGACTCAATCGCAGTAAATCCGCTTGCGCAGGAGGTGCTGTTTAATCTTGACTTTGGTCCGGCCGGAAATGAATTCAGCGAAACCAAACCTGATTATCACAGACTTGATCTTCGGGCTACTGCATATACAAACTTCTGGTCAACTGACTGGTCGTTTTATATAGATATAATTAACGCTTACAACAGAAAAAATATTCTGGGGTATGATTATTCGCTGGATGAAAATCTGAATATTAAAAGAAAAACAGTGGGAATGTTTCCGATACTTCCCACCATAGGTCTAAGCGCAAGATTCTGAGATCAGATCTTTCTGTAAACAGGAAATTTTGATTTACTGTAAGTAAATCTTTGAATTAACTCAAAACCTTCCTGAAAAAAAATTTTATCAATAAGTTCATCAGTATAATAGGTATAAAATAAATTTCCCTTTTCAGATTCTTTTATAAAATAATCCCACCCTTCCGGAGAGTCATATGTGAAATAATCAAACACGCATATGCCGCCGGTTTTCAGTACTCTTGAAAATTCTTTAGCATAAAGATAAATAACCGGAGGTTTTAATTCCGGTAATACTCCCTGTGAAAATATTACATCGAATGAACTGTTAAAAAACGGCAGGCTGACGCCGTCATTTTGTTTTACTTTCATCAGATCATTGTCCTTGAAATATTCACTTAGAAAATTTACAAACCAGGGAGAATGATCAACGAGAATGTATTCGCGGCAGTTTATTTTTTTTGCAAAATCAGCTATATATCTCGACCATCTTCCCGTACCCGGACCGAGTTCCAAAATGGAAGGTGAATTAAGATTCTTAATAAACGGAAAGAAAGTATCTTCAAGCACAGGCAGAGGTTTTATCCAGCCTTTATTATTATCGAGATAATCATTAACGTCAAGATTCAGTGCAGAGGCTTCTTCAAGATATTGAGGATAACCTTCTGCATTTGTTTTTTTAACGCGGATTTTTTCCAGTCTGTAACCGGAAAATTTGAGAATGGAGTTAAGTAAATTTCTGAGCATGAAAATAAGTTTATGTAAAATATAAATTTTGCAGGGATAAAAATATTGTTTTATTGCTGTATTGCTGATGTGAGAAATAAGTCGGGGAAATTTTGGTAAAGGGGGGTTATGAAAGTGATGGGGAGAAAGGATGGCTGGAATGGAGGAAGGCTGTATCGCGGAATTGTATTCCGCGGCTGCCTTAAAAACCACTTAAGTGGTTTTTAAGGCAGCGAAATTCATTTTTAACTGATTCATTTTTATGCAGTATGAATTTAATTTTAAAAGAATGTTTATTTGTTTAATTTAAATCCAATTTTAAATTAACTGAAAGGTTTTTCTTTTGAAAGATGTATTTATTGTTGATGCTGTCAGAACTCCCATTGCAAAGTTTGCCGGCGCTCTAAAAAATGTCAGACCTGATGATATGGCTGCATCGCTTATCTCGGAAATTGTGAAAAGAAATTTTACTGATAAGAATATTTCTCCTGAGGAAATTGAAGATGTTATACTTGGAAATGCAAACGGTGCCGGTGAGGAAAACCGTAATGTCGCAAGAATGTGCGTGCTGCTTGCAGGTCTTCCTGTAACTGTCGGAGGAGTAACTGTTAACAGACTTTGTGCTTCAGGAATGCAGGCTTTTACAGACGGTGTAAGAAGTATTAAAAGTGGTGAAGGAGAATGCTGTATTGTTGGAGGAGTTGAATCAATGACAAGAGCACCGTTTGTCCTCGCGAAAAATCCTGACGCTTTCGGCAGGAATACTGATATGTTTGATACTACTATCGGTTGGAGATTTGTTAATAAAAAACTTGCGAAAATGTATCACCCGTACTCAATGGGTGAAACTGCAGAGAATGTTGCCGAAAAATTTAATATTTCAAGAGAAGATCAGGATGTGTTTGCATATAATTCACAAATGAAAGCAAAAGCTGCTGTCGAATCAGGTAGATTTAAAAATGAAATTATTCCGGTTGATATCTCTTCCAAAAAGGAAAAAATATTATTCGAAACTGATGAATTCCCCAGATTTGATACTACTGTTGAAAAACTTGCTGGACTTAAACCTGCCTTCAGGGAAAATGGCTCTGTCACAGCTGGAAATTCCAGCGGAATTAATGACGGCGCAAGTATGATGTTGATAGCTTCAGAGGATTTTGTAAGTAAACATGACCTGAAACCAAGAGCAAGATTTATTGCGTCTGCAGTAGCCGGTGTCGATCCTTCCTGTATGGGTATTGGCCCTGTTCCCGCTGTGAGAAAAGTGCTGGAAAGAGCGGGTCTTAAAAAATCAGATATAGATCTTATTGAACTTAATGAAGCGTTTGCAGCTCAAAGTCTTGCATGCATTAATGAACTTGAGCTGGATACAAATATTATAAATGTAAACGGTGGAGCAATTGCTCTCGGACATCCGCTCGGCAGCAGCGGTTCACGGATTATTATTACTCTTCTTAATGAAATGGAAAAAAGAAAATTGAAAACCGGACTTGCTACTATGTGTATCGGAGTCGGTCAGGGAATGGCTACTGTTATTGAAGTTTTATAAAAGATAGTTTGTGAATATAATTTAATTCTTCATTATAATTAATAATGACACTGCCAAATCAGTTATCTTTTTTAAGAATTCTTTTGACCCCTGTATTCCTTTTTCTTTTTTTATCTGAAGATCAGTTACAAAGAGAACTTTCAATTCTTATCTTTCTTCTTGCTGTTTTTACTGATTGGTATGACGGCTGGCATGCGAGAAAATACGGACTTGAAAGTAAACTGGGAATATTCATTGACCCCTTGGCTGATAAGTTACTTACTTCTGCTGCGTTTGTAGGTTTTTATATTAAAGGATTTATGCCCGGCTGGATGGTAATTATTATTGTTTCAAGGGATCTTATAATAACTATGCTGAGATCATATCATGAGATTAAAGGATTTACGATGAAGACTTCATTTATTGCAAAAACAAAAACTTTTATTCAGATGTCTTTCATATTTCTGATTGTTTTACTCATTGGCATACAGACTTATTCTGAAAGTGAAGTTGTGAAAAATTCAATAAATGATTTTTTATTCTCAGGTATTAATTTTTCTATTATGCTTATTGTAACTGCGCTGACGCTCATTACAGGAATCACTTATTTTTTTGAAAAAAATACCGGAAAAACTAAATGAGATTTATTAAAAAGAAAAAAGTAGTAAATGAAGATTTTCATCCTGATACTTTCAGTAAAATATTTTCAAGCTGCTTTTTTATTGGATACATCTCAAAAGCAAGCGGTACTTTTGCCAGTCTTTTCGGAATTCTTTTTTTTCTTATTCCGGGTTTTCAGAATTTGAATATTCTTTTGCCTGCAATTGTTATTTGTTTTGCAGCCGGTGTTTATACATCTGGGAATATGATGAAAAGATTCGGAGATGATCCTTCTGAAGTTGTGATTGATGAAGTGGTCGGTATGTGGATCACTGTAATGATATTCCTGCTTTTTAATGCTGATATTATGGCTCTTAACTTTTTACAGTTTTCTGTTCTGTTCTTCTCTTTCAGATTTTTTGATATCGTTAAGATTCAGCCTGCAAAATATTTCGACAAACTTGATTCAGCTTTCGGCGTGATGATGGATGATGTAATAGCGGGGATTTATGCCGGAGTAGCTGCTGTTTTTTTTCTGAAGTTATTTAATAATTTTTAGAGAATGTTTGAATGAAAACAAAATTGATCTCTGTAGGTGACGAAATTCTCATTGGTCAGATTGTTAATACTAATGCCGCTTTTCTCGGTGAAAGATTATTCTCTTCAGGATTTCCTGTTGATAAAAATGTTGTGATAGGTGATGAGGAAGATGTGCTTTTGTCTGAACTGTCAGATTCGGATAAAAATTATCAAGTTACAATCATTACGGGTGGACTCGGTCCTACGCATGATGATATTACAAAGCCGGCGCTTGTAAAATATTTTAATGACAAACTGAAAACTGATTATAAAGTGCTTGATCATGTCAGGAATATTTTCTCATCTAGAAATATTGTAATGCCGCATGTAAATAACGGTCAGGCTTTGATACCCGAAAACTCAGAAGTTATCTGGAACAGTAACGGTACTGCTCCGGGTATCCTGATTAAAAAGAAAAAAAAAGTTTTTATTGCTTTGCCTGGTGTACCTTATGAAATGAAACCTATGATCGATGAAATAGTTCTGCCTTTTCTTAAAAACTATTTTGCAGATGAACTGAAATCAGTTTATATGCAGAAAACAATTCTTACTACAGGTATTGGCGAATCAAGTTTGAATGAATTGATCGGTGATGTAAATGATGTAATTGGTGAAAGTAAACTTGCTTTTCTTCCTTCATCCTCAGGAGTTAGATTAAGAATTAATGTTACGGCAAAAAGCAGTAAAGAAGCCGAAAGTAAAATTGATACGATTGAATTTAAATTGAAAGAAAAAATTGGTGATTATATATTTGGTTACGGTGAAGAAGATCTGGAAAGTGTAATAGGGGATATTCTCAGAAAAAATAATTTAACTTTATCAGTTGCAGAATCCTGTACAGGAGGCAGAATATCTTCAAGAATTGTAAGCGTACCCGGAAGCTCTGAATATTATATAGGAGGAGTCTGCAGTTACTCAAATGAACTGAAAATGAGTTTGCTCGGAGTTAAAAAAGAAACGCTTGAACGATTCGGAGCTGTCAGCAGTGAAACAGCTGTCGAGATGGCCGAAGGTATCCGTAAATTGACAGATTCTGATGTAAGTATTTCAACTACCGGAATCGCAGGTCCTGACGGCGGCACAGCTGAAAAGCCGGTCGGTCTCGTCTGGATAGGACTTTCAGACAAAAATAATTCCTTTGCAATGAAATTTCTGTTCGGTGATAACAGGGAAATAAATATTCAGAGAAGTTCACAGAGAGCTCTTGAAATTTTAAGAAGACATTTACTCAACATAAAAATCATTTTTTAAAATTTTCTTAACAGTAATTCTGATTTGAGTATTATAAAAGAAATTTATGATGTGACAAAAGACCTTGCTACTAATAAGGTCGCCCTGAATAAAATTAAAAGAGCTTTGATAACAGAATCAAAATTGAATAACAAATTTCTTGAAGATATTTCTTTTAAAGAAAAAAGACCCGAGAAGGACAGAATGGTAGCAATTGTTAAAAATCTTGAAACAGATGAATTAAAAGCTGCAAACAACTGCGGTATCCCAATGGAGTTGATAACTCTTAAAAAAGTGTCCGCCGAAATGCTTGACGGTCTTGATTATATTAAAGCAGACGGGTATGACCTTGAAACTGTGATTGAAAAATTATTTATTAAAATTGCATATCTTAAAAAGGATTTTGGATCAGAGAATATTAATCTGTTCATCAGACTGAGAAATATTTACAGTTACAATATCCTTTTACTGAAAATGCTGGAAAATAAAAATACATAAAAATTATGATAACAGATATAGTACTGTATGCTTTCGCAGGTTTTGGAGTCGCAGCCGTAATATTTTTGTTCTTCAAATTTGTTTTCGGAAAAAATGTCGAAACTATTAATATGCAGTCGCAATCTCTGTCCGGCAAAGTTGGTTCAGTCAATGAAAGAATTCAAAAACTGAATCTGCATGGAAAGAGCACTCAGGCGGCTGAACTGATCCAAAACTCATCGAAATTAAGCAATTCACAAAAAGAAAAACTTACTCAGATTCTGTCCAAAGCAGGAAATATTGAATCGAATGTTTCAGGATCGGGAAACGAACTTATAGAAAATGTAAAAAAACTCATAAATGAAAATAAAAAAATCCATGCGATAAAGTTAATCATGGAATCAGGTGTCCCATCTCTTAAAGATGCTAAAGATATTGCAGACAGAATTGAAAAAGGAAATTAATTTTATCTGTTTGTATAATTTGAATTGTAAACATATCTAATATGACGGAAACGAAAGTATTATTCCTTTGGAAAGCTGACATTAAATTAATAAATCATCTTAATTCAAGTCTCAAAAAAGCAGGAAATGTTAAAACAATATTTCCTAAAAATCTATCAAAAACAAATCTTATAAGACATGCTAAAGATGCTGATGTAATCGTTGGCTGGAAACCGGATATGGAGCTGCTGCTCAACGCTAAAAAGTTAAAGCTTTTTGTAAATCCCGGCACCGGTGTAAAACATCAGATTAAAAATTTCAGAGAGCTTCGTAATGTAAGTAAAGCAGTTTTAGTCAACGGACACGGACATTCTTATTCCACTGCTCAGCATACAGTCGCTATGCTCCTTTCGCTGATGAACAGGATCGTCATTCATCATAACAGAATGAAGGACGGCATTTGGGAAACAAGTGATGATGAGGATATTTACGGTTCTTCCGTAAAGTTAAAAAACAGAAATATCGGTCTGCTTGGCTACGGCGCAATTAACAAAAACGTCCACAGATTTTTGTCAGGTTTTGAAAATAATTTTAACATTCTAAAATACAGCTGGAAAGGTTTCCAAGGTAAATTTCCCACCCCAGTCAGGAAATTCAGTTCAAAACAGCTTCATGAGTTTCTTAAAGAATCTGATATACTCATTATTGCAATACCGCATACTGATCTTACTGAAAATTTGATAAAAGAAAAAGAGCTGAAACTTCTCGGAAAAACAGGGCTTCTTGTAAACGTAGCACGGGGAAAGATTGTAAATGAAATTGATCTGTTTGCCGCGCTTAAAAATAAAACTATAGCCGGTGCTGCGCTTGATGTGTGGTATAATTACAAACCTGAGAAAGATAAGGTCGGGAAAATGTTTCCGGCTGCAAAGCCTTTCGGAAAACTTGAGAATGTAATCCTTTCCCCTCACAGAGCGGCATCGCCGTTTGAAGATCTCTCCAGATGGGATGAAGTTATAGAAAATATACTTAAAGTTTCAATAGGGAAAAAGGATTTTATAAACATTGTAAATCTTGACAGAGAATATTAATATAACAATATGGATGAAATAATAATCAATACTTCTTATACAATCAGCATTTTGAGTCTTGTAGTGATTGCTTACGGATCAGTGCTGGCAGTTCTTTATTTTATAAATAATGAACTCGGCCGTTTCAGCGGAAAGTTCTCTATGAAGAGACTTAATTTCGTAAAAATAAATTTTGGTTATTATTTATTGCTTGGGCTTGATTTCCTGATTGCAGCTGATGTAGTGAGAACCATATTGGAAAATACAATGCAGGATCTGATGATACTCGGGTTAAGTGTTGTAATAAGAACGCTGCTTTCTTTTTTCTTAGGTCGCGAGATTAATGAAGACGAAGAATTCAGACAAAAAATAGATGAGGAAATAAAAAAAGAAGGGAAAGATTGAATTGGTAAATTAGCTTTTTAATTATTCATTTTACCTGCTTCAAGCACAGCGTAATCTGCAATGTATTTTCTTTCTCCGATCTGCTGTCTCCACATTGCATAATATAAACCTTTCTGTTCCAACAGATAGTCGTGTCTTCCGGATTCAATTATATTACCTCTTTCCAGAACATAAATTGTATCGGCATGCATTATTGTAGAAAGTCTGTGAGCTATCATAATTGTAATATGATTTCCGCCTGCTGAAATATCACGAATTGTTTTGTTGATGCCTTCTTCAGTTATTGAGTCAAGCGCTGATGTTGCTTCATCAAAGATCATCAGGTTTGGTTTTCTCAGTAATGCGCGTGCAATTGATAATCTTTGTTTCTCTCCTCCGGAAACCTTTACGCCTCCTTCTCCTATAACTGTCTCAAGTCCGTTGTCAGCTCTTTCAAGAAGCGTCTGACAATTCGCTTTATACAATACATCAAAACATTCTTCATCGGTTGCCTTTGGATTTACAAAAAGCAGATTCTCTTTTATTGTACCTGAAAATAACTGGGAATCCTGAGAGACAAATCCGATTTTTTCTCTTAAATTGTCAAGATCAATTTTCTCAAACGTAACTCCATTGTATAAAATATTCCCTTCCAGCGGTCTGTATAACCCCAGTAGAATTTTAACAAGCGTAGTCTTTCCGGATCCGGAAGGACCGACAAATGCTATTGTGTTTCCTCTTTCAGTTTTAAAAGAAATTTCCGAAAGAGCGTTAGTAACTGATGACTTATGTCTGAATGTTACGTTTTCAAATTCAAGTGTAGTAACTTCACCAATTCTTACCGGGTTCAAAGGTTTTGGATCAGCCGGAGTGTTTAAAATTTCCTGGAAATTATTCAGGGATACTTCAGCTTCTTTGTAAATATTTATAATATTTCCAAGCTCCTGAAGAGGACCGAATATATAAAAGGAATAAATAAATAGTGTAAAAAATTGTCCCGTTGTGATCGCCTGTGTAAAGATCAGATACATCATCAGAAGCAGTATGCTTGTCCTCAGAAGATTTACTGTCGTACCCTGTATGAAACTCAGACTTCTTATGTATTTAACTTTTTTAAGTTCCAGAAGGAGAATTTTGTCAGTTGTATTGTTGAGTCTGTCAATTTCCTGCTGCGAAAGTCCAAGACTTTTTACAAGCTCTATATTTCGTAATGATTCTGTAGTGGATCCCGCAAGCGCAGTAGTTTCAGATACAATAGTCTTCTGAATAGTTTTTATTTTTTTCCCGAAAGACGAGCTGAGCAGTCCGATGATAGGAATTGCGCAAAGATAAATCGGTGCTATGATCCAGTGAACAGTCAAAGCGTAAACACCCACAAAGATAATTCCTACAATTGAAGTAAAAAGAATATTAACAAATGAAGAGATAAGTCTTTCGGAATCAGCTCTTACTTTTTGTAAAATACCGAGTGTCTGACCGCTGCTCTGATCTTCAAATACTGAATACGGTAATTTGAGCGAGTGACTTATTCCGTCAGAATATATGTCAGCTCCGAGTCTTTGCGTAATTACATTTAAAAAATAATCCTGGAAATTCTTTGCGATCCTTGATACAAGCGCTGCTCCGACAGCCAGCATTAATAAAAATCCCACTCCTTTAAAAAATTCTGCTGTAGTGTATTCCTTAAATTTGGTTGCATAGTCATCGATTACATATCTGAATATCGCCGGATCCAGTAAAGAAAAAACCTGATTAACAGCCGCAAGTAATAATGCAAGCAGAAGAAGTTTTTTGTATTTGATGAGATAAGAGTAGAGAAGTTTCATAATATGATTAGCAAAATAAATCTATTAATAAGTTAATTCAATACAAACTTTCAATTATAAAATTATTTAAGTCATGAAACTATTGCTAATACCAAAACTTACATTGATATTACTTCAGCTATTGAGTATTTTTATCGTTATTGTAAATTTACAACAAATGTCACGATTAAAAAAAATTAAAGACAGTTTTGCCGCGATTGGAGCTGATTCTTTTCTCGTAAAAAGTCTTCCGAACATAAGATATATTTCAGGGTTTTCCGGCAGCGCCGCAAATGTCCTGCTTACTAAAGACAAAAATTATTTTATAACTGATTTCAGATATAAAACACAATCAGCAAAAGAAGTTTATGATGATTTTGAAGTGATAATTTATGTCCAGAATTCTATGGGTTTTCTTAATGAGCTTTCGAAAAAACACGGTCTGAGCAAAACCGGTTTTGAATCGAATATCCTGACTTACGCGGATTATCTGAATCTTAAAAATGATTTTGCGGAAATTGAATTTGTTCCGGCTGATTCTTTGATTGAAAATATTGTATCTCAGAAAAATGAAAAGGAAATTGAACTTACCAGGAAAGCAGTTAATATTACGGACAAAACCTTTTCCGAACTGCTGAATATTATTAAACCCGGCATGACCGAACGCGAGATATCAGCGGAGATTTCTTTTCTTCAGAAAATTTACGGAGCGGACTGCGATTCCTTTGAGCCGATAGTTGCTTCAGGAGTAAGAAGCGCATTCCCGCACGCAAGACCTACTGATAAAATAATTGAAAACGGAGAACTCCTTAAGCTGGATTTCGGATGCACAGTTGAAGGAATGAAATCAGATATGACAAGAACGATTGCTGTCGGTGAGATCAGCGAAGAGTGTAAAAACATTTATAAAATTGTAAAAGAAGCTCAGCTGCGGGCGCTGGAGAAAGTAAAAGCCGGTGTGCCGGTGAAAGAAGTTGATTCTGCCGCAAGAGATTATATTACTGAAATGGGATTTGGTGAAAATTTCGGGCATGGACTCGGTCACGGACTCGGTTATGATATTCATGAACGGCCGTCTTTAAATCAGAGAACGGATTTTATACTCGAAGTGAATAATATAATTACAATCGAACCGGGAATATATGTCGAAGGATTGGGCGGCGTGAGAATTGAAGATGATGTGGCGGTAACTGAAAACGGTTGCGAGATTTTAAACAAATCTACTAAAGAGTTAATTACTGTATAAAATATTTAAGACATTTCTATTGATATTTCATAAAATAATTGAATAAAGTACTTATCATATCTTACTATTTCCCTCCGATGGGAATGGGCGGCGTGCAGCGTACTCTGAAATTCGCAAAATATCTCAAGGACTTCGGATGGGAACCTGTCGTTCTTACGGACAGTCCTAAAAAATATTTTGCAGTGGATGAAAGCCTTTTGAAAGAAGCAATATCAAACGGAATTATCATTGAAAGAACCGGAGAAGAAATTAATGATATCAGTAAGATTATTATAAAAAATCCAAATGAAAAATTAAGAAAACTCCGAAGCAGAATAGGCCAGTTTTTTTTGATGCCTGATAATAAAAAATTCTGGAGAAAGAAAGCTTACAGAAAAGCTGTAGAAGTATGGAAAAAATACGGTGGATTTGATGTGATTTACGCTACAGCTCCTCCTTATACTGATTTTCTCGTCGGACAGGATATAAAGAAAAAGTTTAAAGTGCCGCTTGTAATTGATTACAGAGATGCCTGGGTTGACAGTCCTGTGCTTAACTATTACGCTACTCCGTTTCATAAGATGTCAAATATGAAACTTGAGAAAAATGTTTTGAAAGACGCCAATAAAATCATTACAACGAACAGAAGAGTAAAGGAGCTTGTGATCTCAAGATACGGGAATATAGAATATAATGACGTAAAGATAATTCCTCATGGTTATGATCCCGAGGATTTTGAAAATGCATCCAAAGGAGAACTGCCGCTTACCGATAAGATGAGAATTACTTACTCCGGAAGCTTTTATACAAGAAATCCGAAATATTTTCTTGATGCTATAAATAAATTTTTTATAAAATATCCGGAATTGAAATCCGAAATTGAATTCTGCTTCATCGGTGCAATGTCAAAGGAGAATATTTCCATACTTAACGGATTTAATCTTGGTAATTCAATTAACATGCTCGGCTATATTGAGCATGTTGAATGCGTAAAATATCTGCTAGCCTCAGATGTTCTTTTTTTTATGATAAGCAGGGGAGAGAATGACGATGCTGCAATGCCCGGAAAGATCGGTGAGTATATAGGCAGCAGAAAAAATATTATTGCCTGCATTCCTGAAGGTGTAACAAAGAAAACGCTTGAAAAATATGATGCAGTGCGTTTTGTAGAAGAGGATCCTGAAGAGCTAATGAAAGCTTTCCGGGATTACTACGAGCTGTATAAAAATAATGCGTTGCCTGCTGCAAATGAAGAAGTTGTAGAATTGTATGACAGAAAAACTCTTACTTATGAACTTGCAAAAGAATTCAACTTACTTGTTGATATTGAGTAACGGGATTTGAATCATTAATTTGCGATTTTACACCCGCAGTGACTTTTATGTTTTTTTAATATTCCCCGTAAATTTAAACCTCACATTGCATATTTGAAAATTCTGATAGTTGGAAACGGCGGCAGAGAGAATGCGATTGCATATGCTGTTTATAATTCAGATTCCTTCAAAAGGAATTCCGGTAAACTTTATATTACAGGAAGTAATCCCGGCTCTGAAATATTTGCTGAAAGTGTAAGCATTGAACCGACTGATCTGAAATCTCTTTCAGAGTTTGCACTTTTAAATAATATTGACCTGACTATTGCCGGACCGGAAATACCTTTATCCATGGGAATTGCCGATGAATTTATTTCAAAAGGTCTGAAAATTTTCGGACCGACAAAGAAAGCGGCTGAAATAGAATCAAGTAAAATATTTTCGAAAGAGTTAATGAAAAAAGCCGGTGTACCTACGGCTGATTTCAGAAGTTTCAGCTCAGAGGATATTACGACCGCAGAAGAATTTCTCGGAAAATCAGAATATCCCCTTGTCTTAAAAGCTGACGGACTGGCTGCAGGTAAAGGAGTTGTTATTGCAGAAAATTTCGAAGAGGCTTATGAAACGTTAAAGGAATTTTGCAGCGGAGAAAAATTCGGCAAATCAGCAAACAGATTTTTAACCGAACGCTTTCTGACAGGCGAAGAAGTATCCGTCTTTGCAGTAACCGACGGAACAGATCACGTGCTGCTTCCTTTTTCCCAGGATCATAAAAAAATATCCGAAGGCGAGACCGGTAAAAATACCGGCGGAATGGGTGCTGTCTGTCCTGTGAAAAAATTTATGACTGATGAAATGGTTTTCAAAATTAATTCTAAGATCGTAAAGCCGGTTTTAAAACAAATGAAAAAGGATGGCAGGGAATTTAAAGGATGTCTTTACTGCGGACTTATGATTGTAAAAGACGAACCGTTTGTAATAGAGTTCAACTGCAGATTCGGTGACCCAGAAACTCAGGCAGTGCTGCCGCTTATTGAATCTGATTTTACCGAACTTCTATTTGCTTCTGCAGAAAATGAGATTAGTGAATATAGTCTTAAAGTAAAAGAAGAATACTCATGCTGCGTGGTCCTTGCATCTGAAGGTTATCCGGACAGTTATGAAAAAGGAAAGAGAATTACCGGGCTTGATAAAACCGGCGGCAGCTGTATTGTATTTCAGTCAGGGACAAAAAAAACCGGGAATGAAATAATAACTGACGGGGGAAGAGTTTTGTCAGTTACCGGAATTTCAAAAACATCGCTTTCCGATGCTGTGAAAACAGCTTATGAAAATGCCGGCAAGATAGAATTTGAAAATAAGTATTACAGAAAAGATATCGGTTTCAGACAATTAAACAATATTTAAATAAATGAAGATTTTAGTTACAGGCGGTACGGGTTATATCGGTTCGCATACTGCTGTAGAGCTGCAGAAGGAAGGGTATGAAGTAATTATACTTGATAATCTTTCCAATTCGGAAATTGAAGTAATTGATAACATTGAAAAGATTTCCGGAGTTAAACCGGAATTTCATAAAATTGATCTCTGTGATGAAGATGTTGTAAATGAATTCTTTAAAAAAGAAAAAGATATTTCTGCTGTCATACATTTTGCTGCCTTTAAAGCTGTAGGAGAATCTGTTAATAATCCGTTATTGTATTACCGCAATAACGTATCCGGCATGATAAATTTACTTAATGCTCTTGAAGCTAATGCAATTGATAAATTTGTTTACTCCTCTTCATGTACTGTGTACGGTGAAGCTGATTCGCTGCCGGTGACGGAAACTTCACCGGTAAAGAAAGCGGAATCACCGTATGGTTTTACAAAACAGATTGGCGAACAGATGCTGTCGGACCTTTCGAAAATATCCGGAATGAAATCAGTAATACTGAGATATTTTAATCCTACCGGCGCGCATGACAGTTCGCTGATCGGAGAACTTCCAATCGGTATACCGAATAATCTGGTGCCGTATATTACGCAGACTGCAATTGGTAAGAGAGAAATCCTGACTGTGAACGGAAATGATTACGATACTCCTGACGGTACAAATATAAGAGATTACATTCATGTAGTGGATCTTGCAAAGGCGCATGTCATTGCTTTAAAAAGAATGCTTGAAAATAAAGATGAAAATCCAATGGAGATTTTTAATCTCGGTACAGGAAAAGGAAACAGCGTGCTCGAAGTTATTAATGCTTTTGAAAATGTGACAGGAGTGAAGCTTAATTTCAGAATAGGTCCGCGTCGGGAAGGTGATGTGGTCAGTATCTATTCGGATACTAAAAAGGCAAATGAAATACTCGGATGGAAAGCTGAAAGAGATTTAAATGATATGATGCTTACTTCATGGAACTGGCAAAAGAGAATCGGGAAAAAATAATGTTAAAAAGAATTACCTTTTAATAATGACAACTGAAATGCTGAATGAACTGACTGAAAAAATTAAAACTTCTGATAAAAGATCAGTGGCGAAAGCGCTGACAATGGTTGAAAATGAATCTGAAGGCAGCGAAGATTTATTGAAAGGAATATATAAGTTCACAGGCAAAGCTCATAGAATTGGAATCACCGGTCCTCCCGGCGCAGGAAAATCCACAGTTACAAATTGTCTTATAAAATTACTTGATGAAAAAGGATTGAAAACCGGTGTAATTGCAGTGGATCCCACAAGTCCTTTTACAGGCGGAGCGCTGCTCGGAGACAGGATCAGAATGCAGGATTCAGGTCTACTTCAGAATGTATTTATCAGATCTATGGCAACCAGAGGAAGTCTTGGAGGTTTATGCAAAAATGTAACTGAAGCTTGCGATGTACTGGATGCTGCCGGTAAAGATTTTATAATTATAGAAACCGTTGGAGTCGGTCAGTCCGAACTCGATATTGCGCAGACCGCTGATACAACTATCGTTGTGCTTGTGCCGGAATCCGGAGATGCTGTACAGGCAATGAAAGCCGGTCTGATGGAAATTGCCGATATTTTTGTTCTGAATAAATCTGACAGGGACGGCGCTGATGCAGTCGCTGCTACTATAAAAAATATTATACATTTGAAGCCACCTGCTCCCGACGGATGGATAATTGATGTCTTGAAAACCACAGGCAGTCAGAACAAAGGTATAGGTGAATTACTTGATAAGATCTTTGAACATAAAAGTCATCTGGAAAAAACAGGATATTTAAAAACGAAAAGAATTCAGCAGCTGAAAAAAAAGATAGGCGAGCTGCTGACAAATAAACTTACAGTTAATTTCTGGGATAATGAAAAAAGAAAATATCTGAATGATAATCTTGATTTGATTTATAACAAAAAATCTGATCCGTATTCGGTTGTAGAAACACTGACTAAAGATCTTTTAAAAAGGAAATAAGAAAACAGAATTTATATACTTAATTTTTTCCTCTGAGAAAATTTATACAGTAATTTATCCAGAAAAATTATTATAAGACCCGTCAGTATATAACCGATCGTTATAAAGAAAATATTTTTTAATACCGTCTCAAATCCGAATTTTGAAACATCTGTAAACGGATAAGGATACATGCCGCTGAAATGACCTCTGATAAGAATATAAATAATATACGCTAACGGATAACTAAGCCATTTAATACAGTTAAAAATTTTTTGTCTGCCCTTTTCCGTGTTAAATAGCCAGTACATCAGGTAAAAAGAAGGCATTACATAATGAAGTAATATATCAGCGAATTTCTCCGGTCCCTGCGGATTCCAGATATGAGCCAGCATAAAATGATAAATGATCCCCACTATTAAAATATATACCAGAATCCCGCTCTGGACAAAAGGTTTCTGAAAAAACAAGCCCGGTTTTGAATCCGGCGAAAGAAGAAGAAACATATAAGTCAGAGTAACCAGTATGTTTGTCAGGATGGTCATAAAACTGAAAAATTTTATAACGCTTTGTAAGTATGTTAACCCTGACTGCGGAGAATATAAAAGCGTAAGATATAATTGTAATACTAAAGCAGTGCATCCGATCAGTGTTCCGATTATCAGAAAAGCTTTATTAGTTTTGGACATTTAGCAGACAGAAAATTAATTCAGATAAAGACTTCAAATTCAAATCTGATTCAGATAATTATTTCTTTATCTTAAATCGTTTTTATTCTTTTTTAACCACACAAATTAACCCAACTTAAATAATTAAATTCTTAAATCATAGAATAAAGAAAAAGACTCAGCATCAGATTTTTATAAATCTCTATAGCGGGAATAGTGCACTTAGTACACGACAAAAATATGAG
>DDUU01000029.1 GCA_002344965.1 Candidatus Tepidiaquacellales bacterium UBA2330 | reverse complement strand
TCATATTTTTGTCGTGTACTAAGGGCTCAAACACTTATTATCTTGAGAATAGGAGGAGGATAAATTATCACTTTACTCCTGACTGGAAAGTATGGAATAACTTTGTTTATCAGCCGTCTAATCCATTTGTACCGGATTCTTTATTGTTGATTCATAAACGACTTACAACCGTTGAGTCTGCTGACGGACGTTGGAATTTTTTAAAAAGTCCAACACACCCAACAAAATATGTAATTGATACTCTTAATAATGGAATTTATTTAGATAAATTTTTTTATGATACACCTAATAAAATATTAGGGCAAACAATATTTGATTTAAGAAATGATACATGTGTAAGTTTTTACACTGGACTAGAATATGAAGATTTAAGGACAGAACGAAGTGTTAATGGTGATACCAATGTATGTTTTGACGTTGGTTATAATCAGGTTTATTCTCCCTGGAGTAATCCCGCTGTAAAAATCAATAATCCATCAGATAGCTTTGCGGTAGAGATACTTGGAAAAACAACAGACGGCAATTTGATAGTTAGCATATATTTTGAGAATTTAACTCAAAGCTCTCCATCGAAGCCACAATATATGCATACTGCGAGAGAATTTATGAGTTATCCTCCAAATGCTTTTTATCCTCGCTTGACTTGGAATAGAAACACAGAACCTGACATTAGTCATTATAAAATATATAAGGGTATAATTACTTATCCTGGCTTCGAACCATACAATTATTACTATGTAGCAACGACTTCTGACACTACATATTTAGATCAAAGTCAAATCTTATATAGAGCCGGTTCCGGAGGAGCATGCCCGAATATTCCGATAACTTATTCATATAAAATTTCAGCAGTTGATTTAACAAATAAAGAATCCTGCAGGTCAGAGAGAGATAGTGTCTCAGGATATTTTGATCCTTGTACTCTTGAAGGAGAAGGTCCAGACAATATTACTCAAGACCCTGAAATTAACTTACATATTGAAAATGACCTCAGTCAGAATTATCCTAATCCATTTAATCCGATTACAAAAATCGAGTATAGCATTAAAGAGCAATCGATGGTGAAAATCAGGATATATGATAACTCAGGAAGAGAAATTAAGTCTTTGGTAAATTAAATTAAAAACCCGGGTAATTATTTTATTAACTTTGATGGTTCTAACTTTGCCAGCGGTATTTATTATTACAAAATAATTGCAGGTAATTTTGTTGCAATAAGAAAAATGATTCTGATCAAATAATGCTGAGAATAATAACACTCATATTGTTTTTATTAATAAGCTCATTAGCTGCTGCACAGAAAAGTTTTATTGTCCCTTTTAAACTTGGTAGCTACTATGAATATGTTTATCAAGAACCAGGCACTTATATTAGATATAGCGCCAGAATTGTTTCTGAAGAAAAAATTAATGGATTTATATATAAAAAAATGGAAATATATAATGAACCTCCTATGAATAAATATTATGTTCGTTATTATTTTGACACATTAACATTAAACTTATATGGAGGAGCAGGTCCAGGCTGTGTAGATAGTATATATGGTAGTTGGCTGGAAATTGGATTTAATTTACCCACGGGATATTTATGGAATGATTGCCCTAATGGTACTTTTTTTAGAAGTTTAATAAATTCAACAACGAAGATTTCAAACATTTTCGGTACAAGTGATACTTTATGTTATGTTAAAAGAATAGATACTTTAGGTGCTCCAATAGAAGGTAAAACTTCATATTCATACGCTGAAAAATTCGGATATATGTATTTTTACAGAGGTTATGGCAGTCCTTTATTAGGAGGAGCATATTCAAAATCAATGGTAGGAGCTGTTATTGATGGAGTTACTTATGGTTCTATTTTGCTTGATGTAACAAAAATATCCGGTGAAATTCCCATTGGCTATAGTTTAGAGCAAAATTATCCTAATCCTTTTAATCCTTCAACTATTATAAAATTCTCATTACCCAAATTATCATTTATTAGTTTAAAAGTATATGATCGGCTTGGCAGGGAAATCTCTACTCTTGCAAATGAAAGAAAATCAGCCGGTACATATCAGTATGTTTTTAGCGCTGCTGACATTCCATCAGGCGTTTACTTCTATACACTACAGACAAACGATTTTATTCAAACTAAGAAAATGATTTTATTAAGATAATTTGTACTGGTTTTATTGGGAATGGAATTTTCGAATAATTATACTTGTGAAATAGTTCTTAAAAGATAAGAATATAAGTCATCAACTGAGTATTTGTTTGAAGAGATATATTCTTGCGTTAATTCCTTCGGGTTGTGAACTTAATCCTAATCCGGTGTAGATATCTTCATTTTTTAAATAATCATTTAAAGTTTTTTTACCCGGTATAGAATTTCCAGTTTCGGAATTCTTCAGTAAACTTTCAAAAATTATACAACCTTTTATTAAATGAACAAAAAATGGTTCACCTGTTCCATATTTTTCGTCTGTTAATTTAAAATATCTCTGTATACTATCGTATTCATAAGCGAAAGTTATGAATGATGTAAAAATAGTTCTCAACTCAGGTCTAATAGTTTCTGTTTGACTGAATTTGCATATAAGTTTATCAAACAACGAATTTGAATTTATCTCAGGCAATATGCACTTCAATTGGTTCTCTAAAGAACTTCGAATTTTTTACACGAACAGTACAGCTGCCTGATTTTCATTATTTGCTTCAAAATTGAAAAATAATCCGGCAGGCTGTTCCATACCAAAACCATTTTTTTCATCTTCAGATTTTGCAGCGTCCATGTAAAAGACTCCTTTTTCAAAATCACCTACCATAATGGCACCCATTGCTATAAAATAAAAAGGAGTACCTTTATGAATAATCTTATATTTTTCAGAATCTTCTTTTTCAAAAAGTTCAAGAATTAATTCAAAGGATAACAAAAAATCCCTAATCTCTATTGGATGCGTATTATTTTTAATTGGGAAACGAAAAAATTCATTTGAATTGCTTAAATCGCAATTCAAATATTAAATTCTGATAAAAGTATTTTCTGAAAATTTCGATTCGATATTATTAAAGCCGGACTAAATCCTTCGTTCAATAATTTATTATAATAATCCTTTGAATTATCCATCTTGTTAATTTATAATTTCTGTCATCATATTCAATCTGTAGATTTAGAAAAAAGTTTTAAATAAATTTTTAATGAAAAAACTTTATATTAACTCAGTCAAGATTCTGAAGTATCCCCTGCGAAAGTAAAATTAGTATTAGTATCCCAAGCGCTATTCTGTAAACGATAAAAATCATCGTGCTTCTTTTTTTCAGATAATTTATCAGGAAAGCGATCGCAAGATAACCGGATATTAAAGAAACAGCGGTTGCAATTATCAGACTTAGTAAATTTTCATTCAGAAGTTCGTGTCTTTCTTTAAACAGTTCATACAAACCGCTGAGTCCGATGGCGGGGATGCTGAGCAGAAATGAATATCTGGCGGAAGCTTCACGTGTAAGTCCGGTGAAAAGTCCTGCAGTGATAGTTACGCCGCTTCTTGAACTTCCCGGTATCAGCGCAAGCGCCTGCGCGCAGCCGATTATTATGCCGTCTTTTAAAGTCATATTTTCCATGCTCTTGTTCTGCTTTCCGGTCCGCTCCGCTATGAAGAGAATTACGGCAAGGATGATCAGAGCAAAGCTGATAACATAAAGTCCTCTGGCGTCACCCTCTATAAATCCTTTCAGCAAAAGCCCGGCGACTGAGATCGGGATTGTGCCGGCTATGATAAATATAAAGATCTTCGAATCCATATTTGAAAAAAGATCCCTCTGCTTTACCGCTTTCAGAAATCCGCCGGTGATCTGCGAAATGTCATTGCGGAAATAAACCAGAGTCGCCGCCAGCGTGCCGAGCTGTATTACCGCGCTGTATGCAGCTCCGATATCTTTCCAGCCGAGCAATGCCGGGATGACTCTAAGATGAGCGGTGCTGCTGATTGGAATGAATTCCGTAGCCCCCTGTATTATCCCGAGTATTATCGCTTTAAAAATTTCTTCAATCATATTTTGTCATTAAAAAAAATATAATTCCAGACCGAGCTTTACGCCAATCGCAAAACTGCTGAGATTTACATTGCTGTTCTGCGGACCTTTGAGAAATGTCCCGCCGGAATTTTTAAGATCCGACATAAAGCTTTTCATTAAAAATCCGCTGAGATATGTCGAAGAGTTTTTACCGAGCTGCGCATTGAAAACCATTTCTAACTTTACAGCCGGACCTGAAGATTTGTAATCACTCTCAGCTGTAATATATTTTCTTGTGAAATCTGAAAAATTATATCCTCCTCCGAGACCGAATTTGAAATAACTGTGCTTCTGCGGAATAAGATAATTCAAAGTCAGCATCGGCTGATGCATATAATAAGAGTACTGGTAATTCGGACTATAAGGTACGTTGATGGTTTTTATGGTATAAGAATATTCTCCCTTTACAGAAAAGTCATTCAGGATCTGTCTCTCAGCGCTGCCGAAAAAAAATATTCCGGTGGTAAAGTTAGAAATTTTCTCGTCATTCGGGATCTGGGAATAATCAATCACATCAGACTCTATGAATTTCAGCAGTGACGGATTGTCAGAATAACTTATTCCCATTCCGAAAGAAAATGACGTGAAAAAACTTTTCTTATTCTGACTGCTGAATGAAGAAAGCGCGGAATCACCGGCGGCAAAAGCTTCGCTTCCGGAAAATATGAACAGAATTATTACAAAGAACCGGCTTATCTCAAATGATTTAAACCTCATCAAACAATCCGGAGAATTTCATTACACATCAAGATTCGCATACTTTGCATTCTCTTCTATAAATTTTCTTCTCGGCTCCACTTCTTCTCCCATCAGCACTCTGAATATTTTATCAGCTGCGGCGGCATTCTCATTCGTTACAAGCACTATCGTTCTTGTTTCGGGATTCATCGTAGTCGTCCAAAGCTGCTCAGGATTCATTTCGCCCAGTCCTTTAAACCTGGATATTGCAATTCCTTTCGGAGTGCCGGATACAGAAGCATCAACTTCAGGAATTTCTTCATTATCAATATCGATAACAGGAATATTTTTATCCGCCTTAAATGATTTAATAATTTCTTCTCTTTCCCTCTCATCATATGCATACAGCTCGGTCTTTCCTTTTTTAATTTTGTAAAGAGGCGGCTGAGCAATGTATAGTCTCTGCGTCTCTACAATTTCTTTCATATGTCTGTAAAAAAAAGTCAGAAGAAGCGTTCTGATATGAGAACCGTCCACGTCGGCGTCGCACATGAGAATAATTTTATCGTATCTTATTTTTGTCTCATCAAATTCATCCGAATTTCCGAGACCAGCTCCGATAGCCGTTACTATCGATCTGATTTCTTCATTCTCAAGTATCTTATTTATTCTCGCTTTCTCTACATTAAGAATCTTTCCTCTCAGGGGAAGTATCGCCTGAAATCTTCTGTCCCTGCCCTGCTTAGCGGAGCCGCCTGCGGAATCTCCCTCGACCAGATACAGCTCGCACTGCGCAGGATCTTTAATTGAGCAGTCAGCCAGCTTTCCGGGAAGTCCTGAAATTTCAAGAGCGTTTTTTCTGCGCGTCAGCTCTCTTGCTTTTCTTGCAGCTTCACGCGCTTCAGCAGCTCTCAGACATTTATCAATGATCTTTCTCGCTACGGACGGATTCTCTTCCAGAAAATTACCAAGAGACTCGCCGGTAATAGACTGCACTATTCCCTTTACTTCGCTGTTACCAAGCTTGGTTTTTGTCTGTCCTTCAAACTGCGGCTCAGGCACTTTGATGCTGATGACGCACGTAAGTCCTTCACGGAAGTCATCTCCGGTCAGAGTAATTTTATCTGATTTTATCAGATTATTTTTTATCCCGTAGTTATTTAATGTACGCGTCAGAGCAGCTTTGAATCCTTCAAGATGCGTACCTCCTTCATGTGTGTTGATGTTATTTACAAAAGTATAGATGTTGTCGTTGTATGAATCATTATACTGAAACGCAATTTCGACCTGGACATTATCTTTTTCACCTGAAATATAGATCGGTTTTCCCGTGAAAGATTTTTCAGATTCGTCAAGGTATTTTACAAAATCTATTAACCCTCCTTTATAATGAAACTCCGAGCTCTTTCCTGTTCCGTCTGTCCTTTCATCTTTTATTATTATGGTCAGGTCTTTGTTAAGATATGCAAGCTCTCTTAATCTTTCCTCAAGCGTTTCAAATTTAAATGTAGTGATCTTAAAAATTTCATTGTCAGGATAGAAGGTAATTTTAGTACCGGTTTTTTTTGCGTTACCTGTTGTCTTAACTTTCGCCTCCGGAATTCCGCGGACATACTTCTGATAATATATTTTGCCGTCTCTTACTACTTCAGCTTCGAGCCATTCGCTGAGAGCATTCACAACGGAAACACCGACTCCGTGAAGACCGCCTGAAACTTTATAACTGTCGCGGTTAAATTTTCCTCCGGCGTTTAGCTGTGTCATTACAACTTCCAGCGCCGAAATTTTTTCAGTCGGGTGAATATCAGTAGGAATTCCTCTTCCGTTATCAGTTACCGTTACCGACGAGTCTTTATTCAACGTGAGCGTGATCTTGTCGCAGTGTCCCGCAAGAGCTTCGTCGATAGCGTTGTCAATTACTTCATATACAAGATGATGAAGCCCTCTTGTAGAAATATCGCCGATATACATTGCAGGTCTTTTCCTTACGTGTTCAAGTCCTTTTAAAACCTGAATATCCACTGCATCGTAACCGGGCGCTCCGTTCTTCGCCGGCTTGTCTTTTCCTTCTTTTACTTTAGCCATTTACGTTATTATTTTTAAATGAAAACAATTTCTCTGATTAATTTCTTACCGAGCTTTTGATTCAGCTTATTTATTATTTCCGTTTTTTTCAATGAAAGCTCATATCTCCATGCGGCGTTTTCCGCTTTTACAAAAAGCCGGTTCTTCTTCAGCTCGACCGGGTTTGAATATCTTGAAATGGATTCTCCTACGCATTCATCCCATACATTCAGTATCTTAAGCTCGTGCATTCTGGAATTCATTCCGATATATTCCATAAAATCATCCATCTCTGTCTTAAGACAAACTGTCCTGTTATATCTGTCTGTTGTATTTATCTTTTTCATATACACTTAAATAACTTTTCCTTCTTCTATTTTAAATTCGGATATTTCGCTGTCCGAATAAAAAGATTTTAACCGGTTAATATAATTCCTGTCCGTAGTCGTTAAAAAAATCTGACCGTAATCTTTCAGATGAGAAATTATCTTAGATACCCTGTCCTCATCCAGCTCAGAAAGTATGTCATCCAACAGAAGTACCGGACTTGTTGACTTGGTGCTCTTCAGATAGTCGTATTCCGAAAGCTTTAACGCAAGCAGAAACGTCTTATGCTCTCCCTGCGATGCAAAATTCTTGAGTTCAAAAGTATCTGTCCCTTTATTTAAATCCTTACCGTATTTTGTTAATTTAAAAATATAGTCGTCTCTCTGCGGACCGGCAAGCGTAACGGCGCGTTTTATTTCATCTTCATATTTTTCCGAAAGCAGCTTCTCCGTGAAAGCTTTTAATTCTTCCCGTTCAGGTAATGCATCTTCAGGAAAGACTTCTTTTGTAATATCCGAATAGTAACTTATTTTACCTCTGTGATCCTGCTTCAGAAGAAACTGAAAATTTCTGTCAAAGTAAGATTCAAACTCTTTAAGAAAATTTAATCTTTTGAAAAGAACCTTAGCGGAGAATTCAGAAAGCTTTTCATTATAGGAATTCAGAAGATTTTTAAGATCAGCTAATTTATACTTTTTATGTATTGAATACTCCCTGAGCAGAGCGCTTTTCTGTCTGAGAATTTTCGCAAGTTCCTTCAGCTGATCCAGATAAAGATTACTGCTTTGCGATATAAGTATATCAAAGAACTTTCTTCTGTCCGAAGGATTTCCGTAAGTAATGTTTAGACTTTTCGGAGAAAGAAAAACCAGAGGAAATCTTCCGAAGACCTCAGCCGAAAAAGAATTTACCTTTTGTTTATTCCTGTGAACGGCTTTGGACTTTTTTAATTTATCATAACTTATAACTATAAAATCTTTATTGCCAAGATCATTTATAAAGTCCGATTCAACAAAAAATTCATTGCTTCCAAATTTAACGCAGTCTGATTCGGCAGCTCCGAGAAAACTTTTACCGTAGGTAGAATATGAAACAGCTTCGAGTATATTTGTCTTTCCCTGTCCGTTACTGCCGTATATGAAATTAAATTTATCATTAAAAGTAATTTCCTGTGAGGAATAATTTCTGAAATTTTTTAATACAATACGCTTTAAAATCATAATCAGTGGATCAATTCATATACAGCTGCGTTTATGTCAGGGATTTGTAAAACTCCGTTTATTAAAACTGCTGATTAAAAAATTCAGCTTTTGCATTAAGTTATTTTTCGGAAAGACACATGTAATTTTACTGATCCGGTAAAAACTTATCCGACTCTGACCGGCATTATGAGTTCAATAAAATCTTCTCCGGACTTCTGCTCGGTCGGCGTAATTATTGCCGCTTTTGAAGGATTTCCAAAACTGACATTCAGTTCTTCTGTTTCCATTTGTGATACAGCATCCAGCAGATATCCTGCATTAAATGCGATCACAAAAGGAGTTTTATCAAAATCTTCCGTTCCGGTCTTGCTGTTGAAACTGCAGTCTATCATTTCCTCGCCTTCGGAACCGATCTCCGGATTGTCCGCTCTTATCTGAAGCGATGAAGTCGTAATTTCAAGTCTTACGCGCTTTGTAATTACATCAGCAAATATCAGAGCTCTTACCAGCGAATCAGAGAACGCATGTTTGTTTATTCTGAGTATTTTGTCATTATCCGAGGGGATTACATTTTCATAATTAGGAAATGTATCGTCTATCAGTTTTGAATAAACTGCAATACTGTCAAATGAAATTTTCAGATCGTGATCGTCATATTCTATAACTGTGTCCTCGTTATTATTAAGTCTGAGAATATGCTGGGCGGTTTTATACGGTATCACAATTTTTTCATCGTTATCTGCTTCGTGTTTAAAATCAGTTTTAATTATTTTACTTAATCTGAATCCGTCAGTAGCTACAATTTTTAACTGATCCGCAGAAGCCTCCGTAAGCACGCCAGCCATATTGCGTCTCATTTCATCCGTATTGACAGCGTGAATTATTTTTGAAAGGAATCTTTTTATTACGGGTCCTTTAATATCAATTTTATTCATATCCTTCTTTTCTTCAGGCAGCGGAAATTCGTCAGACGGCTCGCCGCCGAGGGTGAACTTACCGCGTTTGGATTTGATCGTGATACGGTTCTTTTCATTGACATCGAAATCCAGTTTCTCAGAAGTTAGCGTTCGGGTAATATCAAGAAGTCTCTTAGCGGGAACAGCAACACTGCCGTCGCGTCCTCCTTTTACATCAAGCTCAGTCCTCATAAATATCTCAAGATCAGATGATGTCATCTGAAGCTTATTTCCTTCGAGCTGAAATAAAATGTTATCTAAAATCGGAAGCGGAGAGCGGTTTGGAACTACGGTAATGACTTTTGATAGATATTCTACAAGATTTTCACCGGTGACAGAAAATTTCATTATGCTGGGATTTTATTCTTTGATTTGTGAAAATACATATTAAATGAAATATTTTCAATTAACGAATTTAGCTTGTTTCGTTTGTAAAGCATATACGTCCAAAACATTTAGCGTTCAACTTAAAGCTAAACTTACCTTAACATTCTTTTTTGAAAGATCAAAAAAAGTACCACAAAAAAAATCTCGCCTTTGAAAAATTGCCGTAATTCATTTTCCCTTCGGGACGTCATCGGTTCACAATTGCTTTAATATTTTCTGCTCAAAATTTGATGTGCAGATTTTTCAGTCAGGAAAATTTTATAAACGCAATTTCTCATGAATTCTTTCGGTAATTATCCAATGACGTTTAATCCAATAAGTGTATGAGAAAACTTTATATTTATGAATAATCTCATCTATAATCTTATTTAATGAAACGATTTGGTCAACACTGTTTATAAATTCATTTTTAAATACAGCAGGAATCCGCTGTTAAGCAAAAAATTACTTTAAAAGAACTAATTTTTTTGTTTCGGAAAATCCGCCTGAAGAAAGTTTATAATAATAAACACCGCTCGGCAGATTTGCGCCGCTTAATTTTACATTATATATGCCGGCAGTCTGAACCTCACTGACCAGGTTATTTACTTCAATGCCTTTTATGTCATAAATTTTCAGTACAGTATATCCCGTCTTCATTAACTCATAACGGATAACAGTTTCAGGATTAAACGGATTCGGATAATTCTGATAAAGTATAAATTTTTCCGGAATAGCGGCGCTTATATTATTTACGCTTATTACATCGGTATTATATTTTAATATCACACCGCCTACTCCTACGGCCCATCCGTTTCTTTCGCCGGGAAATTCAATATCGTAAATCCTGCTTTGCTGAGGTGTGCCGATAAGCTCCCATTTAATTCCGCCGTCAGAAGTTACCAGAAAACTGTCAACAATGCCTAGAGAGATCCAGGCTTCATGCTTCGTCCTGTAAGCAATTGTGTTTGCAATTCCGAAAACCTGAAACTCTTCGTAAAGCCAGTTTGAACCGGCGTCAAAAGATTTTATATTACTCGATCCGTATTCAAAATCGCCTCCTACACCGATAGCATTATTTTTATCAAGAAAAAGAAAATCATTTATCGGCTCTGGTCCGATTATAATTGTTCTCCAGGACCTTCCGCCGTTTGTAGATCTCCAAACCAAACCTGCAATATCAATAGCTCCTCCGACAGCAAGTCCGTAATCTTCATCATAGAATTTAATTTTTTCAACCGGAAAGCCAAACACCATTCCGGAATCAATTTCAGAGTTTATCCATTTTGCTCCGGAGTTGGTAGAATAATAAAGCTTACCGCCCGATCCCGCTATATATCCATTCAGAGAATCCCTGAAAAAAACCGTATTGAGAAAGACATTTGAATCAGGAAATAAAGTTACGTACCAGTTTATTCCTCCGTTTGTAGTGGAAAGAATTTTCGTCCCGTAATAATTCGGCGGCGTAGCGTCCAGCTCCCACGCAAGAGCGTAACCTATATTTCTGTTCAGAAAAAACATATCGTGAATATTATTCAGAATGCCGGTGCTTTGCGTATTCCATGAAACCCCGCCGTTTGTAGTATTCATAACGAGTCCTGTATCGCCTGCGATCCATCCGAATGACGTATCGGTAAATACACAGGCGGAAAGATTTCTCGGTGTCTGCTGCGGCTGCACAAGCCAGTAACTGATTCCGCTGCCCGCCTGCAGATCAGTATTGAGAATTAAGAATAATATTAATACAAAAGTTTTCAAATAAAATTAAAAGTGATGCAAATTTAAAATCAGATTAAATTACAAATTAGAAATTTTTTAAGGCAGATTGTTTCTCTTTCTTAAAAACCATTCGAGACACAATAAAAAAATCAGTGCTGAAAGATAATAAGGGTTCACATTGAGTTCAAGGTTTTTAGCGGTTTTAATTTCATACTCCGACCTGCTGTTAATATCAGAAATGAATCCGCTGATCTCACTTCCGCTCCTGCCTGTCAGATTTTCACCGCCTGTTTCAAGCGCAAGCATTTTTAGAATTGAATTATCAGCCCGTGTCTCAATGAATTCGAAATTATTCTCCCCTACGGAAAATCTGCCTTTAGTTTCTTCGATCAGAACATTGTCTTCATAAAGTCCTGCATTAAATTCATAATTCCCGTCCTCGGGAATTCTGACAGAACCGGAATACTGAAAATCATTTAGCCGGTTCATTTCTATTTCTCTGTCATATCCGGTTCCTGAAATGCGCACTTTAATTTTTTCACTGCCCTTTATTTCATGATTTAATATCGAAGCATTAAACCTTACATCTTCATATTTTGAAAATACCGGTTTTGAAGTTTCTATTGAAAAGTGTTTGTTAGCTTCTTTATCGGTTATGGCGACAATTATAGCAGAAACAATATTTCTGAAAAAATCAGAATTATCCGAACCGGATTTATTCAGTCTCCATTTATAAAACCCGTAAACAAGAAATGCAGCTGATTTTTTATCCGGAGTATTTTCAATAACCAAAGCCGGACCGGAATTTCTTGAAGTCAGTATAAAGGTTTCAGATGAAGGATTTCCGGAAAAAACGGAAGATGTTTTAAAAACATCAGGCATACTGCTGACTGAACCAAGCTGACCCAGTCTTTCAAATATTTCATTTCCGGGAAATGCAACCGGAGATAGTCCGGTTAGCTCTTCATTATCCGAATGTGAAGAAACTTTAAAACTAAGTTTATCTTCTATCGCTTTTAGCTTAGCGTAATCAGTTTTTCTCGCAGCCATAAAAATCAGAGACGAATTATTTTTTTCAATGCTTGAACTGATTTTATTTAAAACGCTCTGATCTGACACTGCGGTAGGATATCCGGACAGAATAAAAACGTCATAATTATCAGTATCGGGAAAACTGCCTTCATAAAATTCTCCTGCGGCTTTTTGAGTCATTACATCAGTCCGGAAATTTCTGATCTTTTTTAACTCACCTGTAACAAATGAATTATCTGCACCCGGACCGCCTGAGACAAACAGTACACGGAATTTATTGTCAGTAAATTTAATATAAAAATCTCTGAAATTATTTTTAAGGGTGATCTCATTTTCAAGAGGCTCGGTTTCAACTCTGTATTTAACTATTCTGCTGTCCTGTGAAAACACGCTGAAAGAAACTTCATAAGAAAGCTGTTTATCATTAACCGCAACCGTCTTTGTATCGATTAGTTTATCTTCTTCGAAAAGTCTGACATTCAAAACTGAATTATACAAGTAAGACATTATCTGAACCTTTACAGGGACGCTGCTTTCGGCAAAAGCTGTTTTATTGAAATAAAGATTTTTTACAGAAACATCTTTTTTCTGAACGGTATCACCTGTAAGATAATAGTTAAAAGATACATTCATTAACGCTGCGAACTTAAGCGGATTGCCGCCTTCGTTTATGATCCCGTCCGAAATAATATTTACGGTTGAGATATTGCTCTCTGAAAGGTTACTGTTCAATGTGTTTAAGGAAGAAGAAAGATCGGTTGAAAAATTATTTACGCCTTCATATGCTATTGATTTGAGTTCATCCCTGGTTAATTCTCTCATCAGATTTTCAGAAAAAAGATAGAATACATTTTCTGAATTTCCCGCTCCTGCATTCATTAGTTCTGATGTAAGAATATTTTTTAAGATCTCATTACGGTTTTCAATAAGAAGGCTTTCGGAATTGTCTATAAGAAAGACATTCTTTGGCGGGGGTGATATTCCGGAAATAAATGAAAACACGGGGGAAAGCAGCAACAGTAGAAACAGGAAGACAGTTATAGTTCTGAGTATTGTAAATAACTTTTTCTGAGGGTTTTTTAATGAAGTTCTTTTATAATAGAAATACGCAATCACACCTGAAATTATCAGCAGCAATAAAGAATAGAGCAGACCGTATTCTGCATTAAAAGAAAAATTCATACTGACGGATTGGTTTTATGAAGTTAATGAGATTAAGAAAACCTCCGTATCAATTGTATATTTTCAATAAATATCAACTAACAGGATTTGAGTATTACATATAATTTATACTTCCTTAATACAAAACGTATAACATCACATAAAAACACATTACGTTAATACTTACATTTTTATATCCACATAGATTGATTCTCTTAACTCTTCAATCCATTTTTCCATTTCCTTGCTTTCCTTAAAATTTTCCGCGAATCTTTTAATTCTGTCATAATCGTCTTTAAAAGAAAGAGGATGTTCGGGAATTATCTGAATCAGCTTAATAAGCTGATAACCGTATTCAGTATCAGAGCCGACTCTGACAGGATCTGAGATCTGACCGGGAGACAGATTTCTAATTACTTCTGTAGTGAGACTGTCGAACTGTTCTGATGGGATTTTACCAAGATAGCCCCCGGTTTTTTTTGCCTGAGGATCATCCGAATAAGTCTTCGCAGCCTCTTCAAATGTAATTTCACCTTTGTTAATTTTTTCTTTCAGATCATTCATAAAATTTATTGTCTCAAAATCAGACGATTCAAATTTTGGAAATCTAATAAGAATATGCTGTGACTTTACATTATCTCCGATTTTATCATTTAGCTTAATTATGTGCATTCCGAACTGTGTTTCTACAACTCCTGAGACTTCACCGGGAGAAAGACTGAAGACTGCGTCTTCAAATTCTTTTACAAAATTCCCTTTCTTAGCACTGCCCAAATCACCGCCCTGTATGGCTGACATTGAGTCAGCTGAATTTCTACGCGCCAGATCGGAAAAGTCAACTCCGCTCTTAATACTGTCGAGAATCAGCTCTGCAATTCTGCGGGCTTCTTTCTTTTCCGCATCACTGACTTTTCTTTCCATTACAATGGAAGCAATTTCGATCTCTTCGCTGACATCCGGAAGACTGTCTTTGTAACTCTGATAAAACTCCCTGATTTCATTGTCCGAGATCCGGACACCGCCCGAAAACCTTTGTCTCTTGAGTTTTTCAGCTTTCAGGTTTTTTGTGAGATCTTCTTTAAGAAGTATTTTTATTTTTGTCAGAGACATACCGTAAACTTCCTGAAGCTGCTCTTCAGAGCCAACCTGTGAAACAAGGGCTTTGATCCTGTTGTCAAGCTCCCGGTTTATTTCATCTTCGCTCACAAAAATACTGTCCTGTTCGGCTTTAGCTAATATTATTTTATTGGTTATGATGGACTGAAAAATCTGCTGAATAATATAAGGAGAAATCTCCTGAAGCTGATTCTGACGTGCATATAACTGAAGCTGATACTGAAAATCAGATTCAGTAATAATGTCATTACCTACTATTGCAAGAACTCTGTCACCTTCCTGCTGGGCTGACAGGACAGATGACAGAAATAAAATAACCGGAATAATTATTACTTTTAATAACTTCAATTTTTAATCTTTAAATGCTTCTATTAATATTGCAGAGTTAATTTTAACCGGATACTTGGTCTTTAAGTTCTCTACGTACTGTATTTCCATTTCCTTAAATTTTTCCTGCTGGATTAAATTTGATATTTCAGACTTAACATCTTCGAAAGCTCTGTATTTAACCTGATTGCTGTCAGTATAGCTATACTTGTCTTTATTTTTGTCATAATAACCCTGCAGATCTTCCGGATTAATTTTAATTTTTCTCCATAGCTCTTCCTGATCTACTTTAAAACTGAGAAGACCGTTTTCATATTCAGTCAGCTGTGCAATATATTCGGGATCTTTTTCAACATTTTCTTTTATTGCCATTTTATATAACAAAGGAATTTCACCAGCGCCGTTTATAACTTTCGTAAGAGTCTCTGCGTTTGCAATACTGGTCATAGCGTCTTTGTTCTTACCAAGGTATTCAATAAGATCATTCACTTTTAATTCACCGCCTGAGAAATTTGCTATAACTATTTCTCTTTCTTCCGGAGCGAACATTGTATCAAGATTAAAACTGGTGAGAGTTTTAGTGCTGTCAAATTTATTAGTTAAAAAATTAAGTCCTTCATCTTTTATCTCAAACTTAAAATCCTTTACAAGATTATCAACATATTTCAAATATTCGGTTTTGAAAGAAGGACCTTTTTTATAGTCGCCTTTAAGAGTTTCCTTTTGTTTTTCGAAGGAAGCGTACGGCTTAATTTCGGTTACTTTAATTATGTGCCAGCCGTAGGGAGTTTTTACAAGATCTGAAACTTCACCGACTTTAAGCATAAAAGCGACACTGTCAAAAGGCTGGATCATTCTTCTTCTGTCAAAGAATCCAAGATCTCCGCCTTTCGGAGCAGAGCCCGGATCCTGGGAAACTTCTGTTGCGACTTTTCCGAAATCTTCGCCGCTTTTTATTCTTTCGAGAGTTTCTTTGGCTTTATTGTATGTACCGATGGAATCAATTGTATTTCCAAGACTGTCCTTTTGATCCTGTATCAGAATATGAGAAGCTCTGATTCCGTCGTTTCTTTTCTTTTTATCCGTGAGTTTTACAATATGAAGTCCAAAATTCGTTCTGATCGGCTCTTTAGTATATTCACCGACTTTAAGTTTATACAGTGCGTCTTCAAACTCCGGAACTGTCATGCCTGCAGTAAAATAATACAGATCCCCGCCGTTTTGCTTGGCTGAATTATCACTTGAATATTCTGCGGCAAGCTCTGAAAACTCAGCGCCGTCCTTCAATTTTGCAATAATTTCATTTGCCTTTGCATAACCTTCGATGGAATCCGCAGGCAGCATATTCTGCTGCGGAAGAGTTATTATAATATGTGAAGCTCTGACTTCATATTCCTTTTTATCATAAAGATCTTTAATTTTAGGTTCGACTATTTCCTTGTCTATAAGAAATGAAGTAAGAAAATTTTCTTTATACTGCGTAAGATCATTTTGAATATCTTCGGAACTCAAAAGACCTCTTTCTCTTGCATCTTTTACTTTTAATCTGTATTTGATAAGCAGCTCAAGAAATTCCGATCTTTTTTCCATAGTGGCATTTCTTGCTGAATCTATATTATTAACGGTCTTCATGTACTGATTTTCAAAATCCTCAAGATAAACTTTCTCATCTCCGATTTCAGCAACCACCTGCTTTTTTTTGGATGAGCAGGCAACTATCACTGTCATTGAGATTAAGATCAGAAATGAAACAAATTTGAGATAATTTTTTTTGTTTTGCATTTAATATGTTAGCTTATTTTTTAAAATGAATCGGTTAAAATACTTATTTAAGTGCTGAATAAAAAGCCAAGAAACCAACTTGCAGCAGGATTTTAGTAACTCAATTTTGTGAACTTAAGTTCTGATAACTGCATGCTAGTTAAATTATCAAAAACTTCTTGAAATAAATGTTAAGAATTATTTAATAAGCTTAGGTTAAAATTTAAATTGAAAATGCAATTATATAGAGTTAATTTGACAGGTAAAATAAATTAAAATAATTAAATATGAAAAAGTTATTACTTTTTAAAAGATTTTTTTTGGTAATTGTCTTATTGTCACCGGTTGTAATCTCATCCTGCTATTATGATTACGGTCTTGAAACAGACAATTATGATGTAGTCGGCAGTTTTTATAACCCTGACTACAATTTTCAGAACGTTACAAAATATTATTTTCTTGATACGGTAGTGCATCGCGACGGAGGAACAATTTCCAGACAATACGACAACCTTATCAAATCAACCACACTGAGCAATCTCAATTCTCTCGGATGGGTAAGAGTTAATGATTCTGCGGGAGCGGGAGTTGTAACAGTAGGAAATTTTATTACAACAACATCTTATACAGTTACAGAAAGCGGCGGATGCTGGTATGATTACTGGGGCTATTCATGGTGCTATCCTTATTACGGAAATACATATGAATACACTACCGGTACTGTCGGAGTAGCAATAGCTGATGTAAATATTCCAAGCAGCAGCACTACGCTTCCGATACAATGGATAGGAGTTGCAAACGGACTTGTGGGTTCGGGCGGAAATGTAGAACAGAGAATCACAAAAGGGATCGATAAAGCATTTGAACAGTCTCCGTATCTCAGATAAAGATAAAACGATTTCGAAAACAATTTTAAAAAAAATAAATTTATTATAATGAAAAAATTAATACTTGTTGCCATAGCAATATTGATAACATTTTCTTTATCAGATTATGCAAATTCGCAGACAAGAAAAGGCGGTTATATAACTTCAATAGAATACAATACAACATTCAATATGGGAAGAGCGTCAGACTTTCTGAGCAATCCCGGATTTTGGGCAGGTTCTTTTCAGATCAAGAGTTTTGTTAAGAATAATTTATCTATTGGAGTAGAGATGGGACTGAATGTAATTTCTGATGAAGAAGAAAACGGAACAACTGAATTATCAAACGGAACTCTTTCTGGTCCTCAAGCAAGATATCTTAACTATACTCCTGTCTTTGCAACATTAGGATATCACTTTAACAAAACATTAAGAAGCAAAACAATACCTTACATTCAGGCGAATGTAGGAGCTTATTATATCTGGCAGAGACTGCAGGTCGGAGCTAATATAATTGATAACGATAACTGGCACTTCGGATTAAGTCCTGAAGTCGGCGTAATATTTAATCTGGGAAGCAATGTCGGTCTGACAATAAACGGCAGATACAATTACGCTTTCAGCTCGGGTGAGCCGCTGGGAAAAGCTGATAATAACTCATATTCATTTTTTAATGCGAACATCGGAATAGCTTATCTGAAGTAATTCATTTTAAATATATACAAAAATTCAAATTGAGGCAGCCGGACATTCCGGCTGTTTTTTTTTATGAGTTTATAAACAAAGACTTGAAATTAAATATTCTTAAATTTATTTTAGTCTAAATATATTTTGAGAAACAGAAAATACATAACGTTTATTATAAACATTCTGACAGGAATAATTTTTATTCTACCGGTATATTCTTTAACGGGAAATGAATTTGTTCAGTCAACAGGTTCAGATAATACATTCATTACGGAAAATATATATTACAGCAACACAGTTCTCAATAAAGCTAATTCTCCCGGTAATACAATGATCAAATCATACTCCGCTGTTATTCCTCATCAGTTCAATTTCGGCAAGCAGCAGAGAATAATTCCAGACAATCAGGAATACAGTAATTTTATTTCCAACTCTGATGATTTTCATAATCTTCATTTCAGAAATATCAACTCAACACACGGACCCAATATTTTTTTAAAGAACATATCATCTATTAATTCTCTCATGACCGTCAGAATACTTTGTTAGTATTCCGGTATTCAGTTTTCCCAATTTTTTAAAGTAATCAGAAAATTAATTTTAACATTTATTCATACAGGTTGTCTGAAAATGTATGACAGGATTTAAAATTATAGAATTAAGAAATTCCGATTCAAAAGTGTATTTACAGAATAACATTGTAAAAGAAATAAGTTTGCGAAGAATACGGAATATAACTGTGGAAGCGGTGAAATGATAACATATACCGCTCATATTGATGAGGTTTTGAGAATAAATTATGCCGATACATCAGCGTTCGGGGCCGGATACTTTTTGCAGTAATGTATGCTGAGATTAATGATACTTCTTTTTTTTAATTCCCTTTCAAAGAGGCGGTTCATTGCAATATCGCATACGGCAAAAAATATTGTATATAATCTAATCTCCTGTAACAGCAGGAGAAATTGCATAAAAGGATCTTTATGCAACAAGGCACTGAATGCTGATGAACTCGGAATGATTCACAAAAATAATTCACAGTAAATTAAAAATTTAACTATTAACTAAAACTATAAAAATGAAAAATTTATTTAAATTCTTTATGATTGTTTTTTTAGGAACATCTGCTTTGTCAAATGCTCAGGACAGTGCCGATACTACAGATTATGAAACGGATGAGATAATTATTTCAGCTACAAGGACGGAGCAGAAGCTTATCGATATTCCTTTTTCTGTTTCGAGGATAGATTATTCTCAATGGAAGTCGTCAAGAAAAATGGGTCTGAATGATGTGATTACTAATGTACCCGGTCTGATACTTCAGCCCCGATACGGAAATCATGATGTAAGAGTGTCAATAAGAGGATTCGGATCAAGATCGAACACAGGGATCAGAGGTGTAAGGATATTGCTGGACGGTATTCCGGAATCGGAACCTGACGGTCAGACAAGAATTGAAGCGCTTGATTTTACGGCTATAAGTAAGATTGAAGTTTCAAAGGGAAATTTAAGTTCGCTCTATACAAATGCTCCGGGCGGAGTAATTAATTTTTTTACGGATAAATATTTCCCGACATCATTTGTAATGCTGGACAATGAATTCGGAGATTATTCATTGAGAAAAAACGGTATCAAGGTCGGAGTTAACGCAGGTACACAGAGATTTATGGCGACATACAGTTATCAAAATTATCAGGGATACAGAGATCATAGTCAGGAATATCAGACAAGATTTAACTCAATATATGAAGCGGATTTGTCATCGGATTCAAAGTTACTGGTTAACGGATATCTGGTAAAGGGTTTAATAAAACTTCCGGGTTCACTGACGCTGGAACAGTATAATACAAACGATCTACAGGCAAATCCGAGAGATGTCAGCAGAGATTCAAAGAGATTATCAGATAAGGGAAGACTGGGAATTACATACAGCACATATATTGATAAAGACAAGAAAAATTTTATTGAATTTACAGGTTACGGTACAATAAAGGAATTTGACAGGACGGCTGCAACATACAGGGTATTCACCAGATGGGGAGTCGGCAGTTCTTTCAGATATATAAATAAAACAAAATTCGGAAGCAGGGAAAATGAATTCTCCATTGGCGGAGATTTATTTTATCAGGACGGACCGATTGCTGAATTTAATAACATTGGCGGTATCAGAGGAGACGATCTTCTGGCATTAACCGATGAGACATTATCAAATATCGGTGTATATTTTCTCAATCAGATACCGGTAGTTGTCGGAAAACTGAATTTATTAATAACAGGCAGGTACGATAATGTCATAACGTCAAAAAGCGATCTTATAGCCGGATTCCGGGATACAAGCAGAAAGTTCAGTAATTTCACTCCTAAATTTGCATTGAATTATAAGCTGAATCCAAGAATGTCGATTTACGGTTCATTCGGATATGGATTTGATGTACCGGCAAATAATGAGCTGGAAAATTTCCCGTTTTCATCGGACGGCGGTTTAAAAGCAATAAACCCCGATCTGAATCCGCAGAAATCAACAAACTATGAAATCGGATATAAAGGTGAAATTCCTAACAGAGGCAGTAATGTTTTCAGAAATTCATTTTTAGAACTTACGCTTTATGCAACGAAGATAGATGACGCAATTATACCCTTTACAGTGGACGGTGATGTATATTTCAGAAATGCAGCAACTGTGAACAGAAAAGGACTGGAATTCGGATTTAATACTGAAATAGCAAGAGGTTTAAAATTCGCTACTTCCTATACTTATTCAGATTTTAAATATGACAGTTACACTGCGCTGAATATTGCAGGAAACGGATTAGTAAATACTGAAGACTATTCAGGAAATACTGAACCGGCAAACCCGGATCACTATATTACAGGTGAACTGCATTATATTTATGATCTTAAGAATGAAAGAAATTTATTTATAAAAACGAACGGACTATATGTCGGTCAGATGCAGGTAAATGATAAAAATGTTGATTCGCTGAAAACGGAATCATATTACCTGCAGGGAGCTCAGATCGGAGCAGATCTGACATACGGAAAATTCAGGATACTTGCATTTGCAGGGTTGAATAATATTTTCGATAAAAAATACGTAGCATTTGTTCAGATCAATTCTGACAGACAGGAATATTACGAATCAGGTCCGAGGAGAAATTTCTTCAGCGGACTAAACATATCTTATTTGTTTAACAGATAAATTTTCCCCCTAAAAATCCTCATCTGAGATGCAGTTAATAAATCAGATGAGGAATTTTTTTTTATAAAAAGTATATTACTATCATAAGATACATTCTATTTGAATAATATTTTTTTTAAAGTATATAATATCAGTAATAATTTGTAAATTTTTACAACCCTTGTTAATTAAACAATATCCTAATGAAGAAAATACTATTGATACTGATGCTGATATTATCAGCAGATCTTTATTCCCAGTACCCGAGTTTCCGACTTTACCCGTCAACAAATAATCAGATAGAACCATACATTGTAGTTCACCCGACAAATCCGAATATAATGTTTGCAAGTGCTTTTACAATACGTCTGTCATTTAAAAGCGAGGGAGTATATCTGACTACTGACGGGGGAATGACGTGGACAGGCACTGACACTTGTTTCGGACAGCCGCTTGCAAATCACGGCGGAGATCCGGGACCGATCATTGACAAGGACGGCAATCTTATACTGACTCACCAGGGCGGATTCATTCTCGGGATGTATTCCAATTATTCAACGAACTTCGGGCAGACATGGTCAAATAATTTCCAGATAGCCGGTAACGATCAGGACAAGGGAAGTCCTGCTACGGACGGAAATCCTCTTAGTCCATATTACGGAAGGACATTTCTTGTGTGGACGAGATTTACAAATCCTTTCCCTATTGCAGTTTCTTATACAACTAATTCCGGTGTGAACTGGACATCACCCGCTCAGATAAATAACTCATTACCCCAGAGACAATCGACGGGTCCGTCAATGGTGATAGGAAAAGACGGCACAAATTATGTTACGTGGGGATCATCTCTGCTTGTATCGCCATTTAATGAAAAAAATATCGGACTTGCAATTTCAACAAACGGCGGAGTAAACTGGAGCGTTAATGAAAGTATTTTTGAATGTAACGGAGTGAAGTCATCTTCTCTTTCACCCTGGAATGTGAGGGTAAACGGTTTTCCTGCAATCGATATTGACAAATCAGGCGGAGCGAGGGACGGCTGGCTTTATATCGTGACATCCCAGAGAAATATGCTCCCTGCGGGATCTGATCCTGATGTAGTATTTCACAGATCTACTGATAACGGAACGACATGGTCAACAGGCGTGCGCGTAAATCAGGATCCGTTTAACAACGGAAAGAATCAGGTATTTCCGGCAATGACGGTAGATAATTTCGGAGGAATTAATGTGGTTTATATTGACAACAGAAATTCACCGGATTCTGCACAGACATATCTTTCAAGATCGACGGACGGCGGAGAGAGCTGGATGGATTATTTAGTCAGCGATCATAAATTTCTTCCCAAAAGTCTTTCGGGAGCGGGTGCCGGAAATCAGGGAGATAATATCGGCATTACGCATACAAACAACAAACTTTTTCCCGTATGGAATGATGATATAACAGGCGTATATCAGATCTGGACAGCTCCGATAGATCTTACGACGATCGGAATTAATCAGATAAGCAATGAAACTCCTGAAGGATATATAATGAGTCAGAATTTTCCCAATCCGTTTAATCCATCGACAAAGATAAAAATTGAAATACCGTATGAAAGCAGCCGTAATGATAAATTCCGGCTTGCGGTATATGATATTACCGGAAAGGAAATTGCAGTGCTTGTGAATTCAGTATTGACGCCCGGTAAATACGAAGTCAGTTTTAACGGTTACGATCAAAGCGGATATGCTCTTCCCGGCGGCGTATATTTTTATTCGCTGTTTTCCGGTGACAGGATTATAGATTCCAGGAAGATGATCCTTTTGAAATAAAGACATACTTTATTTTATAAAGTTAAATTTATATTTATGAAAGAATTAATTTTATTTTCAGTCTTTAGCTTCTTTCTGATACTTTTATCACCGGATGCTTCACAGTCACAGAGTTCAGCTGAATATGTGTGTTATCCCTGCGGAGGCGAATGTGATAAAGTAATATATTTTGCCGAAGGCAAGTGCAGGGAATGCAGAATGCCTTTGATAGATAAGAGCAGAATTATATTCAGAAATATTTCTCCTGAGGACTTGCTTTCAAAGTTAAAATTCGAATTGGGATTTATACTTATTGATGTAAGATCCGCTGAAGAGTTTGACGGCGAAGGCAAAGGTGAGCAATATTTTCAGGGTTATAAACATTTCAAAAATGCGATAAATATACCTGCTGATGAACTTGAAAAAAGAATTTCAGAGATCAAAGAATTTAAAGACAGTGAAATAATTGTTTACTGTTCGCATAACAAGAGAAGTCCATACAGCAGTCAGATATTAACTGATGCAGGATTTTCAAATGTGACAAATCTTATAGGAGGCATTACGGTATTTGCTGAGGATTATCTAATAAATTCAGACACAGGCAGGAAATACTTCGTGAAATAGATTACCGGAAATTCAGCAAATGCATTTTAAATTTTAAAAATCAAAAAACACTTTAGCAGAGAAAGAAAAAAGCTGAGCTTCCGGAGCACGGTCAAGTGCCAGAGCTGTCTGATAATTGGGATTGATGTTAAAGTAAGCGTATTCGAGTTCAGTAACAGCATAAGAAAAATCAGATAAATAATACTTCAGTCCTAAACCTGTTTTAAAACCATTAAGCCATTTTTTTTTCGAGACATTATAGAGAAAGTAATCCTGTGAATAGTAATTATAAGTTTCGTAAGAATAATATTCCCTGACTCTGTCATAACTTTCCGAAGTATACTGCAAAGCGTAACCAAATTTTATAAAAGCGCCGTAACCGTCTTCATCTCCAGAGCTTATCTTCAATGAAAGCGACAATGGAATTGCAAAAAGAGAAGCGTAATCATTTCTGTCAAGATAATTCCTGTTTCCAGATTCACCGGATTGGAACTGCGGATCCACTCTTCCGCTGAAATGAAATAAAAAATCCGATTCTGCTTCAATGGAAATATGTTCACTTAAATTTTTACCAAGGATGAAACTGAAAGTAATCGGCGACCAGATATCATTATAATCATCATAATAAGATCCGTAGCTGCTATACGGATAATTATAATCTTCATAATAATCATAGGAAGAGAGAATTCTCATCTGATACACGCTTCCGAAATATCCGCCTAAATAGCTTGATACAGAAGTACCGACACCCATATAGAAATTTTCATCTGAATAATAAGACTGAGAAATAACATTACCGCTATTTATAAAAACAAAACATATAAGCATGATCAGATATTTTTTCATCAGAAAATAATATTACAAAATTAATGAATAAAACATTTAATTAAAATGAGTCACATGGAAAGGGAAAAGCGGAATTAGTCAGACAAGTTTATGTCACCATTCTCACTAATCAGAAGCGGAGTTTCGGGAAAATCCTTTTCGGTCAGTGATTTGATAAGTTTAACTGCAGACAGCTCAGGATCAGGCACAGGTATGCCTTTGTTAATCTGTTTGAAGGAATATATTTTTCCGTTAACAAAGTTTCCTTCATCATTCAAAAATACTTTAAGCAGCGGCGCGACTCCCTGCGGACCGCTCAGACTGAACTTACCGTAAGTGCAGAAATTTCCAAGACTGTAAGCTATAAGTTTTCCTTTGTATAATTCAAGCGCTCTGGGAACGTGCGGACCGTGACCCAATACAATATCCGCTCCGGCGTCTACAGCCGAGTGTGCAAATTCAATTACATTTCCTCTGTTTTCACCGAGAAAAATTTCTTTGCCGTATGAAACTCTCTGCGCGGAGAAACCTTCTGCTCCGCCGTGAAATGAGACGATTAATATTTTACATTTTTTTCTGAGACCGGAAATTATTTTAACGGCATTGGGAATATCGTTAAGATTCTGCGTACCGTTATTCGGAGCGAATGCGGTGAAGCCGAAAATGATTCCGTTTTTTTCGAAAAGAGTAACAGGTATATCATCGTAACCTGCAAATTCAATATCATATTTTTTGAGAGTATTTATTGTAGATAATTTTCCTTCGACGCCCATATCATTACTGTGATTATTTGCGGTGCTTACAAGATCAAAGCCGGCATTCTTTAAATAGCCGGCGTAATGTTCCGGGATACGGAATGAGACGCAGTTGTCAGGAGTATTGCATTTCTTCGGTTTACCGCCGGAATTTAGTAAGGTGCCTTCGAGATTACAAAAATTTACATCGGCTGAACCGGTAATATATTTTACGCTGTCAAACAAATGCAAACCGTCATCAGGCGGAAGCGAGAATGCTGACGGATAATTTGAACCCGGCATAACATCGCCGGCTGCAATAATTGAAATTAGCGATCTCTGATTTTTTTCAGGATTGGAAATCTTATCTGAGTCGGAAACAGCGAAAGATTTTTGATTCTGTTTTGCGTCATGCTGACTGCAGGAAACTAATCCTGAGAGCAGACAGGACAGTATCAGAAACTGCAGAACGAATTTGAAAGGAGTATAATTTATATTAAGGATTTAGATTTAAAAATAAACCGGCTAAAGATTCATTAGATTTAATAATATATTGAAAAAAACACCGGATGTTAAAATCAAATTGACTTCAATTTTTTTATCTGGTCTTCAATTTTACCGGCTAATGATTTTTTAACAAAAGAAAGTAAGATTAAAGCAATACCTGAAAGTATAACCTGAATGCCTAAAATAACAGCAACGCCGGCTATTCCGCTGCTGATATTAAATATCATCATAAGTCCAGCTGCAACAGAGAGAACTCCTATGATAAGTAAAAACCATCCGAGAGAGTTTTCTTTTTTAAGGGACCAGCCTGATGTTGTCAGGTTAAATCCGGTCATAAGAACCCATATTCCGAAAATTACGGTTATAACCTTCATAGCAGCAAGTAAATTAGTTAAAATCAAAACTCCGAATACAGCAGTCACAAAACTCCAGATAAGTATCCATGAATCTCTGTCTTCGCTTCCTGAAAACAGCCAGCCAAACAAACCAATAACTCCTGTAACGAGAAGGATTATTCCGAACCAAAGAGAAATACCGGTGAGGACTTCAACAGGATTATTAAATATCAGCATACCTAAAATAAAAAGTAAAATACCCTGTAACAGAATGACCCACCATTTTTTTAACATTGTATTCAGCATGATTTAGTTTTTAATATTAATAAAAATAAGTTAATAAAATTATAAACTTATAAATGAAGGAATTCACTGGATGAAATTAATATGACAGATTAAAGAATAAATTCTGAAAGATTAACGACGGAGCATTAAAAAAAGAAAGACTGTTGAAACTGACAAGTAAGGGTCTGCTGACGATAAACCGCTTAAGCGGTTTATCCCGCGTAGCGCGGAATTCAATTCCGCGCTACAGCCCTAAAAAAATGTCGACGCCGTCAGCTCAAACCCCTGCAGCCCGCTGTCCATCAGATATGTATCCGTTCCGTAATGAACATCAATATACCTGTATCCTAAATTCAATGTCAGTAGTTTATTCAAATTATATCCTGCACCGAGATATGATTCAAAAGAAAGAAATGAAACAAGACCGAATCCGCCGACATCAAAATTTCCTTTTACAAAAAACTTAGAATACTTCTTATCTCCGAATGGCGTGTAATAAAATCCCGAACCGATTTTCGGATCAATAAAAAATTTGGTCTGCCCTTCCTGCACCGATCCCGTCTGCTTGTAAAAATTTTCTATGAGGTTCGTAAAAATATTCATTCGTATGCCGCCGTAAATATCAAACGCCGATTTCGTGTTTTCATAAAACTGCCATGATACATCGCCGGAAATAAACATTGGACGGATGGTAGTAATTGATCTTGAATAAAGCGAATCCTTATCATAAACAAATTTATCACTTTGATAGGCGGATGCGAACTGACCGGAATATGAAAGCCTTCCTTTTATAGCTTCAAATTTTCCGTAGAAAGAAAAATCAGCTCCGTTGTATTTATTGTAAAACGTATTGTCGATATAACCGTATAGTCCGTTTGCTGAAACATCCCCTGACATTGCAGTCATCCACGTCCCGAGAGTAACTCTGTAATTCCAGCATCTGCAGCTTTCATTACTGCATGATCTGTCCTTTGATTTGTGCTGAGCGGAAATATTTACTGAAGAAATCAAAATGAATAAAATTATACACAAAATTTTCATACAGAAATTTAGATTAATATTCGTTAATTTTGCACAAATATAAGCAGAATTAACTATACATTTTATGATAAAAATATTATCACTTCTCCTGTGTATTTTCTTTTACACTGTTCCGGCTTTCTCACAGATCTCATTAAAACTTAACGACAGCAAAAAATCTTTTCTCAGCAGTAACGATATATCTGGTTTAAAAATGAACGGCAGTTCTTCAGCTAAATATGTAATCAGCTTTAATGAAAAATTGAAAGTTGATAAGAATAATTTTGTAAAAAAACCTGATACATTAAAGTATCACAGATTTTATCCGCAGTATATTAAAAGAAACAGTCTTCTTCTGCCAATGGCTGAAGTAGCAGGTCTGAATATTGCGCTTTCAATGTTTAATAATTATGTATCCGGAGCGGAATTTGCAAAGATCTCATTTAAATCTGTTAGGCACAATCTTGATACGGGATTTGTATGGGATGATGATGTTTTTGTTGTGAATCAGTTCGGTCATCCGTTTCACGGCAGTATATATTATAACGCTGCCAGGTCAACCGGATTTTCTTACTGGGAATCCATTCCCTTTGCATTCGGCGGAAGTCTGATGTGGGAAATGTTTATGGAAACAGATCCTCCGCAGACAAACGATATAATTCAGACTACACTCGGCGGTACTATGGTAGGTGAAATGACCTACAGACTTTCTTCGCTTATCCTTGACGAAAGTACTTCAGGTCCGAACAGAATTTTCCGTGAGACAGTATCAACTATTTTAAATCCCGCAAGAGGATTTAACAGACTTATCAGCGGAGATATGTTCAGACGTACACCGACAAATGTAAATGATGTATTTCCTGTTAACACAAGACTTAATGTCGGGTATGCGGGAATAAATCCGAGCTCCAGCGTTAATTTTGATAAGAGTCATTTTATGGTTGAATTACTTTTTACTTACGGAAAGGAAGTGGGCAAAGACAGGGAATATAATCCTTTCGAATTTTTTCGTATTCGCGCGGGATTTGATGCCGGTAAAAACGACGCACCGTCAACCTGGATCTCGGCTTACGGACTTATAACAGCAAAAAATATTCTTAAGAAAAAAGACTCGAAAATGCTTGTATTTGGTGTGTTTCACGATTATGATTATTACTATAACACAATTATCAGATTAGGAACTCAAAGCGTGGGAGTTGGACTTATCTACAATACCACAGAAACAAAAAGCAAGGTCAGAATGCTCGGCAGTCTGCATACTAACTTTGTAGCCATGGGAGCTTTAAATTCCATTTACCGGAAAGGTCCGAACAGAAATTATGATTACACCATTGGAAATAAAACTATGCTTGAAATGGGAGTGAATTATAAGTTTGTGAATTTCCTGCTTGAATACAGATTTTATTATTTGTATACGGTCAACGGATTTCCGGGACATTCCAATTTCGGCGTTCTTAATCCGAAACTCCTGGTGAATGTATATAAAGGAGTCGGCATCGGAGCTGAATATCTGTTTTATCACAGAAGCGGTACTTTTGAAGGAGTTGCGGATTATGATAAAAGGATCAGCGAACAAAGACTTTATCTGAGTTATTTATTTTAAAATTATCCGGTGTTATGTGATATAATTTTTCACTGACCTTATATTATAATTCAGAACTAAATCAGGACGGAATGTTTTTTTAATTCCGTCCTTTTTATTTATAAGATTACACTACTTTGTTTAATTGATATTTGTTTATTGAATTATATCAGTTTTATTCATAATATTTTTCCATAATTTTCATTCAACTAATCTAATTATCATGAACACTAAAATTAAAACTTTTTCATTCAGAACTATTTTACCTGTTTGTTTTTTATTTATTACTTCAGTTTTATTTTCATCCAATACATTATTTTCGCAGAGCTGCACTGTTACCGGTCCTTTAAGTGTTCCTTTAAACACACATGTCCTTTATCTGACTGATATTTCGGGTCAGAACTGGGAAGTGTACAGTTATAACGGAGCTCAGGCGCAGATTGTGTTTGCTGACGATGACAGTCTTATGGTAAATTCAGGTCCGACTCCGGGAAATTTTACTGTATATGTACTGAGTAATCCCCAGTATAATAATTTATGCAGCGTAAATGTAACAGTAGATCTTACACTGCCTGTCGAATTAAGTTCGTTTACTTCTATCACAGATCAGAGAAATGTTACACTCAGTTGGACTACCGTTTCAGAAGAAAACAATTCGGGTTTTCAAATAGAAAGATCAATGGTAAAGGAAGACTGGAGATCTGCAGGATTTGTGAACGGAGCCGGGACTGTAAATTCACCGGTAAATTATTCATTCACTGATTATAATGTACCTGCCGGAATTTACAGATACAGATTAAAACAGATCGACTTCAACGGAAATTATGAATATCATAATCTGCGGAATGAAGTAACAATCGGAACTCCGGAAAAATTTGCACTTTATCAGAATTATCCAAATCCTTTTAATCCGGTTACTAAAATAAATTATGACCTACCTTCGGATGATTTCGTTAAAATTACTTTATTTGATATTTCCGGGAAGGAAGTAAGAACGTTAGTTAATGAATTCAGGCAAGCGGGATTTTACAGCATAGAATTTAACGCATCAGAATTAACTTCTGGTTTATATATTTACAAACTTGAATCTGCGAAATTTACAGCTGTAAAAAGAATGATGCTTGTAAAATAATGGATATGTCCTTTTGAAAGTTTTTGCTCTGCAGAGAAATATTACCGGAATAAATATAATTTTATGGCGTCAGGTCGAGAGTTCTGACGCCATTGATATTATACTTTTTGAAAACTTCAGGAATAATATATATTAGAAAATCTTTTTAAAAACTTATCGGAAGTATATTACCGAGCTGAAAAAATTTTAATAATTGTTAAAGTAAGCTATACTCGAGCCGACCCAGGTTTTTTCCTTATTAAAATCAACGCCCATCATTTTTCCTTTGCTAAGCCGTACAAGATTATTAATAAGCATTGGTTTATCATTCCATACATACAAAAGTCTGATCTCAGCTTTTGCAGGAATATCCTGCGTTTCGATAACAGGTTCGTATTGAATTTTCTTCTGAAGTATGTAATTCGATCTGTCTTCGATAGATTCGAGAATCTCTTTTGTAACGTCAAACACCACTCCGGCTCCCGCAAAAGAAAACAGCGGCTTGAGTATGTAATTTTCAGTGTCGGCGGGAAACTCTTTATAATCAGTGAGGAATTTTGTGTCAGGTACGTATTTGCTTTTCAGAAAAGGAAGTGAAAATTTACTTATCTTGTAAAACCAGTTCGGATGCGCGATCCATTTCACATCAAGCTCTTCAGTAAATCTGAAATTATACTTTATGTCTTTTCGCTTAGCAAGTTCGTCATGAATCACCCTGTTGTAAATTTTCTTTATCAGAGTTTTCTTACCGTCTTTCTCATAAAATAGTTTTTTTCCTTCCTTAATTATTTTTGTAAGGCAGACATATTTTATGCCGAGATATTTTTCAGTGCAGAGAAAATCAATGAATGTCTTTTGCTTTTCAGGTTCGATCTCAAGGAGTATTACATTTTCCGGATCCGTATCTCCTATAATTGTTTCCTTTAATTTATTAATATAAGTCTGATGGTTAAGTCCGTTGAAATGACTAGTGAGACCGTCGGGTATATTGAAATACTCTCTCATTTTCATATTCAGAAGTTCCTGATAACAGTAAAGCGAAGCAAAACCCTGTAGCTCGATAAGCTGCGGGATCATTTTACCGTCTTCATCTTTGCATAATGCAAAATCAATTGCAAGAAGCGATGTGTGTTCATCTTCATTGGGAACGGCGAGATTATCCGGCAGTGCTTTTTTGGAATATTCCCGGAAAGCATCTGTCTGAAGAATGGAGACAATTTCATCGGAAGCTTTTATCAGTTCATCCCTGAATTCATCCGGAAGAAAGATCGGAGTCTCAGCAATCTTGAAATCAATTTTAATATCAAAAGTCGTATTGAGATCATGTACCATTGCCTCATACTTTTTCTGATCGAACGAGGTATTAAATTTTTCTCTGTATGCCTTTATCAATATGCAGTGTGATTCATTTCAATTTAAATCAATCCGATTAAAAACTTATCCGGAAAATCAGATAAGGAATTTACCTTTATCCATTACCTTGTCATCTTCAAGCCAGATATCAATATCAACACCTACGCAGTCGATATGCGTAGTGGAAACCCAGTCCGCTCCGGTATGCTCTGAATAAGGATGCCCGAAAGCCATGTGAATGCTAGGAAGTTTTTCATCCTGAAGTATATGACCAATGACCTTGCTGATTCCGATATTTGTTCCGATTGCAAACTCACCGACTCTGTTGCTGTTTTCATCCGTCATAGTATATGCCGTCAGTTCATCCAGCAGTGCTGAATTTTTACAGGTCATATTTTTTATTCTGGAATCTTCGATCTCAATATAAACGGGATTGTTTTTAAGGTCTCCGTATTTCTGGCAAAGATAATCGCCGACCACACCGTCCACTACAAAAAGACCGTCGACGCTTTTTGGAGAAGTAAAAATTTCACCTCCGGGGAGATTACCCCATTTATCAACGGAAATAATTCCGCTTGTCTTGAGCCAGTTCAGCTTATGTGAAAATTCTGCCACTATGTCAGTGCCTGCATCGGATTTAGCTTTGATATATCTGGCTTTTCTGGCTTTGGTAATAAGTCTCTGACTAAGGTCATCTATAATATGGAAGTCCGCTCTCATTCCTTCGAGCATGATCTGAGTATTTATATTTACCATGTGAGCGTGTCTTATCTTATGCATATTTACAACGGAGGTCATCTGTATTCTCATGCTGAGCTCTCCTGTCTGCGCCTGTGCGCAGAATATGCTGACCTGTGATTTTGCAAGGTCGTCAAGGATCTGCTGCGGCATATCAGGAGAAGGTCTTGCAGTATAATCTTCAATTACAAACAGACTGAAATCGGATCCTACTTTTTTGATCTCGCTGACAAGAGCACAGGCGATCTCAAGCGTATCGTTATCAGTTATAATCGTAATTCTTTCATCAGGTTTAAGTCTGAGACAGACATTTATGGCATTATGCGCGCCTTCGGAAAGTCTATTGTCAAAAGAAATATCAGCTATAAAAGAATTTTTCATTTTGAATTTGTTTTTTTGTTTTCAGGTTTTTTGTTTTCAGGTTTTTTGTTTTTTGCAGTATTATCTCTTTTACTGACTATGTTGGATGGTTTGTAAGGTAATCCTGCGTTGGTTTCATCGACTATATAATCGACGAGTTTATTAAAATCACCGTTGCTTTCTTCAAATACTTTCAGCTGTCTGTCAGCGCCTGTGCCGTTTTCCATTATTCTGAAAATATAATTAATTTCTTCCCTGCTGCCGAGTTCATCCACTACATCATCTATAAATTCCAGCAGTTCCTTTGCAAGCTCAATGAAAGGCACTTCTTCCTGTTTTCCGAAATCAATAAGCTTTCCGCTGATGCCGTATCTTGCCGCCCGCCATTTATTTTCCATCATAAGCGCGCGTCTGTATAATCTGAATCCGAGATTCTGCTGGATAAGTTTATGAAGCTTTACGACTACTGCCTGTATCAAAGCAGCAAGAGCAATCGTTTCATCCACTCTCATCTGCACATCGCAGATTCGGATTTCAAGAGTATTAAAAAAAGGATGTGTGCGGATATCCCACCATACTTTTTTTGCATTGTCAATACAGTTTGTTTTTATGAGAAGATTAATATAGCTGTCATATTCGGAAAGACTTCTGAAGGAATCAGGAATTCCTGTTCTCGGAAATTTATCAAAGACTTTAACTCTGTAAGATTTAAATCCGGTATCTCTTCCCAGCCAGAAAGGCGAGTTTGTGGAAAGGGCAAAAATATGCGGAAGAAAATATCTCGCTGCGTTCATTATCTGAATTCCGATCTCTCTGTTTGCAATGCCGACATGAACGTGCATTCCGAATATCAGATTGGCGCGGGCTGCATCCTGCATTTCATTTATGATTTCTTTGTATCTCGGATGATCCGTAATTTCCTGATCACGCCAGTGAGAGAAAGGATGTGTTCCGGCTGCTGCTATTCTGAGACCGTACTGATCGGCAAGCATTGCAAGAGAATTCCTCAGATTGGTAACTTCCATTCTGGCTTCCTGAATATTTCTGCAGATATTCGTGCCGGTTTCGATAACGGACGCGTGCATTTCAGGTTTGAAATTCTCTTTTAAAAGATGTTTGCCTTCTTCGAAGATTGAGTGAACGTGGGACTGAAGCTCCCTTGATACCGGGTCTATGATCTGAAATTCTTCTTCAATCCCTAATGTATATTTTTCGTCTGTGATAATTTTTCCTTTTAAAAATTATTTTTATTTTGACTTTTTGGTTTTAGCTTTTTCCGATTTAGCTTTATCAGCTTTAGGAGCTCCGTTTGAAAGTGAAAGATCATTTGAAAACTGCTTTACAAATGTTCCCCATGTAAGATTATTTAAACCTTCCTTATGATTTTTGGCTCTTCTTATAGCCATATTTGCAGCTGCTTCCACTACCCAGTCAAAATTTTCCTGACCTACGGAATTTACATCAGCGTCCGGAGCGGGATTGCAGAAATCAATTGCGTATGGAATTCCGTCTCTGACTGCAAATTCAACTGTATTGAAATCGTAACCTAAAGCGACATTAAGTCTGAGCACATAATCTTTGATAAGATCAAGAAGTTTTTGTTCAGCGGGACCGGCGTTTGATACATATCTGAGATGATGCGGATTTCTCGGTTCATAAGGCATTATCAGCACGTCGCGTCTGTCTATGCAGTAACATCTGAAATAAAGATCAAAAGTAATTTCTTCCTGCAGCATCATCACAAGCTGCTCGGTCTCATTATATTTTGCAAAAAAATCGGCAGGATCTTCCACTTTGTAAACGCTTTTCCAGCCGCCGCCTGAAAACGGCTTGAAGTATGCGGGAAATCCTGTATATTTGAAAATGCCTTCCCAGTCAAGAGGGAAAGTTAAATTTCTGAATGACTCGCCTGAAGTGTCAGGCGGATTCTGATTGGAAGGTAGCAATACTGTCTTTGGAACCGGTACGCCGACCTTTGTTGCAAGAGCGTTGTTAAAAAATTTATCATCAGCTGCCCACCAGAAGGGATTATTTATAACCGCTGTTCCCGTGATGGCTTCATTTTTCAGGAAACCCCTGTAAAAGGGAACGTCCTGTGAAATTCTGTCAATGATCACATCATAACCGCAGGATTCACCCTGCACTACTTTATCAAGCGATACAAATTCTGCAATTATACCGTCTTCATTTTTCTCGTTCACTCTGTCAACGAATGCCTGCGGAAAGGTGTTTTCCATTCCGAATAATATTCCGATTTTTTTCATTAAATTAAATTAACTCCTTGTTGTGTTTAGATTGGTTTAAAAAAAATTACATCAGTTAATTCATTTTTCGAATTAAACTTTATTAACTGCAAAATAAATTTAACTGATAAGGTCATAATTTAGTAAATTTTTGTGAAAATTTATACGCACATTTTGGAGCGGAATGGAAGTACTAATTTGTATCAATACAAATTTTTCACAGGGAATATTTTTTCAATATCCTCATAATTAAAACTTGAAATTCCGGAATATTGAGTTTATATTGACTCAGATCATGAAAAAATTTTTACAAATAAAATTCATTTTTCTGTTTATTCTTGCAGCAGGAATGCTTTATGCAACCGTTACTCTGCAGTATTTTACGGCGAGGGATAATGCAGGAGGCATACTGGTGGAATGGAAATCAGGAGATGAGGCAGGCACTGTAAAGTTTGAAATAGAAAGAAGCGCGGACTCTCCGGATAATTTCATTTATATGAATTTCAAAGAAGCCACAGGTAATAACTCATACTACTCATATCAGGATAATTCTGTTGATTTCGGTTCGGGAAGAGTTTCCGATCTCTATTATTACAGACTCAAATGCATAGACGGTAACGGAAATTATACTTATACAAATCACATTACGGTTACTCATACTGTGTCAGGCGTGAGAAGCACCTGGGGAAGCATTAAGGCAATATTCAGATAATTCCGTTTACGGTTTTTTTCAATTATAAATATTACTTAACCTTTGAAAGGAGAAATAAATGTCTGAATCTGTACGAAATTTAAATGTAACTCCCGAAGAAATTGAATCAGGAAAAACGATGGCTATCATCGCTTACCTGATTTTTTTTATACCGTTGCTTATGGACGATATGAAAAAAAATAAGTTCGTAATGTTTCATACCGAACAGTCAATAGTGCTTTTGCTTTTAAACATCGCAGCAGGTATTATAGGAACGATTACATGCGGTATCGGTCTCGTGCTTTATATACCGTGGGTTATATTTCTGATCATGGGAATTATGAACGCCGCAAACGGCAAGATGGTACCGCTTCCGCTAATCGGACAGCTTGGAGAAAAATTCAATCTCGTAAAATAGATATTAAATATTTTTTTATAAAAGGCAATCTTCTTTCAAAAGCGGATTGCTTTTTTATTTTACAATTTAACTTATTTATACCCGATAACGTATTGCCATATAAATTAAATCAATAAAACTATGACAAGTGACTTAAAGACTGCAAAAACTTTTTTTCTTGTTTCGGCAATAATCAATATTCTCGGTTTTCTCGGATGGGGGACGTCAACCATTATAGGCGGTGTATTCACATGCGGCGTCGGATGTCTGATGGGTTTTCTTCCCGTTATTAATTTAGTAAGCAGCATAATGGATTTTATCGCTTACGGAAAACTCAACAGTCTTAATCAGAAAGGAACTTATGGCACTGTTCAGACTGCGGCAATTTTTCAGATCGTTACCATTCTCACCGGTAATGTTGTAAGTTTTATCTTTGGTATAATAATATTAACAAATCTAAGCAAAGAGGAAAACAGGAATTTTCTGAAAGAGAAAGAAATTTTTTAAATCATTATTCGCTTTCTTATCAGGTAAATTATCTCATATACATAAATGTTTGAAAAGTTAGAAAAAGTAAAATCACGTTACAACGAAATTTCAGGTCTTCTGTCCGATCCGGCTATTTCAGGAGATCAGAATGAGATCATAAAACTCTCAAAAGAATTTTCCGAGATAGAGGACATTGTAAAAGCGTATGACAGTTATCTGACAACTAAAAAGGAACTTGAAGAAAACAGGCAGTTGCTTTATGAAACCTCCGATCAGGAAATGAAAGAGCTGGCAAGAGGCGAGCAGGAAATTCTTGAAGAAAGGATGCAGAAAATAGAAGCTGAAATAAAAGAACTTCTCATCCCTGAAGATCCTGCAGATAATAAAAACGCAATTATCGAAATACGTTCGGGTACGGGCGGCGAAGAAGCATCGCTGTTTGCAGCTGATCTTTACAGAATGTATTCAAGATATTTTGAGAAGAAAGGATGGAAAGCAGAGACAATTGATTTCAGCGATTCGTCAAATCCCGGCGGAATAAAGGAAGCTATCATAAATGTAAGCGGAAAAAGTATATACGGGGATCTGAAATACGAGAGTGGCGTTCACCGGGTGCAGAGAATTCCCGATACAGAAAGCAAAGGAAGAGTACATACTTCAGCCGCTTCAGTAGCAGTATTTCCCGAAGCGGAGGATTTTGATATTGTGATAAATGACAATGATCTGAAAATAGATGTTTTCAGATCCGGCGGAGCCGGCGGTCAGAATGTAAATAAAGTAGAAACCGCGATTCGCATAACTCACCTGCCGACTAATATTGTAGTGCAGTGCCAGGACGAAAGATCACAGCTGAAAAATAAACTAAGCGCTATGAAAGTGCTGAGATCCAGACTTTATGAAATGGAACTTGCAAAGCGTGACAAAGAGCTGACTTCTCAAAGGAAGAATATGGTAAAGTCAGGCGACCGAAGTGATAAGATCAGAACATATAACTTTCCGCAGAACCGACTCACTGATCACAGAATAGGTCTTACTATGTATAACCTTTCGGAAATAATGGAAGGCGATCTTGATGAGATAATTGATAAACTTAAGACTGCAGACAGAGCCGAGAGACTTTCTTCGGATGAGTAATTTATTCTTTTTTAAAAAGTTATTTCAAATTACATGTTAATTAAATTATCTGATTGAGAGTTTTTTATTTCAGATATTCCTTCAGAAAATTATTTATAATTCCCGTGAACACCTTATCATTTCCCAGTCCCGAGCCGCTGTAAATAGAACCTGTTGATAACACTGCATTGTCTCCGATTTTTCTGAGGACAATCTCGCCGCCGCCGTCACCGTCCCATTCAGGGTCACCTTCTTTAAAAACTTTTACAGTATCGGCGATTGAAGTGTTTACTCCTTTTGCTATTACTTCAGTCTTGTGCGACATCCAGAAAGGTACCTTGTCCGTCTCATCACCGCAGACCGGAAAATCATTTATTCCTTTCATACCAAATAAATCTCCATCATTTACATTCAGTCCCGAATAAAGCCAGTGAGATGAATTAACAATTTTATACGGTGCAAAAGTGTGAAGACCTTTTCCCGTATATCTGACTCCGAGCAAATCAGATTCGGATCTGAGATTATGTCTCCACATTCCGCCCATATCAAAAAATCCCGAATCAAATAAAGTAAGATCTTTCCTGCATTCCATTATTGTATAATCATCATTCCATTTTACTTTCCAGTAAATCTGATTCGCGCCGAGCGATATCATAGGAATGTTTTTTTCAAATACCATTTCCTCAATATTGTCATACATAACATCTGAAAAATACTCGCAGTGATATGACATAACTATGAATTTACAGTTCAAAAATTTCTCAGGGTTTTGTTCGAGAAAGTAATCCGGAAGTACGTTGGCGTTATGCTCTGCCTTAAACCAGTTGTAAACATTCGCGCAGACATTTACATCGATATGGTTATACCTATCTCTGAAATACTGAACTCCTGTATTTGGTCTTTGGGAAGAAACGTAATAAACGTTTGAAGAGTCTGTGTAATTATGATATAGGGATTTTCCGCCCCAGGGATTGTAAGCCATGAACGTGGCAAGCGGTGCTAATACTATAAATTCATTTTTGTTGTCAATGTCACCAACTGTTATCGTTAAATGAAAGGTATCTTTGGTATTTGAAAGTAAAACATTATAATAACCCGGAGTGTAGCTGCGGTCAAGCATTATCTCGTGAGTAAGATTCCAGTTACATCCCTTCTCAGGCTGATCCGGAGATATGACCTGCTCCGTCCTTTCGAAATGAAATGTATCAACCGGATAGTAAGTATAAGGAGATACGATTTTTGTAATAACGGCTCTTGATGAATCGTCTTCGCTTCTTAAATAAAACTTTACTTTTTCATCATTGAAATAAAACATCTTATCGGTGTAACCGTCAATCGAAGTCAGCTCCATTTCGGGAATTTTCTCAACCGATACAAGCAAATAATATCTGTATCTGAAAAACCATACGAATACAAAAATTAAAAAAGCCGTGATGAGAATCGATGTAAGCCAAATCAGTTTTTTAAAATTCATAATGTATGTGCGGAGAAATATTTGTTGTTAAAATATTAATAACCGCCGATAAATAAAACACACATTAAGAATTTTATCCTGGTAAACTCTAAAGACACTTATTTCAAAAGCAGCATGCGTTTTGTATCCCTTAAAATTCCGTCTGAGTAAAGAGAATAAAAATATATACCGCTTGATATACCGTTACCGTCAAAAGCTGTTTCATAACTTCCGGCAGACTGCTTTTCATTCACGATCGCTTTAACTTCATTACCCAGCGCATCATAAATTTTCAGCGTTACAAAACCTGAAACAGGAATATGATATTTTATTATAGTCTTCGGGTTGAACGGATTCGGAAAATTCTGAGACAGCGAGTAATCCGCAATTTTTTCCGCAGAGGAATTTGTAATTTCCGTAAACACACCGCCGCCGTCAGTCGTCCTTAATATCGTGCCGTTGTCACCGCAGGCAAATCCTCTGCTGTCGCCGAGATAAAAGAATATTGAATTCAGATTTTCAGAAGTGCCGCTGATCTGCGAACCCCAGGTTGTTCCGTAATCAGTTGACTTGAGTATGACGCCGTTATCTCCGGCGCTGATTATGCGGCTTGTGTTATTCGCAGAATATTCGATCGACTTTAACGTGCTGTTTGTAAAACTGTTTTGAGAATACCATGATGCTCCGAAATTTGAACTGCCTAATATCAAGCCGTTATCTCCGACTGCAATATCAACTCTCCCGAAAAGGGGAACGCCGTATAAATCGTTTGTAATTCCTGAAGTGAGTTCTGACCAGTCCTGTCCGAGGTTAATCCCTTTGATAATAGTCCCTGATTTTCCGACTGCATAATATCCAAACGTACCGGACACAGCATATAAGTCAGCCGTGACAGGACTCTGAATACTCTGCCAGTTTAGTCCGCTGTTCGTACTCCGGAATATTATACCGCTGTCACCCACTGCAATAAAATTAAAATCGGAAATATCTCTGAGAGTCTTATTCGTGTTCATGTTTATGCTGATCCAGTCCGAACCGTTGTTCATTGTATAGAGCATGGTTCCGTTCTCGCCGCAGGCAAATACAGGACCGCCTGCTATTTCCATAAATACAATAGCGTGCAGATCAGCAGTAGTGCCGCTGTTCTGAACAGTCCAGTTTATTCCGCCGTTTGATGTAAAAAGTATGACTCCTCCTTCCCCGCATATCCAGGTGAAATTATCATTGCCGTGATGTGAAGTTACCGAATACAGATCAGTTGTTACAGGCGATGTCTGCTTTACCCAGCCGGCATGTACGGAAACTGAAATTAAAGCTGACAGAATTGTTAAAAAAGTTTTCATCTGATTATTTAATTCAATTTAAATCAATTTTATTAATTACACAAATTCACTTTTACTGAATATGTAGTATTCTAATTAAATCAGAATAGACCTATTAATAGTAAAATATTTTTTTTATTTTAACATTAAGAGTTCTTTTTATCAGACAATATTATGGTCAAAATAATTCTTATTCTAATAATTTTAAATGTTTCCGATTTATATTCACAAAGCGGATGGTTTCATCAGAAGACCGGAACGCAAAACAGACTCAGTAATGTCTTTTTTTTAAATGAAAATACAGGATGGGCTGCCGGGGACAGCGGTACTATAATCCGGACAGTGAATGGCGGCGCGGACTGGGATCTGCAGATCAGCAATACAACCAAACTTCTGCATTGGATTGCTTTTACAGATTCTTTAAACGGGACAGCGATCGGAACCTATTATGAATACAACCCTTGGTGTTTTGATTTCATTATAAGACTTACTACATCTGACGGTGGCAATACGTGGATAATTGCTGAGCAGGGTTATTCAACTATGCTGATGGACTTTTCATATTCTGAAAATGTTTTTTTTGCATCTTTTGAAGGAACCGACTGCTGGCAGACGATTGGAGCAGTCAGTAAGTCGACTGATTCAGGTTTAAACTGGACATCCGTCAATCAGGGATTCGGAGGATACGCTTATAAATCTGCGCATTTTATAAATACGCACACCGGATGGGCTTTAGGATATAAAGCGACCGATTTCGGATTAAGAGTTTATCATTTAATAAAGACCACAAGCGGGGGAGCTGACTGGGATTATATCAGACAAGATACCGGATATAATTATCTTAGTTATTGGGGAAGTAAGATCCGATTTATAAATCAGAATACGGGATATTTAATGGGAAATAACTACCGCAATCTTAAAAAAACTACAGACGGCGGGTATACTTGGTATCAGACAGACAGTAATATTACAAGCGGAAAATCCGATTACTGTTTTATAAATCCCGATACCGGCTGGATAATTGGCGGCGGAACTATTATAAGGACAAACGACGGTGGTAACAGCTGGAGCTCTCAAAACAGCGGTGTAACAGGAGGTCTGCATTCTATCTTTTTTGTAAATGAAAATGTAGGATTCATTGCCGGTAACAACGGCTTAATGCTGAAGACATATACGGGAGGACTGACGAATTTAAATACAGCTGAACAATATTTTCCGGCTGACTTTGAATTATATCAGAATTATCCTAATCCATTTAACCCTGCCACAATAATCTCATTTTCACTGCCGCACGGAAGCTACGTAAATCTAAAAGTATTTGACGCAGCGGGAAGAAAGATTAAAGAATTAATTAATGAATACCGGCAAAGAGGAAGTTATGAAGTTAAATTTGACGGAATTGATTTTGCCAGCGGAGTTTACTTTTACAGATTAGCTGCGGATGATTATTCTGCAGTCAGAAGAATGATCCTGTTAAAATAAATAATTACATTTGTCCTTATTTTATAAGCATCATTCTTTTAGTCTGAGAAAATTCTCCGGAGTCTATCCTGTAAAAATAAACTCCGCCCGCAAACCTGCTGCCGTCAAACTCCACTTCATAACTTCCCGCTTCCTGTTTTTCGTTTATCAATGTTGAAACTTCGGTTCCTAAAATATCATACACTTTTATTTTAACATCATTAGTAATTCGTAATTCATATTTAATAATTGTAACCGGATTAAACGGATTGGGATAATTCTGAAATAAATTGTAATGTCCGGTTATTTCCGTACCCGAATTTATATTAGTCGGAGTGTCATAGATCATAACGCCGCGGTTATTTGTTCCTCCGTAAATTTTTCCGTCAGCTGATATCAATACATTAAAATAACTTCCGGCCGGCAGACCCTGATTGATCAATTCCCAGCTGTCTCCCAGATTATCAGAGTAATATACATTTCTGTCATCCATTGCGATAAAGAGATCTCCGTTTCTGTTCACGCAGGCTGTTCTCAATGAAACGCCGTTACTGTGACTTCCGATATCTGTAAATGTCAGTCCGTTATCGGTGGATCTGTTGAGACCGTAAGCGTCTGAAACATAAATTATTTCCGGATCCGCTTTTAATATGGTTTTTATGAATATTGGCGGAAAATGCGTGTAGCTGAAAAAATTGCCGCCGCTGTTAGTTGAATACACAACGCCGGCAAGCGATGTGCCGAGTAAAATTCTGTTATCATCAGTAATTATCATTCCTCCTGCAAACCCCGCTCCTATCACCTGCGTCTGCACCCAGTTATTTCCGGAATCCGTTGATTTAAAAACAAACGTTGATACATCGCCAATAGTCGGACCGACTGTTATTGAAAAAGCTGCAACTATTGAACCGTCTGACGGAAAAACAATTTCACCGCCTCCGGCAAAGTTTAACGGAAATGATCCCGTGAATACATCTGTCCAGGTATTGCCGTTGTCCGTAGTTCTGTGAATGTAAGAAAAGTCCTGCGTCTTTGATAATCCGAAAACATCTCCGTTGCGTGAGGCGCTGAGCGTTGTAACTCTTTTTCCCTGCAGACCGGAAAAAGTCCAGTTCATACCGCGGTTAGTGGATTTATAAATCCCGATACCCCAGCTTGACGCATACATAATTCCGTTATCAGTAAATGCCAGCGCTCTTACAAGATCCGAATTGCCGGCGGACATTTCTCCGGCCGGAGTCCAGTTGCTTTCTGCAATTGACGAAGCTGTTAAAGTCAGAACAAAAATCATTATTATTGTTTTCATCACAAATTTTTAACAAACTTAATAATAATCCGGTGTTAAAAAAAATTATATTTCAACTAAATGTAGTTTTCAAATATTATGGAAAAATACTTTGTGGAATATCTAAATCGTTATATATTAAAATTGAAGTTAAACTGCCCTTAACTTACTTTCTTTTGAGAGATCAAAAGAAAGTAACAAAAAAAATCTCCGCTACTAAAAACTTGCCGGAATACATTTTACAATTACTATAAAATTTTCAACTCAAAATTTGATTCGCAAATTTCTAAGACAAGGAAATTTTACAAACGTAATTGATCATGAATACTTTCGTCAATTTTTCAAAGGCGGTCATTTCAGATGGTATGAAACATCATTAAAATATAGATATCAAAAAGAATGTATGATTAAAAAATACATTGGATACTTTTACTTTTAAGTTTTTTATGATCATATTTTCATTTCATATCATTGATAGGATTATTTTAAGTTTGAACTAAAGTCTTCCGAAATAAACTACAGTATCATATTCCATTTTTACTTTACCTTTGATATTATATTTGTCAAACAATTTCTCAAGAGCTTTCAGCATTCCGGCGCTCGAAGGGTCATCTGCGTTCGGGACATATGAACTTGAAAGCAGCCGGCCTTTCAGTCCTTCGTAATCAAAATCCTGAAAATTATAAAATTTACGGACGGAAAACTCACCCGGAGAAAAATAGCCGCGTATGACTTCTTCATCTATATTCTCATGATTTACTTTCTTGTAATCTGTTCCGAATTTCATCAATAGTTCATCGTAATCATCCATAAACCCTTCCCTGAAGATCCGTGAATTCCATATAATAAAAAAGTATCCGTCATTTTTCAGGATCCTCCTGAATTCTGGCTTACTCAGTCCGAGATCAAACCAGTGAAACGCCTGCCCTGCTATAATGAAATCAACGGAGTTATTCTCAAGTCCGGTATCTTCAGCCGATGCATTGACGCTAATAAAATTTTTATCACCGGAAAAAATCTTTTCCGCAGCGGATCTCATTTCATCGTTCGGCTCGACGGCATATACTTTGTTGCCGTTCTTTAAAAACAATTCTGAGGAAATGCCTGTACCGGAGCCGATGTCTGCGATTACGCTGCTTTGATCCAGTCCGCATTCAGCTTTCATAAAATCAAGCAACTCTTCCGGATAGTGCGGTCTGTATTTCACGTAATTTTCTACCCTGTCCGAAAATCTTTTCCTGGGATCAAAGTTCATTTTATTAATTTAATGTTGATTTGAATATTATTACTTTAATAGAGTAATATTTTTATAAAAGTTCTGAAAATAAATTTAAAATGAAATACATTATAATACCGGTGACATTTTTTATAATAACAGCATTTCTTATATCAGCGGAATTTGAGAATGAAGGTCGCGTAAATAGAGATGTCAATCCGCTGGAAACTTACTGTGAAGTAAATATTAAGATCACGTCTGCAGACGATATAGATCTCTTGCAGAGAAATGACATCACCGTCGAACATTATCACGGAAATATTTCCGAAGGTATCACTCTTGTAATAAATTACGCTGAACTGGAAAGACTGAAATCCACAGGTCTTAGATATGATATTACTGTAAGCGATATGAGCAAGCAGTTTAAGGATGTTAAGTCTCCGTCTGCAATTGAGCTTCAGAAAAGTTTTGAAACGCTTGCAAAAGATAATGTAAGCGGATTTTCATTCGGGAGCATGGGGGGATTTTATACATACAGTGAAGTCGTTCAGAAGCTCGACTCGATGCGGCTTGTTTATCCGAATCTTATTTCATCTAAACAGATACTTGGTTTATCAGTTGAGAACCGCGAGATCTGGGCAGTAAAAATTTCCGATAATCCCGGCGTGAATGAATCCTCAACCGAGCCGGCTGTATATTTCGATGCGCTTCAGCACGCCCGCGAACCTCAGGCAATGGCTTCGACCATGTATTTTATGTATTACCTACTGGAAAATTACGGAACAGATTCTGAAGTAACATACCTTTTAAATAACCGCGAAATATTTTTTATACCTGTTGTAAATCCTGACGGATATGTTTACAATCAGACTACAAATCCGAACGGCGGAGGAAGCTGGAGAAAGAACAGAAAGAATAACGGCGGCTCGTGCTTCGGAGTAGATCTAAACAGAAATTATCCTTACGGCTGGGGAGATAACAACGGATCCAGCAATGATCCGTGTTCGGAAACATTCCGCGGCGCATCGGCAGGTTCCGAGCCTGAAACACAGGCAGTCATTAATTTCATTCAGCAGATCAGACCTAAGATAGCTTTCTCAATGCATTCCGTGGCAGGAAGATATCTGAATCCTTACGGTTATAATGATTCCGCAGTGAAGTATGAAGTTTATTCCGAGTTCTCTTCGGATTTTGCAGCTTCTAATAATTATACATACGGCACCGTTTTTGAAATGCTTAACTATTATTCAAGCGGAACTACAAGGGACTATCTTCATTCGACCGGAACTTATGCCTGGACTCCTGAAGTAGGCGGCACAGGTTTCTGGAATAATCAGACGCAGATAATTCCCGTCGCTTCGGAAAATTTATATGCAATGAAATATCTTTCCTGGGTCGCCGGCGCATTTACTGATTTCAGAAATTATACTGTACTTGGTAACGGATATGTTCAGAAAAATGATACTCTGAATCTTGAGATTGGATTAAGAAACCGCGGACTTTCTCAAACCGCTAAGAATGTGACAGTAGAGGTAACGACTGATTATCCGGATATTACTGCGATAAATACAAATATAAATTACGACAGTATTCCTTCAGGACAGTCAAAAACCAATTTGCTTAATCCTGTAAAATTCAGACTTACTTCAGCCGCGGATTATATGGATGAAATGAAATTTTTCGTATCCGTAAAACAGGAAGGAGTAGTAACTTCGCTTGATACAATAAGGATCACAGTCGGAAAGACGGAAGTTCTATTTTCCGACAATGCGGAAAACGGCAGGTCGCGCTGGATCACAGCGGGAACAGGCACAGCGTGGGATACGACTTTCATAGATCCAGTATCCGGCAATAAAAATTTCGCAGACTCGCGTTACGGAAATTCAAAGAATACAACTAACAATACATTCACATTATCCGACACAATAAATCTTATAAACACCAACAATCCGAGAATTGAATTCACAGCTAAGTGGGCTGAGGAAGAGACATTTGATTATTCAAGAATACAGGTCAGTACAAATTTCGGAAGCACGTGGACAAGTCTGGCGGGAAGGCATACAAGGATTGTTTCCGGACAGCCGTCATATACGGACATAAAACACTGGCGCAGTGAGCAGATCAATCTGAATCCGTATATCGGCAGGATGATCAGGATCCGGTTTACGCATTTCACAAACGGCGAAGTACCCGGCGACGGATTTTATTTTGACAATTTCAGAGTAGTTAATTATAAAGACGTACCGACTTCTGTAAGTCTGATAAGTTCATCAGTTCCGGCGGAATTCAAACTTTCGCAGAACTTTCCGAATCCGTTTAATCCGACAACAGTCATACAGTATCAGATACCGGTTAAAGGATTGGTAACGCTGAAAGTATTTGATGTGCTTGGGAATGAAGTTGCGGAAATATCAAATGGTAATCAGGAAGCGGGAAGTTACGAAGCGGAGTTTGACGGCAGCGGGCTGGGGAGCGGGATTTATTTTTACAGGATAGAGGCGGGTAAGTTTGTTCAGACGAAGCGTATGGTATTAATTAAATAAGTTCAGAAAATATTTTTATATAAGCCGGGTCAGGTAAACTGATCCGGCTTTTTATTTTTTAATTTTCAACTCCTTACGTGAAATTGATTTTTAAATTCAGTTTGTTTAAGTTATAAAAAATATGAAAGTAATATGAAAGTAATATGAAAGTAATATGAAAATAATATGAAACCGATTTTAAAAATTCGCAAACCTGACAGACTCTCAAATTTTCTATTTTACATTAGCGTTCTCACATTCTTAATCGCATTCGGCTTCGCGCATAATCAGGGGGGCGGGTGGCGAGAACAGTTTTTACCTGATCTCAATGGCGGGAGCATAGTCGATATTACTTTTACAGATTCACTTACAGGTTATGCAGTGACATCAGCTGATACGGATCAAAAGAGTTACATTATAAAAACAAGTAACGGAGGTGAAAACTGGTTAATAATAAAATCAGATTCTGCAAACGGACCTTATACAAAGTGTAAATTCATAAATGCCGAAACCGGATATGCATCCATGCTGGACGATAAATTATACAAAACAACTGACGGCGGGAATAACTGGATACAGACAAATAATCCTAATTCTTTTACAGGATATCAGGATATTTCTGTACTTTCAGAAAATGAAGTATGGATGTGTTTTGACAGTCCCTTTACCGGCGGAGTATACAGGAGCACAGACTGCGGCATTAGCTGGCAGAATAAATATCCTCCGCAGTTAAGCAACGGACCAGACAGGATCTATATGATAAATCCTCGAATCGGTTTTATAAGTAATGGAAATCATACAAGCTCCTATGTAAGGAAAACGACAGATATGGGAACATCTTGGTTTGATATACCTGCTCCGGGGGGATGGGAAGATATTTATTTTAAAGATAGTTTAACCGGTTGGAGATGTAGAATAGGATCACAAAATTTAATAAAAACTACCGATGGTGGTAGTACATGGGAAAATCTTTTAACACCAATTATTGGTAACCCAAATTTAATTATAAAAAAGTTCAAAATTATTAATCCTGATGTCATTTGGGGTGTCTATTCAAGTAGCTATATTTTATTTCCGAATAACGAGATACGAGGAGTTATTTTAAAATCAACAAATAGCGGACTAAATTGGGGTTATCAATTACCAGATACGAGCATAAGGGCATTATACTATTTTATAAATTTTTCGGATTCTCTAAACGGTTGGAGCTATGACTACAGAAATACCGGAGTACATACTCTCACCGGCGGAGACACTGTAACTTATCCTTTGACTTCCATTTCTAATAATAATATAATCATACCTACTGAGATTAAACTTTATCAAAACTATCCTAACCCGTTCAATCCGGAAACAAAAATAAAGTACAATATACGGAAAAACGGATTTATAAAGTTAAATGTGTATGATATCTCGGGAAAGAAAGTAAAAGAGATCGTTAATAAAAGACAATCAGCCGGTGAATATGAAGTAGTCTTCAATGCCGGTAATCTACCGAGCGGGGTATATTTTTACACTCTTAGTTATGACAGCAGATTCACCGAAACAAGAAAAATGATACTAATCAGATAATTTTATAAAAATTAAAGCGGATGTAGAACAAAATTAAAAATTAATCAAAAAACGAAAGGAGAATAAAAATTATTCTTAATTAAAATTCCGCATAAGCGGATAAGGAGAAGTTATGAAAGCAAAGATCTTAATTTCGCTGTTGCTGATAACGGCAGCTTTGATCTATTCATTTAAACCATCGGAAAGACTTTCTTTAGGGAAAGTTTCATCATCAGAACCACCGCAGGCGGAATTTATTCTCGGTGCTATGAGTAATGTATTTGACAATACTATGTATAACTATCTTTCGGATTCTTTGAATTTTAATATGTGGCATTTATATGCCGGACCAATTGATGATTACGGATGGACTTATAATGACGGAACAAGAATTCCGGCAGATTCCCTTGGAGCCGATACAAACAGCTACGGACCTCTCATTAAATACAGGATCACTCAAAACAGCCAGAACGAATTAATGACATTAATGACAAGACCTGTCATAACATATTTTGCCTACGGTCAGAGATCGGATTATCAAATGGAGGAAAGCACGAAAGTAGATCCTTATTATTTTTTTTACACATACAATTTCAGCAGGGTTGACTCGCCTGCGGTATTTGACATTCAGGATTATTCACAATACGGAAGCGGAGAATACGTGAAGAGATGTGTATATGACCGCGACTCTCCCGGCAGCAATGCGGGGCTTATAGTCAGCGGTCTAAAGGGAAACAAAGAGCAGGCGAATACTTTTTGGGATGTTCCTTATCTCGGAGACAAATTTAATGACTGGTATGTAATGCCAAGGATCAGGATTGATTCGGTATTTGCAAACAATCCTCAAAACAAAGATATCGAAGTATGCAAAATAATTATTACAAATTGGGTTGGGGATTCCATAATTCAAGTATTACAAGTTAAAAATTTTAAGGAAGAAAATAGCATATATGATGGAAAATATATAGAAGAATATTTTCCGATTGATACATCTACATTAGGTAATTTAATAATCCCCTCCGGCAATTGGTTCAATCCAAATCAATCCGATCCGTTCGGAAACAACGACGGACAGATAGATTTTAAAGTTCACTGGTATGCAAAATGCGATATGTGGATAGACAGGATAAGAGTTGAGAATGAACCGGCGAGGAGACTAATGACAAAGCCGGAAGAAAATCCATATCTGATAAAACAATTAGAATATGAAATCAAAGGAATTGCTCTATCAATGAGACAATCTTTAAATTCTAAATATCAGCCGTATAAATTTTATATAGAGGAGTTTGAAATGAATCATCTGCCGAGTATAGGGTATGTGAATAAAATGATACGAGACCTGACAAATGACAGTATGAGCCTGATGGTAAATTATAACTATGATCTTGTCAGAGCTTTTATACCTGACAGGGAAAGATATGACTTTACGGCGGATATGATAAAGCGGTATTTGATTGATTCGGCGGGATTAAGAGAAATATTCACGGAAGTTTACGGTCTTGAAGGATGGAAACCAAATGATCCAATTGCAGGAAATGACAGAGAATCTTATAACCCTCCAACTTTGAATAATTATGATAATTATGACAGTCTTAACGGGGTTTTAGTTTATAAAGCAAATAGCGTAAATTCTTATGAATACTGGCTTCAGACAAAGTTTCAGTCAGGATGTAACGGATATTGTCAGCCCATAACTTTTAATTACATTTATAAATTATCAGATGAGGTATCAAGAATAAGTAATGTCCCGTTCATTTATTTATTACAGGCGCATTCCTGGTGGTATAAATATCATAAACTGAAAGAGCCGACTAATGAAGAAATCAGTCTGCAGGCATATCTGGCATTAGCTTACGGAGCAAAAGGAATTATGTATTTTGCTTATAATTCTCACAACGAATACACTGATACTGTTCAATGGGGAAGAGGATTAGCTGAACATAGCGTGACGGCGCCATACACACCAAGATATTTAAATGCTTATGGTCAGGAAAAGTGGAAGTATATAGGTAATCTCAATAAAAAAATTAAAGATATGGGACCTTATTTACTAAGTTTTGAGAACAGCACACGGAAGAGTTATATTAATCATATTTCAAGTGAGTTTGCAGAAATGTCAACTTCAACTTATATAAAAGGATTAAAAACGTATCCGGTAATAGAAATAGATTCTGATTCGATTCCTGATATTATAAATTTGAATCCTGATGTTGAGTCTTCGACTTATTTACAAGCGTCATTTTTTCAAAAAGAAAATGATACAGAAATTAACAAGTACTTTATGATAGTTAACAGAAGATGCTCGCCATTTTTTAACTTCGATAATTCAGATAGCATTGGCGGCAGAAGATTTGTAGCTATGAAAATAAATTCTTCGCAGTTACCGGGATTCAATAACTGGAAATTAATTGATATTGAAAAAAACAGTACGGTAGTAACAATTAACAAATATGATACAAACTATTTTTATGTTGGAGATTTCATGCCTGGTGAAGGTAAACTTTACAAACTCGCGCCTGTCATGCAGGAGGGCGGGACGCTTGTCGCTGATGAATCCATCAGCGGAGTTACTTTCAACTGCAATGGCAATGTTTACAGCAGCAATAAAAACATTTCTTTGTATACAGGCACAAATATAAACTTCGCAGACGGAGTAAAGTGGAACATCATAGGCGGAGAATTCAAAAGCGGTCTGTTTCCTGACGCGCCGAATGAGCTGAAAGTTAATTTTGCTCCAAAAAGTAATTCTTTCTGGAAAGGATTAAAACTTCAAAACTCGGATGTAAATATTGTAAATTCAGTTTTTTCCGGAATAAAGGGAGACACTGCAGCTATTCAGCTGATAGACTGTTTTGATTTTAATGTTTCTTACAATGAATTTAATCTCACAAATTCTGATTCACTGATAATCATTTCCGCGGATTTTGTGCAAAATGAAATTTTAGCAGGAGGTGAACAAGGCGAAGGTCAGGAAGAACCGTCCTTCACCGGCGCGTATATAATTAATAATGAATTTAACACAGGCAGTCCCGTGTTTCCGGCGATAAAATGTTTTGCTTATGATACATATTTAATTTCTTTAGTGATGAATAGAAATATCTTTAACTCAACATCAGGAAACCTTGCTGTGTTGCTGTCAAATATTGCATCGGGTAATATTAAGAATAACAAGATCTATAATTACAATATAGGTTTTAATGTACTCTCTCCTGCTTCTTATTCTGATTTTTATAATAATATTATCAATGGAGATTCAATCGGCATTCAGGTGTTTGACGGAATAATAAATCTTGGAATGCAGGATGAAGTATACACGGGAGGATTTAATCAAATCTCAACTGCCGGAACCGGAGGAGTGAATTTAATTTCTAATACCGGATGGTTTCATACTGATTTAGGCTCGAATACTTTCAATATCAATGATACATCCTCATTTCATTTCTCTGGAACATTTGATTCACCCTCTTCACATGAAGAGAGCGCAGTTTATAATTGTTTTAAAATATTAAATGACTTTACTGAACCTGTTCTGGAGAATGTCGGATGTCCGGGTGAAAACTGTGATATAGTTTTTATTTTTGAACCTGAAGCCTGCGCAATTGAGCAGAATGAAGAATATATGGTAATAGAATTAAGCGAAAATGTATATGATACAATTTATTTCAACGGCGAAGGAAGCGGAGGCGGTAAGTCAAATTCGAGATCTTCCGGTCTTAATTATATAAGTAAAAATTCTACTCTTTCGAATCTATATCCTGCTATGTGTCTAGAGATGAGAAAACGTAATTATGAATCGGTTAAGGAAATGTGTTATGATTTGCTGACTGATAATGCTGACAGTTTGGAAAGTCTTGATGCAGTTTCCAAGTTATACTTTGCTTCATTTAATTTAGACAGCGCGGGAAGTGAGATGAATTCCCTTAAATCATTTTATGAATCATTGATAATTAATAATAGCAGTAATTTCGAACTTGTAAAAAGAGTATTCTATCTGATTCAGAAATGCAAAGTATCTCTCGGACAATATCAGTCAGCAATGACCGGATTTCAGCAAATAGTTAATGAAAATCCTTATAATTATTTAGGATTGGTTGCAAGCTGGGATTATGCAGCTACAAGTCTAATCGCCGGACTGCAGGGCGGATCCGGAGGTGGTAATACAGACAATCCGGATTTTGAGAATGAAGATACAGAAGAAAACTTCAGTGAAGATATAATTACGGATGATATAGTCGAAAATCAAATTGATGACCTAATTGATGATCCTCAGGAAAAATCAAATAAAAATTCAAAATATAAAAATAATTCAAAAAAATCCTTAATTACAAACAGCAAAGTATTTCAGGAAAAAATATTCAGTACATTCAAAAATTCAAGAGATCATGAAATTCAAAAAATTAAGGATCTGCAGTCAAAGGTTGAGACCCATACAGCTACTAAGCAGGAAAAATCAGAATACGAATCAAAAAGAATCCTGAATAGTCTTATCAGAACTTCGAAACCTGAAAATATATACGAGCATATAAATTCAATAAACACAGATATTCAAAAATTATTTTCTAAAAGAAACTCGCTTGAAAGTATTGAAAATAAAGTGTTAATTCCGACAGAATACAACCTGTCACAAAATTATCCAAACCCGTTTAACCCAACAACTAAAATAAACTTCAGCCTTCCGGAAGACGGAAAAATCAAGCTTACTGTTTATGATATTCTCGGAAGAGAAGTAAAGAGACTTATTAATAGTGAATTCAGATCGGCAGGCAGATATACTGTAGAATTCATAGGAACGGGACTATCGAGCGGAGTTTATTTTTATAAATTGGAAGCGGGGAAGTTTGTTCAAACAAAGCGTATGGTTTTGATAAAATAACCTAAACAAATTTTTTGATAATTTATTGAACCCGTAAAATATTTTACGGGTTTTTATTTTCTATAATCCAATTCAACTTCATCTATAAATTTCATCACTTCTTCAGCAGTCATTGATTCTCCTTTTTTCCAGTATGTTTCATAATCAGTATCAGACAGATTTGAACGCAGAGCGGATTTGATATTTTCTATTCTGACAATTTCACCTTCTATGATATTCTTCTTAGATGATTCCAATAAGGAAATATATTTTGCAGCGAGAATACAGGAAGCTTTGTAGTTATTCTGCGTTAAATAAATATCCGCAAATCCTTCAAAACCTTTTGACAGAGAATATTTATCGCCGATCTCATTTGAAACAGTTATTGACTCAACGAACATTTTCTTTGCTTTATCAAGATCTCCCTTGTCATTTGCAATACTGCCGAGCGTACTTACAGCGGTTACATAAACTCTTTTGTCACCGAGGTCCCTTATAATTACAAGACTTTCTTCGAGAAGTCTTTCCGCTTCATCAAATTCCTTAAGCATATAAGCTATAGATCCTAAATTATTCAGCGCAATCGAAATTCCCTGCCTGTCTCCAAGTTCATATCTTAGCTGCAGACTTTCATTCAGCGCTTCCCTTGCTTTGTCATAATTGGTCTGAAGATATTCCAGCGCGCCAATGTTTCCGATTATCTTTGCAAGCTGAATAGGATCGCCGAGTTCACGATACAATTTAATACCTTCTTCAAGTTTTTTCCGCGCAGCATCATGATCTCCCTGCTGCATTAAGCCGAGACCAATATTCTGCAGATTTCTTGCGATGTAGGATCTGTTATTTATCTCACGCGAGATGGACAGACTTTCTCCGGAGAAAGTAAAAAGATTTTCATAGTCACCCTGAAACACGCCTATCGTTCCGAGTGAAATCAAAGATACGGCTTCACCGTCCTTATAATTTATTTCTCTGAACATTTCCAGACTCCGGTTCAGATTCTTTTTTGATTCTTCATACTTTCCCTGATGAATTAAAAAAAACCCCGTCCAGTAAACAGCTTTTGCTTTCCATAAAACATCAGCGGATCCCGAATGCTCAAGACTTTTCCTAAGAAACTCAAGCGCTTCAGTGAAATGACTTCGCAGCTCCCAGAATTTTCCGAGATGAACCGTCAGCTTAAGCGAGCCTACCGGATAATTTTCAAAAGACCATCTCAGACATGCTCTGAAATTTTCAATATCATCAGCCATTAGACTTATCCATTCCCTTTGCGCTGCGCCGGTTAGTTTAGTTTCAGATTCTTCAGCGATGCCGCAGAAATAATCGAAATACTTTTTATGAATTTCATTGATTGAATCTGACTCGGACAGCTTATCAATGCTGTACTTTTTTATTGTCTCGAGCATAGTGTAGCGGATATTGTTTTCAGATTCAATTATTTTAATCAGGGATTTATCGGCAAGATTGGAAAGCAGATCAAGAATTTCATATTCGTCAATTATTTCATCCGAACAAATTTTCTCCGACGCATCCATTGTCCATCCGCCGTTAAACACCGAAAGTCTCTGCAGCAAGAGTTTTTCCTTTTCCGACAGCAGGTCATAGCTCCAGTCTATAAGGGCTTTCAGCGTCTGCTGTCTCGGCAGGGAAGTCCGGTTACCGCCGGTGAGAAGTTTAAATCTGTCATCCAGTCTTTCGCAGATGCTGTTAAGCGAAAGGACTTTTATTCTTACAGCGGCAAGTTCGATCGCAAGAGGAATCCCGTCAAGCTGAAAACATATCTGCGCCAGCGCCGGAGCGTTTTCATTATTTACGCGGAATGAGGGATTAACCGCAGTCGCCCTTTCTATGAATAATCTCACCGCTTCATATTGAGAAAGGATCTCGGGCGTGATACTGCCGCCGGGTTTATGATGAGATAGAGACTGCACTTTATAAGTCTGCTCTCCTTCACAATGCAGAGCTTCCCTGCTGGTTGCGATAATTTTTAGTCCCGGGGATTTACGGAGCATCATCAATGCAATGTTTGCCGATGCGTCGATCAGATGTTCACAGTTATCAATTATTATAAGAATTTTCTTGTCTTTCAAAAAGTCTGCAATTGCATCTTCGGTTTTTTTTCCGGACTGCTCCTTCAGACCGAGTGTCTGCGCAATTGTCTGCGGAAGGAGCTGCGGATCCTGAAGCGATGCTATCTCGACGAACCATACTCCGTTCTCAAAATTATCAATAAGATCAGCTCCGGTCTGAAGCGAAAGCCGCGTTTTTCCCGTTCCTCCCGGTCCAACAAGCGTCAGAAGTCTTGTTCCCGCAAGAAGATCCTTAATCTCCTTCATTTCTTTTTCCCTTCCGATAAAACTCGTAAGCTGAACGGGAATATTATTCGGTCTTGCGTCGATAGTTTTGACCGGCGGAAATTCCTTACGCAGTCCGTCATTTATTATCTGAAAAAGACGGATCGGCTGAATGAGATCTTTCAGTCTTCTTTCACCGAGATCCCGAAATGAAAAATCGTATGCGGGATCTTCAGTTTTTTCACTTATCAATTTAAAAGTATTGTTTGATGCGATGATCTGTCCGCCGTAAGCTGTTGACATTACTCTCTGTGATCTGGCAAGCGTAACATAACCGGAATAATTATTATCAGTCCATTCTGCAGCGCCGGAATGAATTCCCATTCTCACTTTTATATCCGCTCCTTCCCAGTTTATAGAACCGAGAGCTGTCTGCGCTTCGACAGCGGCTTTTACTGCATCTTCAGCTTTATCAAATGCGCAGCAGAATGCATCGCCGATTATCTTGAATACAAATCCGTTATTCGATTCGACGGCGGAGTTTAAAATATTATTATGTTTTTCTAAAAGAGACTGAATGGTATCAGGAAATTCCTGTGACAGCTTTGTGCTGCCTTCGATGTCAGTGAAAAGGAAAGTTACTGTTCCTGTGGGTGTATTCATTTACAAATGTCATTTATAAAAAAGCAATAAAACATTTTCCGATAGACAGACTAAACTTCCCGGGTTGAAAAGTCAGATTTTATTTTCAGTTTCCCCAGTTAACTTTAATATTATTTTTTTCAGCATATAGTTTTCCGGCCGCGATAAGTTTATTGTATTTGTCTTCATATCCTTTCAAATATTTATCTTTTATGGAACCGGACAAAGCGCTGATCTTATCTTCGGATGCGCGGCTGTCATACAATCCGGCTAACTGAGTATATTCATTTTTAAAAACAGGTAAAACATATTCATGCAGCGCAAGCGAAGCGTCAAGCATTTCTTTTGTATCATCCGTTGGTTTCAGTTCTTTCAGCTTGCTTAAATTAGTTTCAAGAAATTCGATCTGTGAATTTACAATATCAACGCTTTTCATGGCGGCGGTCTCATTATTTTCGCCGGTCATTATCTCTGAAGGCGATTCGAGCTGCCTTAGCATTCCGTTCCCGGCAAATCCTGAAAGTCTGTTGGTATTTAAAACCGCAATATTAAAATAATTTTCCGGTGAGTTGTTTCCGCATGAAATATAAATAATGCTGAGAAATATTACACAGAGTCCGGCTGAGAAAAATTTATTCATATCGGTTGTTTTGGTATTTGATAAAAAATTAGTTTTAAGAATTTAAGAAAATTGAAAAGAATTTTAAACTTAGTTAATGATGAAGAAGAATTGGTTTTTCACATGATATTATTACAAAATAAGGCGTTCACAATCGGGAAGGAATAAAAACAGAATTAAGACTTGAAATGAACAGCAAGCCAGATGCACTCCGGGTCAGAGGAAGTTTTTGTTACTCTGTGCTTTACTCCTGCAGGTATGAAAAGATGATCTCCTGCATTCAATAGAAATTTACTTTCATCAAAAAATAATATATCAGCATTTCCTTTAATCAGGATTACCCATTCGTTTTTTTCCTGTTCAAGCCACCTGCCTTCCGGAGTTATGTGACCTGCGGAAATTATTCTTTCGATTTGAATACCGCTTTTATTTTCGTCACTGTCATTATAGTTTTCACTTTCAATATTGTCAGGAAATAATGTCAGAAAATGTTCAAACTTGTCGTTCAGATCTTGCGGTCTTTCAAATAAATTATTTTTCATAATGGAAAAGTGGAATTGAATTTTATATAAGGATAAAATTTTATTTATAAAAATAAAAAACCCCTTTTGCAAATCAGTAAAAAAATTTAAAAAGGGGTTAAAACATTATTGTCTGAAAAACTACCGGCTCTTTTCGTCTATTTCAATTACGCTCTTGTCTTTTATGTGATCGGGTACCGTACCGAGTATATAATCCCAGAGCGGATTGCTGACGCCGTAAGCTGTCTGATCATCTCCGTAATGATGTTTGAGATGATAGACTTTCAGAAATTTTCCTATTTTACTGTTCATCTTAAAATGATGCGTGGCGTAATGGATCGAATCATAGGCAACATAACCAAGGACAAATCCTGAAAATATTGAAAGATAATAATCTCCGAAAATCAGTTTGAATAAAAGGAAGAATATCGTAGCGAGAGGTAAGCTAACAAGCAAAGGCATTACAAGTCTCGTTGCGTCTCTCGGATAATCGTGATGTATCCCGTGAACGAGAAAGTGAACTCTCTTTCCCGTTTCAGATTTCGGGTGATAATGAAAAGCCCATCTGTGAATCACATATTCCATTAAAGTCCAGAGAAGTATTCCCGAGAAGAAACTTATTACAGATGCAAGAACAGAAATATTTTCAGATCCGAAATATGCAGTAGCAATTATAACAGGAATGAATACAAAAAGAGGTGTAGCAGGATGTATATGAGAAAAATATTCAAGAAATGGATTCTTGAATAATCTTATAGTTTCATTTTTATTTGATACGAACTTAGCCATTTGTGTTAAATTTCCTTTAAAATATGTAATTCATTTTTGTATTTAAATACAAATTTTATTACAATTTTTACTTTCCGGACTTAAGTACGTCTCTGATTTCGGTTAAGAGTTTTTCCTCGTTTGTCGGCTCAGGCGGCGGCGCTTCTTCTTCTTTGGTTCTGAATTTATTTATTCCTTTTACTATCAGAAATAACACAAATCCTATTATCAGAAAATTTATAATTGCCTGTATAAGCTTGCCGTACGGTAAAACGGCGCTGCCGATAGTTACCGAAAGTCCGCTGAAATCAATTCCGCCGAGTATTATCCCGATCAGCGGCATAAAAAGATCAGAAACAGTAGAATTAACAATCGCCCCGAATGCCCCGCCGATGATAACACCGATTGCAAGGTCAAGAGCATTTCCCTTTGAGATGAATTCCTTAAATTCGTTTAACATAATTGTATTTAAATTTTTTTACAAAAGTATATTATTATCAGTGATTATAAAAGTCATGAAAGTATTTCGGGAATTATTCTTAAACAAACATTTAGATTTTCAGAGCATAAATACCTATCCATTCCGCACTCATCTGTATATCCGCCACCTCAAAATCATACTGCGTTAGATATTCCAGAATTTCCTGATCTTCGCTTATCAGAATTCCTGACAGGAATAATTTTCCGCCGGGTTCCATTAATTCCGAAACAGCTTCAATATTATCTGTGATCACGCTCCTTATTATATTTGCGCAGACAATATCAAACGATTCGCCTTTTACTTCGCCGATACTTCCTTTGATGAATTTAATTTTGTCGTGAACATTATTTACTTCAGCATATTCTTTTGCATTCAGAACGGAATCTTCGTCAATATCCACTGCAACCGCTTTCGCTGCGCCGAGTTTTATTCCGGCTATGGAAAGAATTCCCGTCCCGCAGCCGAAATCAAAAAGCTTCTCTTCTTTTCCCTCTACGTACTTTGACATTAGTTCGAGCACAAGCTGAGTCGTCTCATTGTGTCCGGTACCGAATGACATCTTCGGATCTATCTGAATGAGAATTTTTCCTTCGGTTTCTTTTAATTCATGTTCCTTCCATGAAGGATAAATAATTATTCTGTTGTCTATTAAAACCGGTTCTATTGTTTTCTCCCATTCCTCGTTCCAGTTCTTATTATCCATCAGTCTGAATGAAAAATCTTTTTTACCGATAAGTCCCGTGATCTCAAGTGATTTGCGGAGCATTGGGATCTGATCTTTGGAATCCGAAGGTAAATTTATTATTAACTGACCTTCTTCTTCAAGTATGTTTTCAATTCCCTCCATATAAAGAACATTCATTATGTCATCGTAACTGGAGTCATTAAAAGCGATTTTTATCTCATAATATTTTTCAGTCATAAATTTTTCCTTTCGCGGCGTCAAGAGTATTTCTCAGAAGCATCGCAATTGTCATCGGTCCGACTCCGCCGGGGACCGGCGTAATCATTCCGCATTTATCAAAACAGTCTTTGTAATCTACGTCTCCTGTGATTTTATATCCCGATTTCGTTTCTTTGTCCTCCGTTCGGTTGATTCCGACATCTATAATGACGCTTCCTTCCTTTATGAAATCTCTTTTTACAAAATCAGCTCTGCCGATAGCGGCGATCAGTATATCCGCTTCCGAAGTTACGCTTTTTAGATCCGGGGTCCTGCTGTGACATACTGTAACAGTGCAGTTGAATTCCGGTCTTAGCAGCAGCGAAGCAACCGGCTTGCCTACAATATTGCTCCTGCCGATTATTACGGCGCGCATTCCTTCGGTTTTAATATTTTTTCTTCGCAGCATTTCAGTAATGCCGAACGGCGTACACGGTATAAAGCATTTATCTCCTATGGATAATTTCCCGGCATTGACAGGATGAAATCCGTCAACATCCTTTTTATAATCAATCGCTTCTATGATTTTTTTCTGATCAATATGAGCGGGAAGGGGAAGCTGAACGAGAATGCCGTGTATTTTTTCATCAGAGTTAAATCTTCTTATCAGATCAAGTAACCCTGACTCTGTGATATCGCCCGGAACTGCTTCCGTTACGGAATAAAACCCTGCTTCATCACAGGCTTTGCCTTTGTTTTTTACATATACACGTGAAGCGGGATCTTCACCAGCTATGATAAATGCAAGTCCCGGAGTAACGTTTTTTTCCTTTTTGAGAATTTCAGTTTCAGATCTGACTTCGCTTTTAATATGGGAGGAAATTTCTTTTCCGTCAATAATTTTACTCAATTATTAAAAGATTATAAAATTGAAAAAAAAAATACTGAATAATTAAATTTCATTACAAATTTATTTCTGAACAATATTCATAAACTCATCAAACAGATACTTGCTGTCATTCGGACCGGGTGATGATTCAGGATGATATTGAACAGACATTACCGGAAAATTTCTATGACGAAGACCTTCGTTGGTATTGTCATAAAGATTTGTATGTGTGATCTTTACTGTTTCAGAATTCAGTGAATTTTCATCAACTGCGAATCCGTGATTCTGTGCCGTGATCTCAATTTTATTTTTATCAAGATTCTTTACGGGATGATTACCGCCTCTGTGTCCGAATTTTAATTTATATGTTTTACCTTCCAGTGCAAGAGCAATAAGCTGATGACCAAGACAGATTCCGAATATCGGAATTTTTGCAGGTATAAGATTTTTAATATTTTCTATTGCATAGGTAACAGCTCCCGGATCGCCGGGACCGTTTGAAAGAAAAATGCCGTGAGGTTTGTAATCAAGCACTTCGCTGTGATCCGTATCAGCTCTGAATACTTTCAGCTCCGTATTAAATTTCAGAAACTCTCTCAAAATGTTTTTCTTTATTCCGTAATCATAAACAGCAATTCGGTATTTCGGTTTTTTTGATTTGAGAATATATGAATCCTGAGTTGTGACTTTTTTTACCAGGTCCAGACCTGACATGGATGGCGTCTTAAGAACTTTCTCAAGAAGATTTTTATCGCTTACGCTGTCATCGGATATAATTCCTCTCATCGAACCTTCGCTTCTTATCATTTTTGTTAATGCTCTTGTATCGATACCGAATATTCCTGGAATACGATATTTCTTCAGATAATTATCCAGCGAATGACTTCCTTCAAAGTTGCTCCATTCATCCTCGTAATTACCCACTACAAATCCTGCCGCCTGAATTTTTTCTGATTCGATGTCAGTTTCATTCACTCCGTAATTTCCGATAAGCGGATATGTCATTATTATAATCTGTCCAGAATAGGACGGATCAGTGAGGATCTCCTGATAGCCGGTAAGAGAAGTATTGAAAACGACTTCGCCGGATGCGCCGCCTTTGTATCCGAAAAGCGTTCCTTCGAATGTCACTCCGTTTTCTAAAACCAGCTTACCTTTTGACAATTAATTTCTACTTTAAATATTTTTCCAGAAAATCGATCTTCGCTTTGAATACTTTTATCTGATTTGAAACTTTACTGAATCCGTGACCTTCGTCTTCAAGAAGGATATATTCCACGGGCTTATTCATTTCTTTCAGCTTATTGACTATCTGTTCGGATTCGTCCACAACAACTCTCGGATCATGCTTACCCTGCACGACAAAAAGCGGACACTTTATATTATCGACAAAATTTATCGGTGATCTTTCCTTGAGAAGTTCACGGTCTGTTTCCGGATTTCCTACTAAGTTATCAGTTCCTTTCTTCCAGTGCTCCGGTACGGAATTAACAAATGTAAAAAGATCGGAAGGTCCGAAAATATCAATAGCGCATCTCCAGATATCGGGAGCTTTTGTAATGCAGGTCAGACACATAAAACCGCCGAAGCTTCCTCCGACCACTGCAATTTTTTTCGGATCTACATAACCGGTTTTCTTAAGATAATCAACGCTGTGAAGAACGTCTTTGAATTCCGCCCCGCCCCAGTCCTTATATATCATCTTCTGAAAAGTCTTTCCGTAACCGGTGCTGCCCCTGAAATTCGGACATATTACTATGTATCCGTTATTTGAAAATATCTGAACATATTTGCTGAAGTTATGCATCTCCTGATGCTCCGGTCCGCCGTGCGGCCAGACTATTGCAGGATTTGAACCGTCTTTCTTCAAACCTTTCGGTATGTAAAGTAAACCGTGAATTTTCAGACCGTCGAAACTTTTATAAAAAATATCTCTCGGTTTTGTCAGTCCTTTTTTTGAAACACCTCCGACTAATGAATTAGTGATCTGCTTAAACGTATTTTTCTTTAAGTCATAAACAAAAATATCTCCGGGATGCAAAGGACTGTCACAGCTGAAAACGATCTTCTTATCATCATTCGTAAAAGTAAGATGACTGTAATTACCTTTCGGCAGTTTTAATTTCTGAGTTTTACCTGTTTTCAGATTTTTTACTTTCGGCGTGTTGTTACCGTTTACATTTACATTCCATACCAGAATGTTTTTGTCATGTGAAAAGGCGTAACCTGTTATGTCCCAGTTTTCCTTTATAACCCACTTGCTCTTTTTCTTTTTAATGTCATAATACTTTATTCCTTTAAATTCCCTTCCCTCATCAGAAATAAAATAAAACCCGTTATTCTTTTTATCAAACTCCGTACCTGCATTAAAAACATTGATCTCAGGATCATGTTCGGTAATGTTTACAATTGTATCATTCTTGGTATCGTGAAGAAGTATGTCTATATTAATGTTTCCGTAAAATTTTACATAAGTAATATATCTTTCGTTGCTGCTCCATGATTCCGCATGCGTAGGGTAATGATCATCAAAAGCTTTTATAAGAAAATTCTCTCCGGTAATATAATCCTGAAGATAGACGTCGAAATTATATTTAAGTCTTTTGTTTGTAGAGAAAAGAAACTTGCTTCCTTTTTTATTGAATGAATGAAAAAAACACTGAGAGTCTGCAAAATCTTTTGTAAGGTGAGTAACTTCAGAGTTTGACTCATCAAGTTTGTAAATCTGAAGATTCTCATTGCCCTTCGTGTCGCTTAAAAAAACCAGTTCCCTGGACTTGGGATTTTGATAAAGCGCTTTTACTGAATCATGCCATGTGGTGATCTGATCAGCCCAGCCGCCTTCTATCGGCACAGACCATATCTGCGGACTTCCGGAAGTGTTAGTAATGAAAAATATAGTTTTGTCATCTTTTGAAACTGTGAAGTCGAAAATTGTCCTGATGGAAAAAAATTTTTCTACCGAATACTTTTGAATTTTACTCAATGTGAAATGAATTAATTTTAAAAAGATAGTTTATTTTGAAAACAATTTTTAGTCTATAAATAAGTTAAAATCAGATAATTGAATATTTTATTGAGTTGTACCGAAGTCTCTTTAATATCGCAGGATCTTAAAATACAGTAAAGACACGAAGATATACGGAGCAGCAGCGCAAACGTTTCCGGTCATTCCAACAATTTTTCATTAGCGGAGATTTTTCTTTTGATCTTTCTTTTGATCTGTCAAAAGAAAGATCAATAAAAGTGATACAACTTTAATTTTAAATCTAAACGTTTTAGACAGATGTGACAGACAGTATATTAACAGGATGAAGTTTACCTGTAATTATATATATTTCTTACTAACATTTTTAAATAACTATTTTTAGTTTAGAAAAAACTTTTACGATGAAGAAAAATATACATATCTGTATACACGGTCATTTTTACCAGCCACCGAGAGAAAATGCATGGACAAATGAGATCGAGCCGCAGTCTTCGGCTGAACCGTTTCACGACTGGAACGAGAGAATATTTCAGGAATGCTATAAGCCGAATACCGAAGCTGTAATTGTGGATCATCACGGTAAAGTGGTAAAGAGAATTAACAATTTTGAATATTACAGTTTTAATTTCGGACCGACTCTTTTATCCTGGATAAAAGCCATGCATCCGAAGACATATGCAAAGATAACAGAAGCGGACAGGATCAGTCTGGAAAAATACGGCGGACACGGAAATGCGATAGCTATGGTGTACAGTCATCTCATAATGCCGCTTGCAAACCGGAGGGATAAGATTACGCAGATAAAATGGGGAGTAACGGATTTCAGATTTCATTTTGGAAGAGAGCCGGAAGGTATCTGGCTTTCGGAAACAGCGTGCAATGAAGAAACGCTTGAAACGCTTATAGAAGAAGGGATAGGATATGTTATTCTTGATCCGTCACAGGCGGATAAAGTCCGAAAATCAGGGGAAAGGCACTGGCATGATGTTTCCGGCGGAAATATTTTTACAGGCAGTCCGTATGTGTATTATCACGGAAGAGGGAAAAAGAAATCTATAAATATTTTTTTCTATGACGGTCCTTTGTCAAAAAATATTGCCTTCGATGATCATATATTCAGCTCTGAAAAACTGCTGGAAAGAATAAGACAGGTTCCTGTGGATAAATTCGGAGGCGACACTCTGATAAGCGTTGCAGTGGACGGCGAAACATTCGGGCATCACAAGCATTATGCAGAAAGGAGTTTATCATATTTATTCAGCGATCTGCTTCCGGAATCTGAATTTGAATTAACCAATTACGGCAAATATCTAAATGACCATCCGCCTGATTATGAAGTTAAAATAAAAAGTGGCGAAGACGGAACAGGCACTTCATGGAGCTGTCTTCACGGCGTCGGCAGATGGAGGGAAAACTGCGGCTGCGGCAGGTCGGAAGAGTTTCCTTCGCAGGAATGGCGGAAAATACTGAGGGCAAGTCTTGACTGGCTGAGAGATGAACTTATTTTAGTTTATGAGAATAACGGAAACGATATTTTCAAAGATGTGTGGGAGGCAAGAAATGATTATATAAATATTATTCTCGATCCTTCCGATGAGGTCAGGATAAAATTTTATTTCGATCATGCAAAAAAAATTCTGTCGGAAAAGGAACTTGAACTCAGCATAGACCTGCTTGAAATGCAGAAATTTTCAATGCTAATGTACACAAGCTGCGGCTGGTTCTTCTCTGATATTTCCGGAATTGAAACGCTTCAGATACTCGAATATGCGAAGAGAGCGATGGAGCTGTCATATAAAATTACAGGCATTGATCCGGAGCCGGAGTTTATTAACAGAATTTCCGAAGCCGTAAGCAATCTGTCAAAGTATAAAGACGGCAGGGAATTATACGAAAAGGAAATTATTGAGAAAAGATTTGAAGCGATCCAAAATAATTATTAATTGAATACAGACCAGTTTAAATATTCCCGGACTTCAGAGAAATGGGAAAGGATCGGGATCAGAAAACGCGCCGGCACGGCTCTGCCGCTGTTTTCCGTTTATTCTTCCAAAAGTACAGGCATTGGAGAAATCCCGGATCTGCGTCTGCTTATAGACTGGTGCGGAGCGACCGGTCTGTCAATACTTCAGCTGCTTCCTCTTAATGAAACAGGAAATGACTTTTCTCCATACAGCGCTATCAGCACTTTTGCAATCGACCCAGTTTACATTTGCATCAGAAGACTCAGAATGACGGATCTTGTTCCATTCAGAAAAGAACTTCGCGAACTTAAAAAAAGCTTTCCCAAAAAAAACATTAAAGTAAATTACGATATAAGAAAAGAAAAACTAAAACTGCTCAGAAAAATATTTGATTCGGAATATTCATCAGGTTCAGAAAAGTTTGACAGGTTTGTGAATGAGAATATTCAGTGGCTGAAGTATTACGCTCTGTTTAAGATCTTATCGGATTTACATAAGGGAAAAGCCTGGCAGGACTGGGAATGGAAATATAAATACCTGTCTTCATTAAATGCTGAAAAGATTATTAAGCAAAAAGCGGATGAAGTAAAATTTCATTACTGGGTTCAGTGGCAGTTATTTGAACAGCTCACTACCGTGAAAAAATACGCTGACAGAAAAAAAATTCTGATTATGGGCGATATCCCTTTTCTTGTTTCAGGAAACAGCGCTGACGTTTGGGCTTATAAAAATTATTTCAAACTTGACCTCTCTTCAGGTGCTCCGCCGGATATGTATTTTTCCGGCGGACAAAGATGGGGAATGCCTCCTTATAACTGGTTTAATATTGCCGCTGATAATTACGGATACATCAGACACAGATTAAAATATGCGGAGAATTTTTACAGTATGTTCAGGATAGATCACTTCATAGGTCTATTCAGAATCTGGACCATTGAAAATAAAACTGCCTTAGAAACCGGAGGGTTGAAAGGCCGCTTTGATCCTGAAAATGAAAACGAATGGGAACAGCACGGCAGGACCATTTTATCCGAAATGAATCAGAGTACGGAAATGCTGCCCTGCGCCGAAGACCTCGGTACGGTGCCAGTTTGTTCGGATAAAATTCTTAAGGAATTCGGAGTTACGGGAATCAGCGTGCAGCGGTGGGAAAAAACTCCTGCGTTAAATTATAATTTCATTCCGCCGGAAAAATACAGGTCTAATTCAGTTTCCGTTTTATCCACCCATGATTCAAGTACTTTACCGGTTTGGTATGAAACTGAAGCCGGATGCGCTGATGAATTTTTTTTCAGAAAGTTTTTTGAAGAAAAAGGATTCAGTGCGGAAAAAGTTTCAGAGCTAAAAAGCAAACTGTTTAATCTTCAGAAATCAAAAGGCGGTAAACTATTATGGAGAAAAGAAATTACAAATGTGTATCAATTATTGAATATTATAGAGTTAAGTTATGATCACGCAAGGGAGTTTGTAGATACTTATATGTCAGGATATTCTGAAAAATTAAAATACTGCAGATATATCGGTTATGAAGGAAACAAAGAAATGCCGGTGACTGCGGAATTTATAAGCAAATCAATTAAGAAAATATTTGAATGTAATTCAATTTTCAGCATACAGCTTATGCAGGAATATTTATATCTTGACAAGGACTTTCTGAAAAATTTCAGCACAGCAGAATACAGAATCAACAGCCCGGGAACCGTGAACGATCAGAACTGGACAATAAGAATTCCTATACCACTCGAAGAAATTTTATCCTTACAAATTAATCAGGTCTTAAAAAAACTTGTAAAAGATTCATACAGATCAGTTCAATAAAATTAAATCAGCAATGAAGAAAACACCTGAACATTGGAAACAAAAGCTTGAAATGAAACCGCATCCCGAAGGAGGATTTTTTAAGGAAGTTTACAGATCAGATCTTTCCATAAAGAAAGAGCATCTGCCCGGTGAATTCAGAGGTGACAGAAATATTTCAACGTCTATTTATTATCTTTTGTCGGAAAATGACAGATCCAGATTTCACAGGATATTATCGGATGAGCTTTGGCATTTTTATGACGGCGGCACTCTGCTGATCTTTGAAATTGACTCATACGGTTTATTGAAAGTAAACAGATTAGGACTTAATGCTGATGAAGGAGATTTGCCGCAGGTTGTAATCACTGCCGGAAACTGGTTCGGAGCGGTTTTGCTGAATAAGGATTCATATTGTCTTGCAGGATGTACAGTATCTCCGGGATTTCATTTTGAAGATTTCCAACTGGCGGACAGAGAGGAGCTGCTGAAAACTTATCCCGAGCATTCGGATATTATTAATTTACTGACATAGTATATAAATAATTTTTTTTAAATTGTAAATTTGCATCATGGATAAATTTATGACGGAAGCAATACTCGAAGCAAGAATAGGTCTGTCTGAAGGCGGCATTCCGATCGGATCAGTACTTGTAAAAGACAATGTGATCATAGGCAGGGGACACAATAAAAGAGTTCAGAATAATGATCCCGTAATACACGCAGAGATCGACTGTCTGCAGAATGCCGGCAGGATAGGCATTTACAAAGATACTGTACTATATTCCACTCTGATGCCGTGCTATCTCTGCGCCGGCGCAAGCGTTCAGTTCGGAATAAAAAAAGTCATTGCAGGTGAGGACGAGACATTCAGCGGAGCCCGTGAATTTATGGAGTCGCACGGAATCGAAGTTATAAATCTTGATCTCAAAGAATGCAAAGATCTGATGAAAGAATTTATTGATAAAAATCCAAGGCTGTGGTTTGAAGATATTGGCGAGCTGTAACTTTTATTTTTTCATTACACTTTTATCTGTTTCAAGTATCCGCTATAAAATTTAAGTTTATAAAATTTTTAAAAAAGTATAACGAATAATGCTGAAGCTTTTTAATACTCTTACCAGATCTAAAGAAGAATTTATTCCGGTCATTCCGGGTAAAGTCGGAATGTACAGCTGCGGTCCTACGGTGTATAATTATCAGCATATCGGTAACTTCAGAACTTTCTTTTTTGAGGACATACTGCTCAGAGTATTAAGGTATAACGGGTTTGACGTAAAATATGTAATGAATATTACTGATGTCGGTCATCTTGTTTCAGATCAGGATGAAGGCGAGGATAAAATGGAAAAGTCAGCAAAGCAGCTCGGCAAAAGCGTCTGGGAACTTTCCGAGTATTACACCGGAGTTTTTTTCCGGGACAGAGATTTGCTGAATATTATTCCGCCGGATATTTATACAAAAGCTACAGACTACATTAAAGAACAGATCGACATGGTAAAATGCCTTGAGGAAAAAGGATTCACATACAAAACATCCGACGGAATATATTTTGATACATCGCTTTTAAAGGATTACGGCAAGCTAGCAAAGCTTGATATTGAAGGATTAAAGGAAGGAGCGAGAATAGAATATTCTGCCGAGAAAAAAAACATCACTGATTTTGCTTTGTGGAAATTTTCTCCGGAGAATGAAAAAAGACAGATGGAATGGGAATCCCCGTGGGGCACGGGATTTCCGGGATGGCATATCGAATGTTCCGCAATGAGCAAAGCGATACTCGGAAAACATTTTGACATTCATTGCGGAGGTGTGGATCACATTCCAATTCATCATACAAATGAGATAGCGCAGTCTGAAGCGTGCAACGGCGAGAAGTTTGTGAATTACTGGCTTCACGGTGAATTCCTTGATATGGGGAATGAGAAAATGTCCAAGTCTACGGGAAAATTCATAACACTTCAGACGTTGACTGACAAAGGATATTCTCCGCATGACTACAGATTCTTTCTTCTGACGGCGCATTACAGGCGTAAACAAAAATTCACATTTGATGCGCTTGACGCGGCAAAGAACGGTTTCAATAATCTGAAAAGCCGGGTTCTCAATATGAAATCAGCAGAAGGAGAATTAAGAGACGTTTCGGCGCAGATAATTTCAGATTATAAAAAAAGTTTTACTGAAAAAATAAATGACGATCTGAATATGCCGGAAGCAATGGCTGTATTATGGGAAGCTGTTAAGGACAGTTCGCTTAATGACGTTGAGAAACTTCATATACTTTATGATTTTGATAAAGTATTCGGATTAGGACTGGAATCTTTGAATTTAAATGACGGGGATTCAGAAATTCCGGAAGAGATAAAAAAGCTTGCGGAAGACAGAACTAAAGCTAAATCAGAAAAAGATTTTAAAAAAGCTGATGAGATCAGGGAGCTCGTAAAGCAAAAAGGTTATGATATTTCAGACAGCAAAGACGGATTTACAATTAAAAAAATCCGGGATTAATAAATTTTTTAACTCCCGGAAATCATTTCATTGCTTCAGTCCATATTGAGTTTGGAACAACCTTTTCTATTTCCAGATAAAAATTATGTATACCCTGCGAATATTTTTCGCTGACTCTGTTTGGTATTAAAATTATAGGTCTTTTGCCTTTTGTTTTGAATCCTCTTTCGTCCCTGTTGTGATTAGGATCTTCGTCATTCTCGCCCCGTAGTTTCTTTTTCAGCTCTGATCTTTTTACATACTCTTCCGTGAGCTGGTCATAATTCATAGATATAGTTGCATTATAAACCGGACCGCCGATCAGATTTTTTTCAGAATTCAGTTCATCCAAACTTAAATCCATTACACCGCTCTTAATAAATGCAGAGTTTATTTTGTTAAGATTCTTTTTGCTAACACTGAAATTATAACTTTTTGTTGCGCCGGCTTTTGTAAAATCAAGAACGCCTGATCCGTCAGCGTTGATCTTGATATTATAATTATATTGATACTCCGGAGAGACCGGACCTGTGGAATGAAAGTAAGAAATTTCATACCATTTGTAATCAGCGTATGTATTGCCGAAACTTAAAAAAATAACAGCGATAACAAGAAGATTTTTCATGAAATATTTTAATTATTGTTTTATAAATTCCAGTTTAATTTCTTTTGGAACAAGATTTTCTATTTTTTTATAAATGCAGCTTATGTCATCAAAATACTCATCCTTTATATGCGCCGGTAAAGTAATGGTTGTTGGTCTTGCATCCAGATCAGGCTCCTGCCACATTGTAACTTCGAGTGTACTGACTGCGCCTCCGATTAATTTCAAATCTGTCTCCATTGAATCCGGACTTACGGAAAAGACATCACTTATCTTAAAATATTTATTGAACTTTTCCATAGCATCAGAGCTGACTGTAAAACTTCTTTCTTTACTGCCTTCGGCATTTGTATAATAAAATACGCCTTCACCTTTTTCACTGAGAATAATTCTGTAACTATACTGATATTCTGGAGATACCGGTCCGTTAGAAAAATAATAAGACAGCGTAGCCCAGTTTGTATTTTGCGAATATGCTACCGAAGTAATAAACAACATTATTACAAGCAGAGATATTTTTTTCAGACAGAGCATAAAATTATTTTCTGCAAATATATGGATAAACATTAAAAATTATAATGTTAATATATTTTAAATTATTATTTACTAAGACAAAATTACTCATAAATTTATCTTTGAATTTTTAAAGCAATAATAAAATTTAATTTTTTAAGAATTGAATCTGCAAGATTGTTTTACGAATTTAAAATCTTTTGAATAAAATCTCAATTACAAATATCAGGTTAACAAAATTATTCAGGGAGTTTTATGAAAGTGAAAAAACTTCCGGTTTATTGCTGATTTTTTGCACAGCAATTTCTCTTCTTATTGCTAATTCCGCTTTAGGTCCGGGGTATCTGAATTTCTGGGAAACTAAAATCGGATTTACAACAGATGCCGTCAAGTTACATTATCCGATTTATTACTGGATCAATGACGGGCTGATGGCGATATTTTTCCTGCTTATCGGACTTGAAATAGAAAGGGAGATCTACATCGGCGAGTTATCCAATCTCAACGTTGCAATGTTTCCCATAATCGCCGCCGCGGGTGGTATTATTGTTCCGTCTCTGATACATTTCTCTCTGAATGCAGGCACTGACACTCAGTCAGGAATGGCAATTCCTATGGCTACGGATATTGCGTTTGCGCTCGGCATTCTTTCACTGCTCGGGAATAAAGTCCCCGTCAGAATAAAAGTTTTTCTTACTGCTCTGGCTATTGCTGACGATCTTGGCGCGATAATTATAATAGCGGTTTTTTACTCGAAAGGATTTTCTGTTTTTTATTTTTCAATGGCTGCAGTTATGTTTTTGATCATGCTTGTAATGAACAGAAAAAAAATAAATATACTTTATCTGTATCTCATACTTGGTGTATTTATGTGGTACTTCATGCTGAAATCCGGTGTGCACGCAACTATTGCAGGAGTACTTCTTGCATTTGTAATACCTTTCGGAAATGGAGATTCCAAATCCATTTCATACAGACTTCAGCACGGGCTTCATAAGCCGGTAGCGTTTATAATACTTCCGCTGTTTGCTCTTGCGAATACCGGAATTGTTTTAAGCGGCGACTGGACTTCGGGATTTCTGAACAGCAATACAATCGGAATAATGGCGGGACTTTTCATCGGGAAACCTACCGGAATATTTTTATTCTGTTATCTTTCAGTTAAAACCGGAATTGTAAAAGTTACCGAAAAACCTGACTGGAAGAATATATTAGGAGCAGGTATCCTGGGAGGTATCGGTTTTACAATGTCTATTTTCATAACTCTTCTTGCTTTCGATGATAATAAAACCATTGACGAGTCAAAAATTGCTATACTGATGTCATCACTACTGGCAGGTGTTACCGGATATACTCTACTGAAATTTTTTAACAGAAAAAAATCCCGGGAAAACTGATACATAAAAAAAATTATATTATTAGAAAAAAATATAATTTGTTTAATATTTATCTTCATACCTGTAACCAAATAATTCAATGTCCATGGAATACCTTTCTTTAACCAAATCAGCAGTAAGGGAATCATAATAATCTCTGTAATGTGTTCTTTCCTGTCTGTGTACATGCGGAAGCTCTGTAACCGGTGCATTCATGATCTCACAGATGTAAGGGAAATGGGTATCTATTCTTTCAAACCTTCCGATAAAATCAACACATTTTCTTTTTTTATTATCATAAAAAAAAGTAAACTGTGATCTGAAATGCGCATCAGCGTTTGCATCAGGAATTTGTGTAACGGATTTTACAAAATCATTGAATGACATTCCCGAGCGGAACATTTTCCCGTATCTCCAGAAATTATTCTCAACTCCCTTTCTCCAGTTTTTTCCGTCATCATAGTCTTCAGTCTTTATTTTACTAAGCCAGCATGACAGAAGTCTGTCCCACGGATTTCTGATAAAACAAAACTTAAAGTGATTCGGATATAAATTTAACATATTGTTTCCGGTTATCATCGGAAGATCAAGCTCATGTATGTATTCCCATCTGCTTCTGTCAAATTCTTTTCCTAGAAGTTCGGAGATCCAAACTTTAAATGATGTACAGGCTACTTTAGGTATCTCAGTATAAACAGTTTCATAATCGTTTATTAAAAAGAACCTGGTAGATTCTATAAAAGATGTCTTAGTTGCAGCGCTCATGAATAACAATTTTAATTTTTAAAATTGTCTTTCAACAAGTTAATGCTTTAATTGTTTTTTCGGGGAGTTTGGGATTCCGGAGACCCGGTTTTGAAAATTACTGTTAGGATAGTTACTCTGAAATGAATATATAAATAATCATATATAATTGAAACAGAGAATAAAGAATTAGTATCTTTAAAAATGATTACTCTAAGTTATCGGAGATTGTAAAAAAATACGCCGTAGAAATTCACGGCGTATTTTATATTAAATTATTTATTTACTGTCCGAAGAAACTGTTTTATACTCTTTCTGAACATAACCTGAAATAAATCCGGAATCCGGATTTATTTTCAGAGCTTCATCTATGAGATCTTTAGCTTTTGACATATCTCCGTCATCGTTTCTTTTCAACAGACTCAATGCTAAATATCCGAGAGCCAAATCATAACCCCAGTCCGGATACAGTTCGCTTTTTTCTTGACGTGTTTTAAAAAGTTCAGCGGATTTCTCAAGCGTAGGAATTGCAGTTTTTATACCGCCTCCGAATGCTTCAGGAGTATAAAACTGTGATATTCCTGTTACAAGAACGTATCTCGGATTATTCGCTTCAAGCTTTTTTGCCATTGCATCTGCGCTTTGAGTAGCTGTGATTATTTCCTGCATTTTTTCCTGTTCATACTGCCATCTGTTAAAATTCAGACTTTCGAGCAAAACGTAAGAATCACAAAAATCAGGATTTTCATCAATGGATTTATTGATCACATCTATACCGGACTCAGTATATTTTTTTATCGTTTCCTTGTCTTCAGTTCTCATTCCGGTTGTTGCAAGTCCGTAATCGGCAAGAGCGATGTAATAATTAACGAGCCACGGCTGCTGTTTCAGCTGAAGTATCCTTTCAAACTGTCCTCTCGCTTTTTTAAGTACCGATGCATCGCTTTTATCCATTCCCTCTTTAAGAGTTTTTTTCCCTTTGAGAATTGCTTTGTCAAAGTCCGAATCCGCCCGGACAGAATTAAATCCTGTAAGAAATGCGAACATCAGAAAAATGGCTGAGATTGTTTTTAGTTTCATTTGTAATTTCTCCTTTTGAAAATAATATTGGTTAATAAAAAATTTTTGAAATTATAATTGTAATCCGAGACCGACATACAAAGTTCTTTTATTGTTTGTGTAAATCGGTAACTGCGCTGAGTAATCAGAATTGTAAGTGTAATCATACAGATTGTCCTTATTGAAAATATTATTAACGGCAAGCACACCGACGGCAAATTTTCCGAACAGTGAAAAAATATACTGTGCATTCATATCAAGTCTGTCATAGGTCGGAAATCTGCCGCTGTTTGTTTGAGCATATATTGGGACATACACATTCATTGTGCTGTCAAAAGTACTGCCGCTTACAGGTGTGTACGGCTTTCCGGTCGAGAGTTTGTATGAAAGTCCGAATACAATTCTGTCAGTCAGATTATAACTTCCGACTATACTCATGTTATTTGTAATGTCATAATTTGACGGCGCGAGGATCTGTGCGTCAAACTGTCTTCTTTTGGAATCGGAATATGCATATGAGATCCAGCCGGTAAATTTATTTGAGATCTTTGTTTTAAAAAAGACATCTACTCCCTTTACATTACCGTCACCTTCCGAGCCGTAAAAATAATTCGCTCTGTTAAACAGCACAAGATTTGAATAATCTTTATAATAACCTTCGACCCGGAAAATTATTTTATTGTCATTATTAAATTCATATCCAAGAATATAATGCAGAGCTGATTCAGGCTCGAGTTCATTTTCTCTGGACCTGGAGTAATCTAGAAGACTCGGATACTGATGGTAAAGTCCGAATGCTCCTCTTACTGTATGATTTTGCTTTACAAGATATCCGAAAGAAATTCTCGGATCGAAACTTGCTTTTGAAGAAAGTGAATGGTAATCAGTTCTTACGCCCGGAATTACAAACAGATCATCAGTCAGTCTTATCTGCGCTTCCAGATATGCGCCGAGTCTTCCGCTGTTTGAATTTGTATCAAGATTTACTGACGGTGCGTTTAAAGCAAGATTATATGAATACAGCGGAACAGCCCCGATGATGTCATATTCATTATATTCATATTCGAGACCTGTGTTTAAATCAGTCTTATTATTCAACTGCAAAGTAAATTCCGCGCGTCCTTTTGAATAAATATTTTTTTCAGTTGTATTAAGAACTCCGTATCTGGATTTGTTTTCATAAAGACTGAATGAACCTCCGACACTTAACAGCGTCGAAACTGACGGTGCGGTGGTCAGTTTTATATTACTGAAATAACTTTTAGAGCTTCCTTCGAAGAATCCGTCATAAGTTGGACCTGCGTTTCTGATCCCGACTTTATCATCACTGTAATTACCGTACATTTTAAGATTGCCTGTTTCTCCAAGCTTAAATGACAGAGTGCCTCCGAGCTGGTTTGACTGTGGGATTGGTGAATATTCAGAATGCTTTCCGTTAATGGCGAAAAACGGTTCGAGGAATAATTTACCTGCAGTAAATGTCGCTCCGATTTTTCTGTTATCGGAGAGATAAACGCCTGACAGAGATGCATTTGCAAGTCCGAGCCATGCAAACATTCCCGAACCCTGCGGCATGTCATAGGATTTAAGATCCAGCACTGCAGAAAGCACATTTCCGTATTTAGCGGAAAATCCGCCGCTTGTAAAATTGATTCCTTTCAGCCCCCATGGATTAATAGTTGAATATGATGAAGTATTAAAAGTTTCATCAAAGATAAACGGATTGTAAAGCGAAGCCATATCAACTATCGTCAGAACTTCATTGGGATTTCCTCCGCGCACGGTTATTCTGCTGCCTTCGTTCACCTGATTTGAACCGGGAAAAGTAGTGATAGCCCTGTACAGATCAGCGTCTGCGCCGGGTATTCTGACAATCTCAAGCGGAGTAAGAGTTACGGCGGTGTTATTTCCGGAAGTAAAAGAACTTGCCGTTACAAGTATCTCGTCAGTTTTAATTTCAGTTTTAGTCAGCTTCACATTAAGAACCATTTTTTGTCCCGGTAAAATATCAATCGGAATGTTTTTTGTAGCGTAATCAATTGAAGTAACAATAAGATTCGCCTGTCCGGTTTTTTCAGTTTCAAAATCATATAAACCGTTATCATCCGAAACAGCGCCGTCTATTGTTCCTTCTATTACTATATTAGCGCCTGAGATTACTTCGTTTTTCTCACCGGTCACTTTACCTGATATAACAGTGACTTGCGATGTTTCAGAAGATTCATTGTCCTGTGAGAATGAATTCCCGCACTGAAACAGAATCAATAATGCAATAAGCTTTGTAAAATATTTTTTCATGTTTAGTTAGAATTTTAAAGTTTCAATATCGCGGGCAATTTCAAAATCTTTCCGTGAAATTCCTTTAACCGAATGCGTTGAAAAAGAAACCTCGACCTCAGAGTATTTCAGAGTAAGATAATCCGGATGATGGTCATGCTGCTGACATAATGCGCATATGGCAGTTGTAAGTCCCATTGTCTGGGGAAATCCTTTTGTTTTAAAGATTTTTTTTATTGATGAATAATCTGTTTTCCATCCTTTAAGATTTTTCAGGTCCTTTTCGATTTGTTCTTTTTTTAGTGTAGTTAGTTTAGTTTGTTTTGTCATATTGGTTAATTTATAATAATGATTACTTTTTATTTGATCTTATAATATTTTCCAGATTATTGATATAATTTTCAAAAGCTTTGTATCCTTTTGCAGTGATTTTATATTTTGAAACGGGTTTTCTGTCTATAAATAATTTCTTAACGCTGACATATCCCGCATGCTCCAGTTTTTTCAGATGAACACTTAAGTTGCCGTCAGTTGCATTTACTTTTTCCTTTAGAAAATTGAATTCCGCTTCTTCAGTTCCCACAAGCACTGCCATAATTGCAGTTCTTATCCGTGAATGTATTACATCGTCAATTTGCTGATAGTCATAATTCATTTTGCGATTTCTGTAAGTAATTCTTTTGATTTTTTATTGAGTATTATTCCCGGTACTATCTGAAGCATGATTATCATTATTGCAAAAATAAGTAAAGTATGAATTCCCGGAAATACAAACATTATTATTGCTCCTGCCCACCATCCGAATGATACTGATCTGAGCCATCCGAGCTGCTGTATTGATCCGCTTGTGAAATAGGAAATACCGAGAGATGTAGCGATGACAGGACAGATGAATATGGAATTGTATGCTCCGGAGAAAGAGCCGACAAAACCGTAAATAAACATTGCTACTCCTGACGAAAGCCATAATGAAGCCAAAATCCTTCCTGCGTAAGTGGATACTTTACTTCTTTTGCTTTGATATTTGCCTATCAGTATATCGGCAACTGCTCCTGATACCATCATCACCAGCCATACAAATCCTATATACTTTGTATAAAATTTAAACACAAGCATAAGATAGTTTATCAGTAATCCGAGAGCTACCAATATACCCCAGAATATATAATGAATACCGTTATCGATATTCAGTTTTCGGGTGTCCTCCATCATTTTTTTTATCAGAGACAGTTCAAGTTCAGCTTGTTTTGATTCCATGTTTGATTTAATTTAAAGTGCTTTATAAAATAAAGTGCTTTACAAAAATAGAGAGTTTATTTTTAAATGTCAACATCCGGACAAAAAAAATCCGGCTTAAACCGGATTTTATCAGAGCTTATAAAAATAAAATTACAAATCAGGAATAACCCGCTTCACCGTCGAAGTTATAAATATGTTCTGTTTTTATAAAATCAAAACCGGTATCATATACTTTTTCAAGCAGCTTTATTACTTCGGAGTTATTAATGGTTTCTCCGCTGTTAACGGTAACATATCTGCATCTCCAGTGATCGGTGCAGAAAGTTTCCGGTTCGCCGTCAGGCCAGACTTTTACGCCTCTGTTACTTATGAATCCGAGTTTAAGATTATCGGTGCCGACTTTTTTCAGAATTTCGCCGAGGTCTTCAGCCGAACCGTTTCTCCAGTCGAGATAAATATCCACGCCGACAAGGTCTTTCTGCTGAATTTTTAATTTTGACACATCGGCCTGTTTTCTTTTCACTTCATCGGATTTTTTATATTTAACAGCTTTTAGTTTTTCGGGAACCTGACCTAATCTTTCGATGACGGCTTTTGCAAATTCTTTTGTGCCGACTTTTTCTTTGCTGATATTATCCTTAAAAATATCATATGTATGAATTCCGTCTTCGAGAGTTTTAAGCCATGCATTATGTACTTTGGTTGCAATTTCACTCTGACCAATGTGGTTCAGCATCATTACTCCACCGAGCAGAAGTCCGGACGGGTTTGCAAGGTTTTGTCCTGCTCTTCTCGGAGCCGATCCGTGAATGGCTTCAAACATTGCAAAATTCTCTCCTATGTTTGATGAACCGGCAAGTCCGACGGAACCGGTAATCTGAGCGGCTACGTCCGATAAAATATCGCCGTAAAGATTTTCCATTACTATCACATCAAAATCTTCCGGCGTGTTTGCCATTTTAGCCGCTCCAATATCTACTATCCATACTTCATTTTCAATATCCGGATATTCAGCTGCAATGTCTTTGAATATTTTGTGAAACAAACCGTCGGTAAGTTTCATTATATTATCTTTTACAAAACACGTTACTTTTTTTCTGTTGTTATAAACTGCATACTCAAATGCGTATCGTATGATCTTTTCAGAACCTGGTCTTGAAATAAGTTTTAAACACTGATAGACATCCTGAGTCTGTCTGTATTCAATTCCGGCATAAAGGTCTTCTTCGTTTTCCCTGACAATTACCACATCCATTACGGGATGTTTGGTAGAAACATAAGGATGATAAGAAATACATGGTCTTACATTAGCATAAAGGCCTAATGTTTTCCTGGTTGTAACATTCAGACTTTTATAGCCGCCGCCCTGCGGTGTTGTGATAGGTGCTTTCAGAAAAACTTTTGTTCTGCGCAGAGAATCCCATGCGCTCGGTTCTATTCCGGCGAGATTTCCCCTCAGATATACCTGCTCGCCGATCTCTATGGTTTCAATATCAAGTTCAGCTCCGGCGGAAGTTATTATATTAAGTGTTGCTTCCATTATTTCAGGACCGATACCGTCACCGTATGCGACAGTAATTGGTGTGTTTTTAGACATGAATTCCTTTCATTGATTTTTAGAAAATTAATTTAATGATATTGAACTTTATATTAAACTTAAAATATAAATCACAGCATTCCGGATTTTATTCCTGCAGACAGGATAAGACTTTGATAAATTTCAGTTTTCAGTTAATAACGGTTCGGTGTTAACATCCCTAACCTGAATATAATCTTCTTCCTTATACCTTTTGGCTACAATTATAAAAGCAAAAGCGGTGAACAGCATAAGTCCTGAAAAGAACCAGAAATATTCAGAACCTTCGAAGACAAATGAACCGTCGTCATTTACGATTAGCTGATTTACAAGCGCAGTAATACCGTTACCAAGAGAAACTCCGAGAAACCAGAGTCCCATTACGAAAGACTTCATACTGTTCGGCGCCTGTGTATATGAAAATTCAAGACCGGTAATGGAGATCATTACTTCGGCTGCAGTAAGAATTACATAAGCCCAGAACTGCCAAAGAATGCTCGGAGTACCGCCGGCAGATATGGAAGTTTCCGCAAATGCAATTATTGCAAACGAAAATGCAGCGAGAAACATACCGATGGAAATTTTTCTCAGCATTGTCAGAGGAAAAAATTTATTCACGAAAGGATATATGACATAAGTAAACATCGGAATGAATATCATTATAAGCAGGGGATTAATTGCCTGGATCTGAGAAGCCAGAAGTTCAAACTGCGTAAAACCAAGGTTTACCATTTTATCCATTTTCTCAGCCTGCAGCACCCACGAAGATCCCGTCTGATCGAAAAGTGACCAGAATACTGCGATAAAAATATACATAATGCTGAGATTCAGTATTGCTTTTTTCCCTTTTTTGCTGAATACATCCGTCTTGTACGCTTTCCATCCAACAGGCGGTATCGCGGTAAATACTTTTCTTCCCATATAAAAAACTATAGTAGCAATAAGCATAATCAGACCCGGAACGCCGAATGCAACGTGAGGTCCGTATCTGTCGAGTAATATAGGAGTAAGTAAAGTCGAAATTGCGGCTCCAAGATTTATGGAAAAGTAAAAGTAACCGAATATTTTTTCGAGAAGATGCTTGTTCTTTTTTTCAAACTGATCTCCGACGTGAGCTGAAACGCAGGGTTTTATTCCGCCGGAGCCCATTGCTATAAGCGTAAGTCCGATTGCCAGTCCTATTCTCGATTCGTCAATTGCCAGAGCAGCATGACCCAGCACATAGACAACAGACAGTAATATTATCGTCTTATATTTTCCCCATAAAACATCGGATATAATAGCTCCTACTATCGGAAAAAAATAAGTCGCCATGCTGAAAACATGATACCATTTTGTAGCTTCATTCGGATTCATTACATCTGTTCCGCCCGAACCCATAAGATACTGAGTCATGAAAACTACCAGGATCCCTTTCATTCCGTAAAAACTGAATCTTTCGGCAAGTTCATTGCCAATTATATACGGGATCCCTTTCGGATATTTATTGCTTACAGCTTCTGCCATAAAAATTTTTTAGTTGAACAAAATAAGAATTATTGAATACATTAAAAACTTATTTTACATTTTCACTCCGTTGATCCGTATCAGCTCTTTTACTTTTTCTATTATCCTGTCTTTTGATAATTCCGTCATGCAGATATTTCCTATATTACATTCAAGCAGATTACAATAAAGGCAGTCAATATTTTCATTTACTATTGACAGATTTTTATCGCCGAAAGGACCCTGAAGTTTTGGATTAGTAGGTCCGTAAATACCGAGCGTGGGGACGTTCATCGAGACAGCTATATGCAAAGGGCCTGAGTCATTACCTATCACAAGATCGCATTTCTCAATTATAGCGGCAAGATATCTGATAGGGCTGTCGGGAATTAGGTATGCGTTTCCTTTTTTTACAGAGTCTCTTATCATCTCACAATTTTCCCTTTCCTTTTGATTCCCCCAGAAAAGAATAAAATTAACATCATAGATCTCATTCAGTATATCCATCAGTTTTGTATAATCTTCAGCTTTATATCTTTTGGATTCCCAGCCTCCGGTCTTTGAAATTCCAATTACTTTCTTCGAAGAGAGACCATTTGAACTGAAAAACTCATCAGCAAATTCTTTATGAACAATATTTACTGGCAGATAAAGTTTTTTGGAAACGACAGGAATGTCAAGAGCTTTCAGAGAGTCGAGATTAAATTCAACATTATGCACTTCTCCTCCTCTTCCTTTCACGCTGATATTATAAGCGTAATTTCTTCCTCTGAAATTAAAGCCGAATCTGTACTTTGCTCCGCTTAAAAAGGTAATCAGCGCAGTCCTCGGATTTCCGAACAAATCTATAACAAGATCATACTTTTGCTTTCTTATGTTTTTAATCAGACACCAGGACTTGTCTTCATTTGCATCATAAGTAAACGCTCTGGTGATATAAGGATTATCAATCAGGATATCACGCGAATGACGTACGGTAAGAAAATTAATTTCAGCATCGGGAAAAAAAGCTTTGAGATTGGGAAGTACGGGAGTGGTCAGGAGAATGTCTCCTATCCCGCCGAATTTAATTACAAGAATTTTATGAATTTTATTTTTATCTAATTTCAAATCTGTCTCAGTCTTAGCTTAAGTTTTCAAGTATAATAAAATTATTTTCTTTTATATCTGACGCATTAATTTTTTTAAAACGGTAAAATTTCTTTTCAGGAAATTCACACACTTTATACAAAAAACAGATGCTGCACAAAGGATTCTTTGCTCTGCAAATATTCCTTCCGAATTTTATCAGATTCGAATGCAGTTCGTATTTTTTGCCTTCGGGGATAATTTCTTTCACTGCTTCAAAAGTTTTTTCCGCCGATGAAGTTTTCACGATCCCAAGCCGGTTAAGGATTCTGTGAACATGCGTATCGACCGGGAATGCATCTCTTCCCATTGCGAATATCAGAACACATGAAACTGTCTTCACACCGAATCCTTTATGATTCAGAAAAATCTCATAAATTTTTTCATCCGTATATTCATTCATGAATTCAAGATCCAGACTTCCGAAATTTTTCTTCAAATTTTTCAAAAGAGATAATATTTCTTTTGATTTTGTTTCAGCCAGTCCGCAGACTTTAATTTCATTTTTAATTATTCTGACATCAGCTTTTGAAACTTCATCCCAGTTACTGAATTTCTTTTTTAGATTCGTAAACGCAGCAAAAGAGGATTTGTCAGTTGTATTCTGGGACAGTTTGGTTGCAATTAATACATCAAGAATCCCGGCTCTGTTTACGGATACATCATACGGAGCGCCGAAGCGTTCATTTAATGCGTCAATTACTTTTCTGATAAAAGCCGGTTTCTGCTTTTGTAAAATTACTTTATTAATTTTAATAAAATTTTAACGATCCTTTCGGCGGCTTTACCGTCCCAGAGTTCCGGTATCTTTCCTTTTTTAAAACTGCCGTTTTCAATTTCTTTAATATGATTAACAATTTTTTTTTCGTTAAGTCCGCAAATCACATTTGTGCCAAGCTCTGATGTGACAGGTCTTTCAGTATTTTCACGGAGCGTGAGGCACGGAATCCTCAGGTATGTAGATTCTTCCTGTATTCCGCCGGAGTCAGTCAGGATAAATTTTGCATTTGAAGTAAGTTTTAAAAAATCAAAATATCCGAACGGTTCGGTAATTATAAGATTTTTTACTGATTGAATTTTACTTTCAAGCCCGAACCCGCCGATCATTTTTAAAGTGCGGGGATGAACAGGAAATACTATATCGAGTGATGGATTTATTTTGTTAATATTTTCAAAAACGGAGATAATTTTCCGCATATTAGCTTTGACATCGACATTGGAAGGTCTGTGCAGAGTAACGAGTGCGTATTGCTTTTCTGAAATACACAGTTCTTTCAGTATTCCGGATTTTTGCGCTTTTGTCAGATAAAATACGAGTGAGTCTATCATTGTATTTCCTGCAAAGAAAATATTTCTTTTATCTGCGCCTTCTTTCAGCAAGTTCCTGACTCCGCTGTATTCAGTGACAAAGAAGAAATCAGAAAGCACATCGGTAACAAGCCTGTTAATTTCTTCAGGCATTGACCGGTCATTGCTTCTTAGACCGGATTCGATATGAGCAACAGGTACAGACCTACCTGATTTAGTAAGAATTTTTGAACTTACCAGAGCGGCTGCGGCGGTTGAATTTATATCTCCGTACACAAGCACAAGATCAGGTTTTTCCTTTAAAAGAATTTTTTCAAACTCAATCATGATCCGGGCTTTCTGCTCGGCATGCGACGCCGAACCTACACCGAGATAAATATGCGGTTTCGGCAGATCAAGCTCTTTGATAAAAACACCTGACATTTTATTATCATAATGCTGACCTGTATGTACAATCTTATGAATGACTTTGGATTTATTTTTAAGAAGCTTCTTATGAATGGGAGCCATTTTCATGAAATTTGGTCTGGCTCCTACAACGGAAATGATTTTTTTCAATATATCTGTATTATGATATCCGGATTTAATTTTAAGAATTTATGAAAAATATAGATTAGTTTAAATTGAAATTAAGGTTATTGGAAATGACCTGATCATTTAAAACCGTTTGAGACGATTAAATAAATTTCCGTTAGTCTTAAAAATAATAATTATCGGAACATGAAATTTCAGAACACCTCTGCTTCTGAATTTTCTCTTGAAAGTCATAATCATATTGGATATTTTGTCCAATTAATAAATAAGCAATAAAATGAAAAAGAATTTTCATCCTAAGTATTACAAATGCGATGTAATCTGCAATTGCGGGGAAAACAGAGGAGTGTTATTTACAACGCGTTCAACTGAACCTGAAATAAAAGTCGAAATTTGTTCATTATGTCATCCGTTTTTTACCGGTACACAAAAGATCATAGATACAGCCGGAAGAGTTGAGAAATTTAACAAACGATACGGAAAATCTAAAAAATCTGCTGAAACGACTGAATCTGCTGAAACAAAAGCATAAAACATATTTATTCAGGATTTACAAAAATTTAAAGCCAATATTTTCATATTGGCTTTTTTGATTAATAAATAAACAGTCCGAAATGGAAGTCATAATTTTTGAAGACAATAAGTGCGAAGACCTTTTCCCATTAAATATGCTGAGGGCGTCATTTGACATAAAATGCGGAACCGGCAGTATAAAAGACAGGATCATTAAAATTCTAAACGGTAAGTTTGAAGTTTCGCTGGTATGCAGGGATTCCATTTCAGAATTAATGAAAGAAATTAACAGGGAAAAAGTAAATCATATACCAAAGGACGATGCGTTATTATTAAACGGAAGAGTAATATTCGGTATAGATATACTGAATAAAATACTAAAGGAAAAAAAGAAGGATCAAATTTATATTTATAAGGGTGAATTGATTTCCGTTTATTTATCGAAAGATAAAACAAAGGAATTTAAAAAATATTTTAATGAAAACGGTTCGAAAGAACTCAATTTCAAAGATTTTTTCAAAAGTCATAAATTCAATGAAACTGAAATTTCTGATTCAGGTGATTTATCTGTTTTAAATTATCCATGGGATGCCGTTAAGTATTTTCTCAGCGGAGGACTCAGCACAGATCTTGAATTATATTTTCAGACAGATAAAAGTCTGAAGAAAGCAAGTAAGTCGGATTTATTTATAAACAATAAAAACATTCTGATCTCGCCGAAATCGAAAATATATCCAAACACAGTACTTGATGCATCCGAAGGAAAAATAATCATTGAAGAAAACTGCACAATAGAACCGTTTTGTTTTATAAAAGGACCTGTATTTATCGGAAAGAATACGCTTGTAAAATCCGGAACAAGAATATACGGACCCTGCAGTATCGGTAAAAATTCAAAAGTCGCAGGTGAAATTGCAGAATCGGTTTTTCATTCATATGTAAACAAACAGCATGACGGATTTACCGGTCATTCTTATATATGTCCGTTTGTAAATCTCGGTGCAGATACAGTTACAAGCGATCTGAAGAATAATTATTCAAAGATTAGAATGAAAATAAATGAAAAGGAAACAGAAACAGGAATGCAGTTTCTGGGAAGCATATTAGGAGATCATACCAAGACTTCAATAAATACAATGCTGAACACAGGCACAGTTTCCGGAATATTCGCTAACATATTCGGAGGCGGCTTTCCCGGTAAAGATATCGGCTCTTTTACATGGAATGAAAGCGGAAACAAGCCAGTCCGTTACCGGACAGAAAAAGCCGTTGAAACGGCTTTAACAGTTATGTCCCGCCGCGGCATCAAACTCAGCAAAACCTACGAAAATCTCATCAGATTCTATTCAGGAAATTCCGGCTGATGCTTATTCAATCCTTCATCTTTAATGCCGGTACTATCTCACCTCTGTGACAGGTAGTGCAGTTTATCGTTGCTTTTTCCGATTCAATTTCCTTTATATTACTTATCATATCTCTTATCTGTCCTGACATTTTCATCATTTCCCTTGATATCTGTTTTGCGTTTTTTTCATTGGAAGCCCAGTCTGTAGTGTTGTGACAGTGATCACAGCCGACGCCGAGAGCTTTACTGAAACCGTAATTCATTATATTCAGAAGATTTTCTGCAGGGACTCCCTTCAGCATCTGAATATCTCTGAAAACTGAATCTGATGATACGCCTTCTTTTCCTTTAATTGTTTCTTTTACAATGTTAACAAAATTTTCTTTTTCAGCTTCCAGAGAATCTATCGGTAAACCGTTTTGATTTAGCTGAACACTGTTATTAAATGAGAAAAAAACAAATACTGCCGTGAAGGACAGTAAAGATAAATAAAATTTTTTCATGCAGAATAAATTAAGTTATGGAATAATTTTTTTTAAGCGATTTAAAATAAAAATATTTATTATTTATTAAAAAGGGATATTTAATAACAGTTTCCGTATGAACTTTTTTAGCAGATCCGGTTTCGGAGATAGTATTCTTTAATTCAATAAGTTTTGTTTGCCTGAAATCTTAAGAATATTAAAAAAACCGGATAAGTTCATTGAAAAAGCAGCATAAAAAAGGTATTTTGGAAGTCTTAAAAACTGAAGGGCGGTTAGCTCAGTTGGTTAGAGCGCTACGTTGACATCGTAGAGGTCATTGGTTCGAATCCATTACCGCCCACAGAATCAATTACAAATTACGTTTTGCAAATTACGAATTGGAAGTTTTAAATTCGTGAGGTTTATTTTTTAAATATTTTAAGTTTGTCAGAAAAAATCAAAATAACGTTTCCGGATAATTCTGTAAAAGAGTTTGACAAAGGTGTATCAGCTTATGAAATAGCTGAATCTATAAGCAAAAGACTAGCTGAAGAAATTCTTGCAGCCGAAATAAACGGTTTGATGAAAGATGTTAACACAGTTCTGAATGAGGATTCAAAAATTGTATTTCACAAATTTGATTCTGAAAAGGGTAAAGAGGTTTTCTGGCATACTACTTCTCATATGATGGCTCAGGCGGTGGAGGAATTATTTCCCGGAGCGAGATTCGGCGTAGGACCTCCAATTGAAAGCGGTTTTTATTATGATATTGATTCAGACAGGAAATTTTCTGAGGAAGATCTTAAAAAAATTGAAGAACGGATTCTTGAAATTTCCAAAAGAGGACTGAAACCCGAAAGGAAAGATCTTAAAAGAACTGACGCGATAAAATATTTTCAGTCAGAGAGGATTGATCCGTATAAAGTGGAAATACTTGAAACGATTGCTAAAGACGAAGAGAACGTTTCGCTTTATTCGCAGGGTGATTTTACCGATCTTTGCAGAGGACCTCATCTTCCTTCTACCGAAAAGGTTAAGTCCGTAAAACTTCTATCCGTATCAGGTTCTTACTGGCGCGGTGACGAGCATAGACAGATGCTTCAAAGGATTTACGGAATTTCATTTCCGAAACAGAAAGAACTTGATGAATATCTGAAGAATCTTGAGGAAGCTAAGAAACGAGATCATAAAAAACTCGGAAAAGAGCTTGACCTCTTTTCATTTCATGAAGAGGGTCCGGGTTTTCCATTCTGGCATAATAACGGAATGATACTGCTGAATAATCTGAAGGAATATCTGCGTTCAAAACTTATCGAATTAAATTATCAGGAAATTAATACTCCTATCATTCTCAATCAGAAACTATGGCTTCAGTCAGGACACTATGATAATTATAAGGAAAACATGTACTTCACTGATATTGATGAAAGGGATTTTGCGGTAAAGCCGATGAATTGTCCCGGCAGTACGCTGGTTTATAAAACCGGTATGAAGTCTTACAGGGATCTGCCGCTGAGATTATATGAATTCGGGCTTGTGCACAGACATGAATTATCCGGAGTGCTCAACGGACTTTTCAGAGTGAGAAGTTTTACTCAGGATGACGCTCATATTTTCTGCACTCCTGATCAGATTGAAGACGAAGTAACGGTTTTGATAAAGTTAATTTTTGACGTTTACAATACATTCGGTTTTGAAGAAGTTCAGGTTTATTTATCCACTCGCCCTGAAAAGTATATAGGTTCTCCGGAAGTATGGGATAATTCCGAAAAAGCGCTTGCCACCGCACTTGACAAAGCAGGGATAAAATACAAAGTCAATGAAGGCGACGGAGCTTTTTACGGACCGAAGATAGATTTTGTAGTAAAGGACAGTCTGCGCAGGAACTGGCAGCTTGGAACAATACAACTGGATTTTTCAATGCCTGAGAGATTCGGACTGGAATATACCGGCAGTGACGGAAATGCACACAGACCGGTAATGATTCACAGAGCCGTATTCGGTTCTTTTGAAAGATTTGTCGGCGTTCTGACTGAGCATTACGGTGGATTTTTCCCAGTATGGTTAGCGCCGGTACAGGTGAGCATTCTCCCGATTGCAGATGCACATTTTGAATATGCCGGTCAGCTTGAAAAAAGATTAAAATCTGAAGGATTCAGAGTTAACATTGATTTAAGAAACGAAAAGATAGGATTTAAAATAAGGGAATCTGAAAATAAGAAGATTCCATATATGATAGTAATAGGTGATAAGGAAAAGGAGAGCGGTAATCTTTCAGTCAGGGAACATAAAAAGGGTGATATCGGAAAATTTGAATTGAATGAGTTCATAGAAAAACTTAAATTGCAAGTCCGGGAAAAAGCCGGATATAATTAATTCGGCTGTTAAACCGGGTTTATAAATTCAAACTATAGTTTATTAAAAATAAAAAGTACAAAGAGAGAGTAAACGATCAGATCCGCGCTCCGCAGATCAGAGTATTGGATGACGAAGGAAACGCACTCGGAATAATGTCGAATACGGAAGCTCTCAGAATTGCAATATCAAGAGGAATGGATCTTGTGGAAATTTCTTCAACTTCAAAACCTCCTGTATGTAAAATAGTCGATTACGGAAAATTCAATTACGAGAGACAAAAAAAGGAAAAACTGGCGAAGAAGAATCAGCATGTGATGAATATAAAGGAGATACGATTCAATCCAAACACAGACACACATGATATTGAGTTTAAAACAAAGCATTTGAGGCAGTTTTTGTTTGAAGGTCACAAAGTAAAAGCGTATGTAATGTTTAAGGGAAGGATGATAACTCATCCTGAGATCGGTAAAAAACTGATGGATGAAATAATTGAGAAGCTGGGAAATGTTGCAAAGCTTGAGTCTCCTCCGCGAATGGAAGGCAAGCAGTTATTCGCATATTTTTTACCTGATAAAGCTAAGATACAAGTATATAAGGACAATCTGGCAAAGGAAAAGAAAGCTGAAAATCCCGAAACTGCAAATCAAAAAGTTACAAAAGAAATTATAGAAAAAAAGGCTGATAATACAAAAGGTATTACAGAAGATAAAAATCAAACAGACGCAAAAGAAGATGCCTAAAATGAAATCAAACAGAGCCGCTAAAAAGAGATTTAAAGTAACCGGCACTGGAAAGGTAAAAAGGGAAAAAGCTTACAGAAGCCATATTCTCACAAAAAAATCAAACAAAAGAAAGAGACAGCTTGGTAAAGCTACTTTGGTATCAGAGCAGGAAACAAGAACAGTTAAAAGACTGATACAAGCTTAAACAATTTTTTAAACTAATTTTTTAATGGAGAAAATATGCCGCGTTCAAAAAATAAAGTAGCGTCACACAGAAGAAGAAAGAGAATTTTAGATGAAGCAAAAGGATATTACGGAGCCAGGAGCAAAGTATATACGGCTGCAAAAAATGCAGTAGAGAAAGGACTTACTCACGCTTATACAGACAGAAGATTAAAAAAGAGAGAATACAGAAGTCTGTGGATCACAAGGATCAATGCAGCTGCAAGAATGAATGATACAACCTATTCAAAGCTTATCAATGCACTAAATAAAAAGAATATTGATATCAGCAGAAAAATGCTTGCAGACCTTGCCTACGGTAATTCAGAGGCATTTACGGAAGTCGTGAAATTCGCCTTAAAATAAACTATACCTGATAATTTTAAAAAAATAAGGCGGATGCTAATTCGCCTATTTTTGTTTCAGAAAGTTCAAACTTTTTGCTTACGATGTTAGAAAAAATCGAAACTCTTAAAAAAGAATCGCTTGCCGAATCGGAAAAAATTAACTCCGAAAAATCACTTGAAGAATACCGATTAAAATATCTCAGCCGCAACGGAATTCTAAGCGGACTTTTTGAGGATTTCAAAAATACTGATAAAGAATCCAAAAGCGCTACAGGCAAATCCCTGAATGAACTTAAAGTATCAATTCAGAAACTTTATGAAGATAAGAAAGCAAAATTAGAATCAGAAAACACCTCCGAAGATGATAACATTGATATAACTCTTCCCGGAAGAACGTTCAACAAAGGAACAAAACATCTGATCAGTCAGGCGCTTGAGGAAATTTCAGGAATTTTTGAAAAGATCGGATTTAAAGTTTATGAAGGATTTGAAATAGAAGATGAATATCATAATTTCGATGCACTGAATACGCCTGATCATCACCCTTCAAGGGATATGCAGGATACTTTTTATATTGACAGTAAAGGCAAGGACAGAAAATATCTGTTGAGAACGCAGACTTCTTCGGCGCAGATAAGAATAATGGAAAAGATTAAGCCGCCTGTAAGAATAATATCTCCCGGAAGAGTTTTCAGAAACGAGGATGTAAGTTCAAGAAGTCTTGCATTTTTTCATCAGGTCGAAGGTCTTTATGTTGACAGAAATGTTACGTTCAGCGAGCTTAAAGGCACCTTAAATTATTTTGCCGGGGAATATTTCGGTGATTCTCTTAAGACAAGACTCCGACCTTCATTTTTTCCTTTTACGGAACCTTCTGCTGAAATGGATGTCGAATGTTTTCTCTGCAAAAGCAAAGGCTGCAGAGTCTGTAAATATACCGGATGGCTTGAGATACTCGGCTGCGGGATGGTGGATCCGAATGTTTTTGAATCAGTAGGATACGATCCGGAAATTTACAGCGGATATGCATTCGGAATGGGAATTGAGAGAACACTTATGATAAAACACGGCGTTCCTGATATCAGACTGTTTTATGAAAACGATATCAGATTTTTAAAACAATTTTAAATAAACTTTATTAATATATTTAAACCAAGGAGATATAAATGTTAAAAAGAAAAATAGTGATGTATTTTTCCGTTGTGATCTTGGCAATGATTTTAATATCATGCGGGGAGAAAACGGAAACTTCCAAAACAGAGACAAAGACTGAAACTAAAAAAGAAACAAACACAACGACAGAAACAAAAACTGTTGAAAAAACAGATACTGTTACTACAAACACAAATTCTGAAACTAAAACTACAGAAAAAATGGACTCTACTACAGAGAAAACAGAAACAGCAGGTAAAGAAGAAAAATCTGCAGACGGTGATTTCGTTATAATGGAAACCACAATGGGAAAGATCAAGATCAAACTCTTCACAAAAGAAGCACCTTTAACAACTGCAAATTTCAAAAAGCTGATCAGTCAAAAATATTATGACGGAATAATATTTCACAGAGTAATAGACGGATTTATGATTCAAGGCGGAGATCCTACAGGAACCGGAGCAGGCGGATCAAAAGAAACGATCAAAGATGAATTCGGTCCCGGGTTAAAACACAGCAAGAAAGGAATTCTTTCTATGGCAAACAGAGGTCCAAACACAGGTTCATCTCAGTTCTTTATAACTTTAGCGCCGACAGACTGGCTGGACGGAAAACATGCTATATTCGGCGAAGTAGTGGAAGGAATGGATGTAGTTGATAAAATCGGAAAAGTGAAAACCGGACCTAATGACAAACCTGTAACTGATGTTAAAATGACAAAGGTTACTTTATCTTCGAAGTAATGTAAAAAAGATTTAATTAAGTTTATGTAAAGCCGTTTCAATTTAAAATGAGACGGCTTTTTTATTTTGATTTTATTAGTGAATTAAGACACAGCTGCATTTCTTAACCTTGTTATATGAATTTTATTATACAATAATTTAATGATAATGACTATTTTCATTCATGGCAAAAACAACATCAAATTTCCTGACACTTAAAAAAATTTCATTTAATGATTTAAATAGTAATGCAGTAAAATACATTGAAAAGAATAATCTTTTATTATTTATAAAAGACAAATTACTGTCTGATGAAATAACTGATTCCTTATATAACGCATTCACCAATAATAATCCTGACAGAAAAAATCATCTGATACATTTTAATGCAGATGATAAAGTCATTGAAAATATATTAAATGAATGCAGTAATACCGGACTTTTTTCGGATAAAAAAGTCGTTGTGATCAGGAATGCAAAAAAATTTCTGAAGAATGAAAAAATTGCCATTGCGGAATATATTAAGAGACCGAATCCCGATACCCTGCTGATACTAATATCTAATGATGATGAAACCGATCCGGATAAAATTTTTGCTGCCGATTCTATTATGTCAGGAGGTGATCCTTCCGGTATAAAATCTTTCACCGATAAGATACATATTCTTAAAACTGATGAGTTCAGTGAAGACGAACTTATTAGCTGGGTTATTCAAAAGTTTGACGGAATTAAGATTACGGAAGAAACCGTAAGGCATCTTTTGAATTTTTCCAACTATTCTCCTGAGGAGCTCAATTCCGAAATAGAAAAGCTGAAAACCTTTTGTTATTCAACAGGTGAAGTTACGGCGGATTCTGTAAATCTTTGTAACGGTATTGAAAAGGATTTTATTGAAGCAGACTTTATAAAAGCAATTCTTCTTGGAAATGTGACTCTTGCCGTAAAGATCTACAGAAAAATTTCACTGAAAAAAGATGTTGAAGTGTATCTTGTCTTTTTACTTAATTCGGCATTCACGGCTATTTACAAATTGAAAGATCCGTCTTCTGCAGGTCTGAATGAATTTAGTCTTAAAAGAGAGTTAAAGATCTGGTCAAAAGAACAGTTCGAACTTCTGCCTGTTTACAGAAAAATTGCCACCGCGACTTCGCAGGATAAAATAAAATCCATATTTAAAAATATATATTACGCCGATATCTCACTTAAATCTTCCGGCGGAAACAGATTCACAAAAATGTTCTCACTTATAAATAATATCTGCGGTAAATGAATCATAACATATCCAATTATTTACCCGGAACAATAACATTAAATATAAGTTTATTAAATAGCTTAAATGCCCGGAAAAACTGAAACAGATTATAAGACATTAACGGATGAAGAGCTGATACTCCTGTTTCAACAAGAGGATGTAAAGGCGTTTAATGAACTTGTTAACAGATATAAAGACAGACTTGTTAATTTTATTTTCAGATATACCGGCAATAAAGAAGAGTCAGAGGATCTGGCTCAGGATACCTTTTTAAGACTGTATAAATCGAAACATCTTTATGTTGAAATTGCAAAATTTTCAACATGGTTTTATACCATAGCACTTAATCTGACCAGAACTTACATGAATAAAAAGAATAAGATGAAAACCACTTCCATAAGTAATTACTATGATGATGAAGAAAAAGACTATGAGCTAACTTCCGGTTATATACTTCCCGATGACAGCGCGAATGCAGCAACGGAAGGTGAAATAATTCAGAATGCCATTAGTTCGCTTAATCCAAAATTCCGCGAAGTGATCATTCTCAGAGATATACAGGATTTAGACTATGAGGAGATTTCCAAAATTACTTCTTTGCCTCTTGGAACGGTTAAATCAAGAATCAACAGAGGAAGGGAATGTCTGAAGGAAATGCTCGAAAGTTTACACAAATCAAAAACAAAAAAGCAATAGAAATTATATATTAATTTTGTCAGACGAAGAAAAATATTTAGAAATACGTGAAAAACTGAAAAGTCTTGAAACAATTAAGGCAAGCAGTAATTTTACCAATAACCTTCATTTAAAAATCGTAGAAGAAGAAGCATTAAGGAGAAATGCTCATATTAAAAAATATGATGACGAAAAAGGCGGCTTCTTAAGAAATTTTTTAAGCAATAAGCAATATCCGTGGCTTATACCCGCCGTTGGTTTTACAATGGTTATCTTTTTTGTATTTTATGTAACATATGTGAATGTTGATATTGAACAGCTTGAGAAATCAGGCAGCTCTAACGGACTGACGGATGAAAGTAAAACGGCAGACAATAATTCCGGATTAAAAAATTATGAATCTAAAAATCTCTCGGATTTAAAAAATTCAATTGATAATCTGCCGAAAGAAAATTCTGAAAATTTTAAAAGTCAGTCTTATACGGATCAGGGAAATTTTAAAGGCAGAGAGCTTAAAAATGAAAATAAAAATTATCAAAGCAAACAGGACCTGTCATTAATCGAAACCGATAAACCAAATGTAACGTCAGCGGACAATAAGGTTTATACCAGTGAAAAAACAGTTGAAAAAAGTAAAAGCGTAAATGAACCGGATGCGGAAGATAATACCAAGGAGAAAGATATGAAATTAACTGAACTTGGTAAATCAAAAAATCCTGTTGAATCCGGAACAGATGTAAGATCCGAATCATTCTTACCGGATGATAAGACTGAAAAAATTATGCATATGAAGCTTGATAAAATTGATAAAACAGGACTTGAAAATATTCTGGATAAAATCGGAAGATAATCCATGGAGCAAAACCTAAAATATTAAACCGGTTATTTTTAAAAATTTAATTATACAAGTTTGTATACTTCAAAAATTAACATTAAGATAAGGGACACTATACTTGATCCTCAGGGAAAAGCTGTCGAACATTCGCTGAAGTCGCTGGGATTTGATTCGGTAACCGATACACGAATAGGGAAATTTATTGAGCTGAAGATTGATGCGAAATCAGAAGAGGAAGCAAAGAAAATTACCGAAGAGACCTGCAGAAAACTACTGGCAAATCCTGTAATGGAAGATTATGAATTTATTGTGTCAAAAGACGGAGAAAGTAAATAAATGAATCATGTAAAAGCTGGAATAGTAGTCTTTCCCGGTTCGAACTGCGATCATGATGTTTATAATGTATTTAAAAATATTTTTAATGCTGATACAAAATTTCTCTGGCATAAAGATACAAGCTTAGGCGACAGAAACATTATTATTTTACCCGGAGGATTTTCATTCGGTGATTATCTGCGATGCGGAGCAATAGCAAAATTTTCTCCGCTTATGAATGAAGTAATAAAGTTTGCCGGAAAAGGCGGAATTGTAATCGGTATCTGCAACGGATTTCAGATGCTCTGCGAGACCGGGCTTTTACCCGGCGCTTTGTTAAGGAATGACAGTCTGAAATTTGTCTGTAAAACTGTTACATTGAAAGTAGAAAATAATAAAAGTATTTTTACCGGTGAATACGGCATCAAGGAAGAGATAAGAATTCCGGTTGCGCACGGAGACGGAAATTATTTTTGTGATGAAAATACGTTAACGGATATTATAAGCAATAATCAAATTATATTTACTTATAAAGATAACCCTAACGGTTCTATTGGCAATATAGCTGGGATCCAGAATGTAAAAAGAAATGTACTCGGCCTTATGCCTCATCCGGAAAGAGCATCGGAAGAGCTGCTGGGAAATACAGACGGATACAGATTCTTTAAAAGTGTTGCAGAAAGTTTGTTATAATTTTTATAATTATCCGCATTGCGGAAAAGGAGAAATAAAATGTTTGGTTTAGGTACACCGGAAATCATATTGATAGCGATTGTTATTTTGGTTCTGTTCGGAGCAAAGAAAATCCCGGATCTGATGCAGGGTCTCGGCAAAGGAATCAAGGAATTCAAAAAGGCTTCGTCTGATATCGAAAAAGATATTACCTCTGTTGATGATAATGAGAAAAAAAACTCCAACTGACAGCTTCGTAAAAATATTTCAGAGTTTCGGAATAATTATCTGGTAAATTGTTGATTATTATACTTCATAAATAATCTCTTCTGATATTTTTAAAAAATTATGAAAAAAATTCCTCCTGGTTTAAAAGAGATTCAAAAAGATCTCTCCTTAAAAAATATTACCTGCGTTGATCTTGTAAAAAACTATCTAGAAAATATAAATGAGCGGAAAGATCTGAATGTTTTTATTTCTGTTTTTGAGAATGAAGCTCTTGCAAGAGCAGCGGAGATTGATGCTAAATTGAAATCAGGAAAAGCCGGAAAACTTGCCGGAGCAGTGATTTCCGTAAAAGATGTCATTTCAGTTAAAGATAAAAAACTCACCTGCGGATCCAAAATTCTGAGCGGGTTTGAAACATTATACAATGCAACCGTGATCGAAAGACTGTTGTCTGAAGATGCAATCATTATCGGTAAGGTAAATTGTGATGAGTTTGCAATGGGATCTTCGAATGAGAATTCTTTTTTCGGTCCGGTAAAAAATCCTATCGACACAACCAGAGTTCCCGGCGGGTCTTCCGGAGGCAGCGCTGCATCGGTAGCGGCTAAAATGTGCCTGCTTTCGCTTGGATCTGAAACAGGCGGTTCTATAAGGCAGCCGGCGTCATTCTGCGGCATTACCGGCCTTAAAGCAACCTACGGCAGAATATCAAGGTTCGGACTTGTAGCTTTTGCCTCATCATTTGATTCCATCGGAATATTCGGAAATAATAATTATGATATTGCCGCTCTGCTGAAAGTGATTTCAGGGCATGACAGCAGTGACAGCACATCATCAGACATTTCTGTTCCGGATTATACAGAATTGTCTGAGCAAAAATTTAAACCGGAAGACATTAAAATAGGATTTGCTTCGGAATATTTTGAAGAGGGACTTGATCCTGATATTAAAAAAGGTGTTCTGGAAAAAATAGATTCTCTTAAAGGAAAAGGATTTCAGGTTGAGGAAATTTCACTTCCGCATACTAAGTATGTTATACAGTCTTATTACATTCTGACCTCCGCAGAAGCATCAAGTAATCTTTCCAGATTTGACGGAGTAAGGTACGGTTACAGATCTGAGAATTCTCAAACTATGGAGGAAATGTATGTCAACTCCAGATCGGAAGGTTTCGGTGATGAAGTAAAAAGACGGATAATGCTGGGAACATATGTACTTTCGGCAGGATACTATGACGCATATTACAGAAAGGCGCAGAAAGTAAGACGACTTATTATGAATGATTTTGAAAATGCTTTCGGAAAAGTGGATTTTATTATTTCACCTACAACTCCAAATACAGCTTTCCGGCTCGGTGAAAAAATTGAGGATCCTCTGTCGATGTATCTGAATGACATTTATACAGCATCAGTTAACCTTGCAGGAATACCGGCAATTTCAATTCCCTGCGGCATTGACAGAAACGGGCTTCCGTTTGGAATTCAGATAATGGGAAAGAAATTTGATGAACCGGGGCTTTTAAAAATCTGGAATAATATCACGGAATAGTTTCGGTGTAAACTCTTTACCTTTTCAGATTAAATTCAATTTTAGTGCCTATGTTCTCCTCGCTTTCTACGCTGATCCTGCTTGAATGTGCTTCCAAAATATGTTTAACTATAGACAACCCAAGTCCGCTTCCTCCTATATCTCTGGATCTAGTTTTATCAACTCTGTAAAACCTTTCAAAAATTCTAGGTATATCTTTAGCAGGAATTCCAATACCGCTGTCTTCAATTCTCACGATAACTTCCTTTTCAAGTACATCAAGTGAAACATTTATTGTTCCGTTTTCAGGTGTATATTTAATTGCATTATCAATAAGATTAACCAGAACCTGCTTGAGTCTTTCTTCATCTCCGAATACCTGAATACCGTTTACTGATGCAGGTTCAAACAGCAAGGAAATTTTTTTGCTTTCAGCTATAGCTCCTAGCTCTTCCAAAGTTTTAGTAATCACGTTTGTGATCCCGAAATATCTTTTGCTCATTTTCAGACCGGTCTCAAATTTTGCAATGCTGATCAGATCTTCCACCAGCTCTTTAAGTCTTTTTGTCTGATTCAAAGCCCTGTTCAAAAAATCCATATTAACTCTTTCGTCATTAACGGCTCCGTCAATCAGTGTCTCAAGCGACAGCTGAATTGCAAATATCGGAGTCCTTAATTCATGCGCAACATTACCCATAAACTCATTCCGGTTAACTTTAAATACTTTTGTCAGCTCAAGCTCTTTCAGAATTCTTTCGGCAATTAAATTAACCTCTGTTATAAGTTCGTTGATTTCTCTGCTGCCGGAAAGTTCATTTTTTATTTCTTTAATATTTTCGAGAATACCGGTTATCTCCGAAATCTTGAAATCAAAGTTGTTAAAGTTACCGGAGTCTTTGCCTGATTTGAGTTTATCTGTAACAGAGAGGATCTTTTTTAAAGGTTTTGAAACTTCATTGTAAAAAAAAATCAGACTGACCATAAAGAGTATAAGTCCCAGTATGCCAGAAACAAGAACTGTTTCAGTGTTATAATGAAACAGATTAGATAAAGCCGTTAATAAAATAATAAGGGAAGAGAAATATATTAAAATATATTTGGTAAGAAGGTTTACTTTTTTCATCTAAAATTTCAAAATAAGGGAATCAGTTATCCCTGAATCTGTATCCGAGTCCTTTAATGGTTTCAATATAATCAGAATATTCACCAAGCTTCTCTCTTACTTTTGCGACGTGAACATCAACAGTTCTGTCAACGACATAAACATTTTCCCCCCAAAGCTGATTCAGCAATATTTCCCTGGAATAAACTTTTCCCCTGTTAGATATAAGAAAATGAAGCAGCTGAAATTCCTTCTTCGGGAAAAAAATATCTTTCTGATTAATCTTTACGCTGTGGCTCTGACTGTCTATTTCCAGATTGTTGAATTTTATTCTCTGTTCAATCTTGAAAGTTTTTTCAGGTTCGGATGAAGATCGTCTGATAACAGATTTAATCCGCGCTATAACCTTTCTCGGAGAAACTGGTTTTGAAATATAATCATCAGCTCCAATTTCAAGACCGAGTATTTCATCGATCTCATTTTCTTTAGCGGTCAGAAAAATTACGGGTATTCCTGAAGTTTCAGGATTGTGTTTAAGTTTCTTACAGACTTCATATCCGTTAAGCTCCGGCATCATGATATCCAGAATAATCAGATCAGGCGAATCATTTGCAAGCTCAATTGCATCTTTTCCGTTACACGCCGTAATAACTTCAAACTCATTTTCTCTTTCAAGATTGTATTTCAGTATATCAACGATATCTTTTTCATCGTCTACAACTAAAATTTTCAGTTTCATATTTTTGTTTTTCATCAATCTAACCATATTATGTTACCAAATCTTAAAGAAATCATTTAAATATTATTTCTTTACCGGACCTGGCTGATTTATATACTGCATCGGCAATCTGCATAACTTTCAGAGCTTCCTTTCCGCTCGATATCAGATCATTGTTTCCTTTCAACGCTCCGATAAAATGCTGCAATTCGTATTCATAACTTTTCTTAAAAGGGTTAGCGGGAATGTTAATTTTTTTCGGTGTGATGTTGTAAAGGTTTTCCTCCATTTTCTTATAAATTGCAAACGGGTTAATAGAAGTGCTTCCAGTCTTTCCGAATGCATTACAGTAAAATAATTCACCTTCCCTTTGAATACCCCAGCTCACTTCCACAGTAAGTGTGGTTTTATTTTTAAAATTAATCATCACAATACTGGAATCCTCAACTGATTTTGTATTATGATAATAATTAGTGGCAGAGACTCTTTTTATCTCAGGAAAGCCGAGAATCCACAGACCAAGATCGAGCATAGCGATTCCGTTATCCAGAAACACACCGCCGCCTGACATATCTTTTTGAAGCATCCATCGCTGATCAGAACTTTTGGGTTTTATCCAGCCGGCTTTCACATAAAATATTTCGCCTATTTCACCTGCTTTTATGAAAGTCCTCTGCAGCATCATATCATTTCTGAATCTGTTATTCATACCAACCATAATCTTCTTTTTCATTCTTGCGGCAGTATCGACAATGATTTTCGCTTCTTTATAATTTCTTGCTATTGGTTTTTCAATAAGAATATCTTTTCCGGCTTCAAGACATTTTTTGGCAATATCTTTATGAACACTGGTCTGAGTAGCAACAATAACTGCAGATATATCATCGCTTTCCCCGAGCATATCATTTACATCAGTATAATATTTTTTAACATTATATTTAGATGAAATGCTTTTACATTTGGAAATATCACTGTCACATACAGCGCTTATTTCCACATCGTCCATTTTTGATAATATAGGAAGATGAATGATCTGTGAAATTCCGCCGAGACCGACTATTCCGATTTTTATTTTACTCATGAATTATAAAAAAATTGTCAAGACACCCAAATCACATATAAAGGATACTTACCGTTGCTTTCTTCCGAACCTGGCGGAGTTGGGTAATTTTATATTGTTCGGGGCTTGACAATAAAATTGATTTGCTAAGTTAAATAATATACTTAAGATGATTTAAACATTAAATACAAACCTAAGCATCCGATAATAATATTTGCAATCCACATTCCCATAAAAGGCGATATAAGAGCTCTGTCAGCAAGTTTTTCACCGCCTATAAGACAAGCCCAGTAAAGCAAAAAAAACAGAAGTGAAAATGCGGCTGCAATACCGAATCCACCACGTCTGACTCTGTAACCGAGCGGAGCTCCAACTAAAATAAAGACCACGCATGCAAACGGTATTGAATATTTCTTAAAAATTTCCACTTCATAAGAATCTATCTGTCTGTCTATCTGTCCGGATAAAATAATTGTGTTCTTGTATTCATTTCCTTTAGCAGTAATTAATCTTGTCAGATTATTCAGACTGTCGTAACGCGAAAAAGATACAGGCTGCGGTATAGTCTTTACAGAAAGTTCCCCCTCTGATTTCTGAACAGCAGTAGTTTTCTTTAAAACAGTATCTTTGTACTCAATCGCTGCAAGAAGCTGAATATCTTTGTTTAAATTACTTATAAAAGTGTCGTCCAGACTTTCTCTGTATTTAATTAAACTGTCTACTACTTTATTCATTTCAGATGCTGATAATTCGCGGTCACCGCGCGTAAATGTATTTTCATTCGAATTCTGAAATCCGAATCCTTCGGCATTAAACATCAGCCGGTGCTTTTCAAATTTTATTTTTCTGTAATCCATTTCCGGATCTTTCTGACTCAGCTGGTGGATCTCTCCGTCAGTCAGATTCATGACTATTTTTTTAAAATCACTTGTAAAACCTATATCGCCTGACTTTGCAGTCAGAAGATTTTTATACTTGGGATCTGAATAATCATAAATATAAACTCCCTCTATATTATTGCTGTTTGGGAATGTTTTCTTAACCATTATCTGAACTCCCTGGAGATCATCTGAAAATTTTCCGGATTCCAGGAGAAATGTCGGTTTGGTTTTTGAAATATCATACAAAAGTATTCTCGCTTTATGATTAGCTTCCGGCAGGATGTCGTTATTAAATTTTATCATCAGATAAAACATTATAAATGAAACGGCTATAACCGGGACCATTAGTCTCTGTAGACTTATTCCAGACGCTTTCATAATTGTTATTTCATTGTCTGAAGACATTGAACCAAACGCCATCAGAGAAGCTACCAGCATTGCCATCGGCACTGCAAGCGTCAGCATCCATGCAAGGTTCAGCGTTATAAGCTGTGTGATCAGCCAGATGCTGAGACCTTTTCCGAGAAACTGATCCAGTGATTTTATGAAAAACTGAAACAGAAATATAAATACCACAGTCCCGAGACCGAAGAAGAAAGGTCCTATATGTTTCTTTAATATGTATCTGTCTATTATATTCATGATTAACCGAAAAATCTTATTTTAAAAATTCATTCCGGCTTATACTTCATCTGCAATACAAATTCCTGAAATCCGTATTTTCTGTATGCGCTGACGGCATTAATATTTTTGCAGTAAGTCTCAAGTATTATATGTGAAATTTTTTTCCTTCTGAACCATTCAGTCAGGTTTTCAATTATAAAACGGCCAGTTTCATTTCTTCTGAATTTTTCCTTTATCACCATCAATCCTATGTATCCCATTTTCTTATCCTTTACCCAGTCTAAATTTTTTCTTATCTGTCCGAATCCGCAGCCGATAATTTCATTACCAGTTTCCGCAACAATAAAGTGAGTCTTTTTGTCCCGGATTAATTTTTTAACATCATAATAATATACATTTCCTTTTGCAGGAATTCCGCTGTCAAATTTTCTTTCAAATTTTACAAGCGTCTGCTGCAGCTCTTCAAGTATTTCAGCATCCTCAATCCGTGCTTTTCTGAGATTTAACTCCATTTATAAAAATTTACTTTCTTTGCTTCTCAGAGTTCCGCCGATTACAAGTGCAGCTGAGATAATCAGTAAATTTTTTATTATATACTGACCTTCAATAGTCGGCGCGTAGGGAATTTTACCCGCCTGAAAAGTAATTTCAGGAAGCAGTACAAGAGGCATGAAAGTACCGGCCATCTGCATTGCAAGAAGCGCAATTGCGATCCTGATCGTTTTTTTAAAAAGAAAACAAACTCCTATAATTACTTCCCACCAGCCGATAATCAATACCCATTCATCCGAATTAAAAACCGGCAACCAGTTTACGGTTGATTTTACAAGCTCAGCAGCAGGTGATATTCCGAACGTTTTTAAAAGCCCAAACCATATGAATATTACAGCAAGAGAAATCTGAAGCGCCTGAACTCCGTGACGGTTCATGAATCCTGAAATGCTCCTGTCTAATTTATCAGAGTCTATAGCCATAATAAGAACATATTTTATTTTAGCACATTAAGCTCTTTGCCGACTTTAATAAATGCTGAAATACATTTATCAAGATCTTCCCTTGAATGCGCAGCCGAAAGCTGAACTCTGATTCGCGCCAGACCTTTTGCAACTACAGGATAGAAAAATCCTATCACATAGATACCTTCTTCCAGAAGTCTTGATGCCATGTCCTGTGAAAGTTTTGCGTCATACAGCATTATGGGAACGATCGGATGAATTCCCGGTTTGATGTCAAATCCGGCCTCAGTCATTTTTTCGCGGAAATATTTTGTATTCTCTTCAAGCTTATCTCTTAATTCGGTAGTCTCGCTAAGAAGGTCAAGTACTTTTATGGAAGCTCCCGCAATTGCCGGTGCCAGTGAATTTGAAAACAGGTAAGGTCTGCTTCTTTGTCTGAGCATTTCAATAATTTCTTTTCTTCCGCTTGTAAAACCGCCCATAGCTCCGCCGAGAGCTTTGCCGAGAGTTCCCGTAATAATGTCAACTCTTCCGATAACATCATTCACTTCTATTGAACCTCTTCCGGTCTTACCGAGGAAACCCGTACAGTGGCATTCATCAGTCATTACCATTGCTTCATACTTATCTGCAAGATCACATATACCTTTAAGATTTGCAATCACACCGTCCATAGAAAAAGCGCCGTCTGTACAGATTAGAATCTGCTTAGCTCCTTTTTCCTTTGCTTCTATTAGTTTAGATTCGAGATCAGACATATCATTATTTTTATATCTGAATCTCAATGCTTTGCACAGTCTCACACCGTCAATTATGCTGGCGTGATTCAGTTCATCTGAAATAATTGCATCTGCTTCTCCGAGAAGCGGTTCGAACACACCGCCGTTTGCGTCAAAGCATGCAGCATATAAAATTGTATCTTCAGTACCAAGAAACCCGCTCAGTTTTTTTTCAAGTGTCTTATGAATGGTCTGTGTACCGCAAATAAATCTGACGGAAGACATTCCGTATCCGTATCTGTTGAGAGTTTCGTGAGCGGCTTTTATAACATCCGGATGTGAAGAAAGCCCGAGATAGTTGTTTGCGCAGAAGTTCAGGACTTGTTTTCCGTTTGCAGTGATCTCCGCTCCCTGCGGTGTTTCAATTATCCTTTCCTTTTTATATAGACCCTGCTCTTTAATTGAATCCAATTCTTTCTGAAGCTGAGATTGAAATTGTGTGAACATGAAATTAAATTGTTTATAGGATTATGAATTTTTATTAATGATTTGTGTAAAATAGGTTTTTTAAACTTAGAGTTTGATACAATATTTTTTATAGAGTGATTCATAACAAATTGAAAACATCTATTCAGGATTTTAAAAGTTTCTAAAAGCTTGTCCTTTTTTTATTTTATCCTTTTATAAAATCTTAATTGATTTCTTTAATACAGGTTTATTTATAATGATCTTCAACATTGTATACAATTTATATACGGACAATATTTCTAATTCATTTTTATTTATATCATAAAAAATTATTTTAAAAGTAAAAAAACGAAAGGATTTAAAATGAAAAAATTAACACAATTATTTTTTACAGTAATTATTTGCATTTCGTTCTCAAATGTAACTGCTCAGACTCAGGAGGAAATGAAAGCCTGGATGGAATATATGACGCCGGGTCCTGTTCATGAAATGCTTGCAAAGAGCGACGGTGCCTGGACCGGAGATAATACATTCTGGATGGCGCCCGGCGCTCCGCCAATGAATACAAAAAGTGAAGCGGTTTTCTCAATGATCATGGGAGGCAGATATCAGCAGGGTAAACATACAGGAGATATGATGGGTATGCCTTTTGAGGGAATGAGTCTTTTAGGTTACGATAATGCGATGAATGAATTTCATTCTGTTTGGTTTGACAATATGGGAACAGGAATAATGTTTCTTAAAGGAAAATGGGATGAAGCAACAAACTCCGCTACGCTGACAGGTCAGATGACAGATCCGGAATCAAAACAATTAATAGACATAAGAGAAGTTTTTACAATGACAGATAACGATAATCACAAAATGGAAATGTATTTTACAAAAGACGGTTCTGAATTTAAAGCAATGGAAATCTTGTATAAAAGAAAATAAGCTTAATTGATTTAGCGAAAATGACTCCTGTAAAATTATTTTGCAGGAGTTTTTTATTTGCTGTTAGATAATCTCATTTCAGTATTTTAAATTCAGCACTCAACTGTAAAAAATCATTGATGCTTGAAAGGTCGTTTTTTTATTATACCACCTTTAGTATCCCTTACGCTGCTGTTAACTATGAATGCATTCGGATCGAGTTTTTGAATTTCAGAATACATCTTGCTTACTTCAAGCCTAGTAATGACGGAATAGATTACATCCATATCAACGAATTCACCGGTTTTACCGAATCCTTTTTTGCCTGTATAAATTGTTACTCCTCTTCCCATTTCATTAATTATCATTTCCCTGATTTCTTCACTGCGTCTTGAAACAATTGTGATCCCGGTGTATTCTTCTATACCTTCAATAATAAAATCAACTGTCTTGGATGCGGAAAGATAAGTTATAATGGAGTACAATGCTGATTCAATTGAAAAGAAATAAGCTGCTGAAGAAAACACTAATATGTTTATTCCAAAAAGAATATCGCCGATAGTAGTGCCGAATTTTCTGCTCATAAATATCGCAAGAATTTCTGTCCCGTCAAGCACAGCGCCGCTTCTGACTGTTAAACCTATTCCCGCTCCGAGAAAAAAACCTCCGAATACAGATACAAGTAGTTTATCGTTTGTGATCTGCGGGAATTCAGTAACGGCCAGAACAGCAGAGAGTCCTGTAATTACAAATGCGGTTTTTATCGTAAAGCTTTTACCCAATACGCTGTAACCGAGAATAATAAACGGAATATTTACAATTAGAATCAGAACTGAAAGCGATAAGTTTGTTAATTGTGATAACAGCATTGCAATGCCGGTTGCTCCGCCGTCGAGAAATTTATTTGGAAGTAAAAAACTTTTGAGACCAAATGCTGCGCAGGTGATCCCTATTAAAGTCATTATAAGATTTTTGAAAAAAGTTATAACGGTAATTCTCAGATTCCTGAAACCGCGCGCTAACTGGTAAGCTGAGAAAGTTTTAGTGCTTTGGTTTTTTCTCCGAATGGATTTTATTACTAAGTATCTCCAGAATTTTTTCAAGTATTATTTAAAGCTGATTGTATAAACAATTTATTATAACTTAGTAAATTTCACCCGTAATAAAAAATAAAATTTATCATCACTCATTATGTAAATAGGAAACTCCTTAATTCAAATAGCAGCATTATTAATTTTTCATGAATAAATCTTTGGTGTTTTACGGATAAGGCAGGATTTTAAATTATTTTTTCAATAGTAACATTCTTTTCGTATTTTTATATTTATTCTATAATTATAAAAGCAGTTTGGAAAGTATTTTCAGTCCCACATATATCGTTTGCGATTTAGAGACCACCGGCATGTCTCCGTATAACAACCGGATCACTGAGATAGCAATGATAAGAATTCAGGACGGCGAGATCACCGGAGAATTTAAAAGTCTGATAAATCCAGGTCAGCACATCCCTTACTTTATTACGAAGTTAACAGGTATCAGCAATGCGGATGTATTCGGGAAGCCTACATTCGGAATGATCGCAAAAGATGTAATGAATTTTCTGAAATCTGAAGCAGGTTCCGGCTTAAATACTGACTTCAGAACTGATTCAAATGGCGAAGTATATTTTGTCGGGCATAATGCGGGCTTTGATTATAAATTTCTTTTTCATTCATTTGAAAGAGAAGGGATTAAGTTTGAAATGAAATCACTTTGCACCTGCAAACTTGCCAACAGACTTCTTAAAAGACTGAAGAGCAAATCTCTGGGAAATGTAACCGCCCATTTGGGAATTAAAATAAAGAAACAACACAGAGCGTATGATGATGCTCTTGCCACTGCTAAAGTATTCAGATATTTTCTCGGAATACTTTCGGAAAAATTTGAATATGAAGATGTAAAAGATGTTATCAGATTTCAGAATTCAAAGATTTACGGCAGCGAAAATTTATCACCGGCGCTGAAACGTATAGGATTGTCTCTGAAAGAATTACCGCGGAAGCCGGGAGTATATTTTATGAAAAGCAGAGACGGTGAGATATTGTACATTGGTAAAGCGAAAGATATAAGAGAAAGAGTATCGGGTTATTTCAGACATAACTCTGAATTTCCGGTTAAAATAAGAAAGCTTCTGAGTAACATTGCCTCTCTTGAATATGAAGTTACCAATTCGGAGCTTTCCGCTCTGATTCTTGAATCGAAAATGATAAAGCAGCACAAGCCGAGATTTAATTCTGCGCTTAAAAGATACAGGTATCACCCTTTTTTAAAAATTGATGTTCAGAATTCTTATCCCAGAGTCGAAAAAGTTTATGAAATTGAAAATGACGGAGCAAATTATTACGGTCCTTTCAGAAGCGGTATGACAGTGAACAGATTATTAAAGGATATTGATGATGAATTTAAAATGAGAAAATGCGAAAAAAAAATATTAAAAGCTTCATTGGATCACTCTGTATGCATGTATAATGAAATCGGTAAATGTAATGCGCCGTGTAATTTTACGCAGAGTAAAAATGAATATGACAATGAAGTATTAAGGGTTCATGAATTTATTACTGAGTCAGAAAAAAACTCAGTTCAAAGACTTTATGAAATGAAAATGCAGGAATATTCGGAAAATATGGACTATGAAAGCGCTGCATTTATAAGGGACAGATTGAAGGATATAAAAAAAGTTATGAGTTATCAGAAAGTTATAACTTCAGCAATAAACGGAAAAAAGCTGATCATAAAATGTGTAAATGACTCAGCTAAGGAATTTTTTTTCATTCATAACGGAAAGCTTGCTAAGACATATTCCGTTTCAGAAGAAAAAGAGATTGATCAGAATGAAATCATCAGAGAGTTAACTGAGTCAGCGGACTATTTGTTTTTTTCTTTAAGTAAATTTGTACAGCACAAATTTAATCCCGCTGAACTTGATGAGATAAAAGTAATTTCAAACTGGCTGGCGTTAAATAAAGACAGGAACAGCGTATTTGAGATCAGGGAAGATCATTCATTGAATGATGTATTAAAATTTATAACTGCATAAAAAACCCGCTTCTTTTGAGAGGAAGCGGGCTTTATATTACTGTATATCTGTTTTACAAAAGATTACTTCTTATCATCATCCACTACTTCGAAATCAGCATTTTCAACATTGCCTTCAGGAGCCCCGGTGTTTTCTTTTCCGGGCTGTGAATCTGTTTGCCCTGTCTGCTTTCCGTCTGCACCGGTAGTATCAGAATACATTTGAGAAGAAGCTTCATTCCAAACGTTGTTATATTCTTCAATAGCAGTGGTCAGCGTACTTAAATTATCACTCTTAACAGCTTCTTTTAATCTATCCAGAGCCATTTGAATTTTTGATCTTGTTTCAGGATTAAGTTTTTCTTCAAATTCCTTAAGCTGTTTTTCACCCTGAAATACCATGGCGTCTGCCTGATTTTTCATCTCAATCAATTCTTTTTTCTTAAGGTCTTCTCCTTCATGTTCTTTCGCATCAGTTTTCATCTTTTCAATTTCCGCTTCAGAAAGACCTGATGAATGTGTTATTTTGATCTGCTGTTGTTTACCGGTGCCTTTATCAGTAGCGGCCACATTCAAAATACCGTTAGCATCAATATCAAAAGTAACCTCAATCTGAGGAGTTCCTCTTGGAGCCCTGGGAATTCCACCAAGATGAAATCTACCTATAGTTCTGTTATCAGTAGCCATTGCTCTTTCGCCCTGTAGGACATGAATTTCTACAGAGGGCTGATTATCAGCAGCGGTTGAAAAAATCTGAGATTTTTTTGTAGGAATAGTTGAATTAGCTTCAATCAGTTTTGTCATAACGCCGCCGAGAGTTTCAATTCCGAGAGATAGCGGAGTTACATCAAGAAGCAATACATCCTGTACATCACCTGAAAGCACACCGCCCTGAATCGCAGCGCCGATTGCAACTACTTCATCAGGATTTACGCTTTTATTTGGTTCCTTGCCAAATAATTTTTTAACTGTTTCCTGAACAAGCGGGATTCTTGTTGAACCTCCGACCAAAATTACTTCGTCAATATCATTCAGACTCATACCGGAATCCTCAAGAGCTTTCTTACACGGACCTACAGTTTTTTCCACCAGTGCGCTGATAAGTGATTCAAATTTTGCTCTTGTGATAGTTTCAAGTAAAAACTTGGGACCTTCTGCTGTTGCTGTAATGTAAGGAAGATTTACTTCTGTCTGTGAACTTGAAGAAAGAGCTTTCTTTGCATTTTCAGCAGCTTCTTTTAATCTTTGCAGCGCCATCGGATCATTTCTGAGATCAATGCCTTCTTTCTTTTTAAACTCTTCGGCAAGATAGTCAATGAGAACCTGATCAAAATCATCACCTCCAAGGTGAGTATCTCCGTGAGTGGATTTTACTTCAAATACCCCATCTCCTAATTCCAGTATTGACACGTCAAAAGTACCGCCTCCTAAATCATACACAACTACTTTTTCGTTGGATTTCTTTTTATCCAGCCCGTATGCAAGAGCTGCAGCAGTAGGTTCATTAATAATTCTCTTCACATCCAGCCCTGCAATTTTCCCCGCATCTTTGGTAGCTTGTCTCTGTGCATCATTAAAATATGCCGGAACAGTAATGACTGCTTCCGTTACCGGCTGACCGAGATAATCTTCAGCGGTCTTTTTCATTTTCTGAAGAATCATCGAGGAAATTTCAGGCGGTGAATATATTCTTTTTTGCCCCGAATTCTTATCATCGATTTCAACTCTTGCAACATCATTTTCACCTTTAATAACTTTATACGGAACCTTCTTAATCTCTTCTGTAACCTCATCAAATCTTCTTCCCATAAATCTTTTGATGGAGAAGATTGTGTTCTGAGGATTTGTTACGGCCTGCCTTTTAGCGGGCTCTCCGACTAATCTGTCACCTGTTTTAGTAAAAGCTACAGCAGACGGAGTCGTCCGCGCGCCTTCTGCATTCGGGATCACAACAGGATCGTTACCTTCCATTACTGCAACGCAGGAATTAGTCGTTCCTAAATCTATACCAATAATTTTTCCCATATTATTATTACCCTTTCTTAAAATTTTATAATGCAAAAGTCAGTAACTTTTACATAATGTTAAAAAATAAAGGGTGAGTTTTACTCACCCTTGTTTGAATTAAATTTCAGGATATTACTTAATGTTAATTTCTTTTACAACGGGTTTTGCTTCTTCTACTTTTGGAAGTGTAATGTTAAGCATACCTTCTTTATATTCTGCATCAATTGAATCAATTTTTATTTCTTTTGAAAGATTAAAACTTCTGCTGAATTCACCGTAATAAATCTCATTTGTAATCAGATTAGTATCTTCGGTTTTCTTTTCCTGCTTTTTTACACCGTTAACACTTAATATATTATTCTCAACTGAGATCTTTACATCTTCTTTTGTCATTCCGGGAATTTCCATATTAATAAAGAAATTATCCCTGTCTTCTGTGATTCTTACTTTTGGCAAAAAATTTGTGTTTGGATTGAAGTTTTCAAGCTGACCGAATAACGGGCTTGTAAAAATTGATTTGAATGTGTCATTAAGTAAATCCGAGTCTTTTTTGAATTTAACTATGTTCATGGTATTTTCTCCTTTTTATTTTAATTTTGTGATTAACACTTTTATATATTACAATTGTCGTGCCACAAGAAAAACAGGAGAAATTGTTGAAAAATTTTGAAAACTTAACATTATTTTAGAAAAATTATTCAAAAATTTGAAATATATTGCAATCAACCGAATAATTTTTCACAAAAATGAAAAACCCGAATCCAAAAAAGATCCGGGTTTATCTATATTAACTAACCAATTTTTTTACTTATTAATGGTCAAAGCATTTTACGCTTTTTTACATATTAATGGTCAAAGTATTTTCCGCTTCATTAAAAGTTGTTTTGTAGCTTTTTAGATTTTTCTTTGCAGGACCGTTTGTAACTTTTCCGGTTTTAGAGAAAGTAGAACCGTGACAGGGACATTCGAAACCATCACCTGAAAACTCAACATCACATTTTTTATGAGTACAGACTGTGTTAAGAGCGGTAAATTTATTACTGCCAGTTCTTATTACGATAGTATTAGAATTAATCATTTCGTGACCGCCGGTACTGCCCAGCGCAGGATAATCAGAAAGATTTATTACCTTAGCCTGTTCTGAATTTACTTCTGAGGATGAAGCTATCAGTTTTTTTATATCGAGTGTACTTAGTATTAAACCTCCGACAGCAACCGACTTTACAGATGATTTTAAAAAATCCCTTCTGTTTAAATTTTCTTTACTCATTTTGTTTTCTTTATAAAATTTAATTAAAAAAATCCGGATAAAATTATTTAATAAGAAACATTTTTTTTGTTTCAGTAAAATTTTCCGTTCTTAAAGTATAAAAATAAACTCCGCTGGTAATATCCGATGCATTCCATCTTACTTTGTATGCTCCCGGTGTTAATTTTTGATTTACAAGTGAAGCGACATTCTGTCCGGCAATATTATAAATATCAAGATTTACATTTGAAGAATAAGGAATCGTAAAATTAATAGCTGTCTCCGGATTAAACGGATTAGGATAATTCTGAGAAAGTTCATAACCCGCTGAAATTTCGTTCAACTGAGAAATGGAGGATACAGTTGCAATAATTACACCCGCCATATCAGGTGAATGAGGTAAACAGACGTATTGATAATTTCCCGGAACAGTTATAACATAAGAAAAAGTAATATTATTGTTGTCCAGTGGGGCATTCCACGGTGCGGCTCCGTTAGGACGGGCAGTCCCCTGCGAGCCGTTACAAGTAGTTGTGTGGCTGCCGTTTAAATTTGTCCATTTAATTGTATCGCCGACTACTGCGTTAACATTTGCAGGTGTGAAAACAAAATTTGATGAAGTAATGTTAATAGTGGTTGCTTTAACAGTTTGGGCAAATAAAAATACCATTACTACAAACAGTAGAGCAAAGAGAGTTTTAAGATTAGACATTTTGTAAGTTTATGTTTTAATTATTTATTTAATATCATTTTGTTAAACCTGCTGAAAGCGGTTTTTCTATTGTCAGAAATTACATTTATTCGGTAAAAGTATACGCCGCTTGCAAAACTTGCAGCATTCCAGACTAATTCATAAGTGCCTGCGGAAAGATTTTTCTCAATAAGCGTTTCCAGTTTTTTTCCCATAATATTATAGATTTCCAGAGATACGAATGATCTTTCAGTAAGTCCGAATTTAATTTTTGTTACCGGATTAAACGGATTAGGATAGTTTTCGCTGACAAAAAAACCATCGGGAATTCCGGACATATTATTTATTACGCTGGTATTCTTTCTGGTCCTGGCAGAAACCGTATTTGAAAAATCAGAAACTCCAAATACATTATATGAACACACTTTGTAATAATATGTATTATCCGGTGTTAAACCTACTTCCTGATAAGTCAGAACATCAGCTGCAACTGTATCTATATATCTGAATACAATTTCGCCTAATTGTCTTCTGGCAATAATGAATCCTGCCTCATTATAAGAATTATCCTGCCATGAAATGGAAACAGAAGTTTCAGTAATTTCATCAACCATCAGATCTGAAGGTGCTCTCGGAATAATACCTGTGTCAATCTGAGCGACTGTATAAGCAATATTAGAATACGGAGATCTTACATTCCCTGCAAAAGCATAAGCTCTGTAATAGTAAGTTACCTGATTTGTTACCCAGTAATCCAGGAATTGCTCACTGTTTGCAAAAGTCTGTCCAATAGTTTCCCATGCAACTGTAGTATCGGGAGTCAGTGATCTTTCTATATAGAAACCATCTTCATTATTTGAATTATCATCCCATTTAACTTTAATATATTGAAATTCTTCCGGTTCGGCTTCAAGTTTTCCGGGAGGATTTATAGTCTGGGAAAACATGTAACCTGAAATAAAGATAATATTCAGCGTTGTCAGAATCAGAATTCTCAAAAGTTTTTGTGATTTAATCATGATTAATAATTTTTTACTTATCAAAAATATAATTTATGAATTTGATTAACAAACAAAAATATGAATAAATGTAGGATTCAAATTTAGATTAAAAAGCCGGTAAATTTTTCTTATTTTCGTGACTTAGACAAACATTAAATAATCCAGATAAACGATTTGCGAATTTGAAAGTTACTGACGATCTATTCCAGTTAATAAAATCTCTCGAACAATCCGAAAAGCGGTATTTTAAAATATTCGCAACCATGCACGTAAAGGATGCGGAAAGCAATAATTATTTTAAACTCTTTGACGCAATTGACAGACAGGAATTTTATGATGAAAATGAGATAAAAAAAATTTTTGCAAAGGAAAAATTTATCAGTCAGATTCACGTTGCAAAGAATTATTTGTACAATAATATTTTAAAGAGTCTCAGGCTATATCACTCCGATAAAAATAAAGTAAATGAATTAATGGATATACTCAGAGATGTTCAGATACTTTATGACAAATCACTATACAAGCAATGCAGGAAACTTCTGGAGAAGGCGAAAAAAATTGCCTACACTTATGAGAAACATGCGCAGATACTTGCTGTGATAGACTGGGAAAAAACACTTGCAAGAACAAATTCCTATTCAGATACAAACGAAAGTGAGCTTATTTCATATTATCAGGAGCATAACCTGGCGACAGAAAAGCTGAACAATCTGAATGAATACTGGAATCTTGCCACAAAAGCTTTCATGTTCCGGAAAAAACAGGGTGATATCAGAGATAAGAGCGAATTAAAAAAATTCAACGAAATTTTTGATAATGAACTTCTTAAGTCAGATAAATATGCAACTTCATTTTTATCAAAAACTTTTTATTATAATCTAAAAGGTCTTTATTATTTAACCAATAAGGATTTCAAAAATTTACTTGTCTTTTGTGAAAAAATAGTTGCACTGCTTGAGCAAAATCCAATTCTTCTGAAAGAGGATAATTATATCTCATCTCTTTATAATCTGCTGCTTGTGCAGATTGAGCTAAAGAAATTCACTGAGGCATTGAAAACCATTAATAAAATTAGAGAAATTAAAACAAGTTCTTCCACTTTACAGGCTAGAATTTTTGTAACATCATATGATACCGAAATAAACCTTTATATGAAATCAGGAGATTTCAAAAAAGGAGAAAATCTTGTTTCTGAAATTGATGAGGGACTGAAAAAGCTGAAGCATAAAATAAATAAGGAAGCTAAAATATTATTTGATTATAATATAGCATATATTTATTTCGGTTTAAAAAAATATGAAGAAGCTTTAAAACGAATAAATGATATAATTAATGACAAAGATCTTAATATAAGAGAGGATATACAATGCTTTGCAAGAATTATGAATTTACTTATACATTTTGAGCTTGGTAATTATGAACTTATTGATTATATAATGAAATCGACCAAAAGATATCTTTCCAGCAAAAATAAATTTAATAAGTTTGAATCAATCACACTTACCCAGATAAGGAAATTAATTAATGATAAAATTCAGGATAAGAAATATGTGTATGTTGAATGGAAAAAAGAACTCGGTAAAATATCCGAAAATATACTTGAGATAAACGCTTTTGAATATTTTGATCTTATCTCATGGATTGACAGCAAGCTGACAGGAAAAGATTTTATTGAAATTCTGAAAAAGAAGAATTCATAAATGTTTTTTCATTTCTTATAAAAATTTTATTTTAAAAAATAACAAAAACAATTCCGGAATATTAATGAAAAGAAACATAAAAGCTCCAACCGGCACTTCTTTAATCTGTAAAAACTGGATAGCAGAAGCTGCCATGAGAATGCTTATGAATAATTTAGATGCTGAAGTTGCAGAAAGACCGGAAGATCTTATTGTCTACGGAGGCAGCGGAAAAGCTGCCCGAAACTGGGAATGCTATGATAAAATTGTTGAGTCATTAAAAGAACTGAACGATGATGAAACATTACTTGTCCAGTCAGGAAAACCGGTTGCAGTTTTTAAAACGCATAAAGATGCGCCGAGAGTAATGATCTCAAATTCGCAGATCGTTCCTGCATGGGCAAACTGGGATGAATTCAGAAGACTTGAATCTCTGGGACTTACGATGTACGGACAGATGACAGCCGGCTCCTGGATTTATATTGGTACACAGGGAATTTTACAGGGGACTTATGAAACATTTGCTTCATGCGCTGATAAACATTTCGGTGGAAGTCTTTCCGGCAGATTTGTTTTAACCTGCGGACTAGGCGGTATGGGCGGAGCACAGCCCTTAGCCGCAACACTTAACGGAGCTGCATTTCTAGGTGTAGATTCTGACAGAGACAGAATTCAAAAAAGAATTGATACCGGATATTGCGATATAATTACAGAAGATCTTGATGAGGCATTACAGATAGTTCTGGAAGCTAAGCAGACAAAAACCGATAAATCGGTTGGTCTCGTGGGAAATGCCGGTGAAGTACTCCCTGAAATTCTGAAAAGAGGAATCATTCCTGACATAGTTACTGATCAGACTTCAGCACACGATATGCTTAACGGATATATTCCCATGGGAATGACTTTTGAGAAAGCTCTTGAACTCAGAAAATCCGATCCGGCAAAGTATCAGGAGCTGGCGCGTAAGACGGTTGTTATACATTGTAAAACAATGTGGGAATTTATGAAGAAGGGTTCCGTTGTTTTTGATTACGGAAATAATCTGCGCGGTGAAGCTTATAACAACTGTTTTAAATCCGCTTTTGAAATTCCCGGTTTTGTACCGGAATATATCAGACCTTTGTTTTGTGAAGGCAAAGGTCCGTTCAGATGGGTTGCTTTATCGGGAGATCCTGAGGACATTTTCAAAACAGATGAAGCAATAATGAAAGCATTTCCTGAAAACAAACTTCTCCATAAATGGCTGAAAGCAGCAAGAGAGAAAGTTCATTTTCAGGGACTCCCTGCAAGGATCTGCTGGCTTGGTTATGGTGAAAGAGCTAAAGCGGGAAAGATATTTAACGACCTGGTAAGAGACGGTATTGTTTCAGCTCCGATTGTAATCGGAAGAGATCATCTTGACTGCGGAAGCGTTGCATCGCCAAACCGTGAAACGGAAAAAATGATGGATGGCTCAGACGCAATCGCTGACTGGCCGGTCCTGAATTTCGGTCTGCACTGCATCGGAGGCGCAAGCTGGGTTTCGCTGCATCACGGCGGCGGAGTCGGAATCGGGAATTCAATACATTCAGGAATGGTGATAGTAGCAGACGGAAGCAAAGATGCTGAAGTCAGACTTGAAAGATGTCTTACATATGACCCCGGGATGGGAATAGTCCGGCATGCAGATGCGGGGTATGAACTTGCTGTTGATGAAAAAAATAAGTTTAAAATAAATATGCCGATGCTGTCTTAAGAATTAGTTTTAATGTTCAAACTTGAAATGCATAACCATATTAATTAATTTAAAATAAAATTTAACGAGTTTAAAAGTATAGATGAAAAAACCCAATTCAGGCGTATTGAATTTTTTTAATATTGTATTAATGGCAGTTGCCGGAATACAGTATTATCTGCTGACCCCTCTTAATACTTACAATGAAAATTTTTTAAAACCCGGATTGGATTATGATAATAAGTTTAAGCTTATACCAGGATTTATAATTTTTTATATGTCCATATACATTCTCCTGGTTATGGTAATCTTATTTATAATCAGAAGTAAAGAGAGCAGCGATCTGACAATATTTCTGCTTGCTTCAATTTTTTTATGGAGTCTTGTAAATTTTCTACACGGATTTTTTCCAACAATGAATATTATAAGACCTAAAGTGGAGAATCCGGGATTCTTTTTTGAAGCGGTAAATACTTTATACACAAACGTCAAACCTTATAACACTATTCCTAACTGGCATGTGGCTACGGCTATTTTACTTTCCATAGCTTATTTTAAAAATAATTTTAAAAGACCGGTTATAATTTATGTGTGGTCATTTCTTATAATACTTTCACCTCTTTTTCTAAAGATGACTTATATAATGGATGTTGTTATTGCAATACCGCTGCCTTTTTTGTGTTATTATCTTGCAGAAAAAATCTCAACTGTTAAGTTAAGAACAGAGACAGTTCAGGAAATTGTAAAGACATTCTCGCTTGAGTCGCTTGTTCAGTCAGTTGCAATTGGTATCCGTGACGAATCCACATTGTCTTCACTCATTGACAATCTTTCGAGAATTGAAAAAAGCATGAATGAAAAAGACAAGACGGAAGTAAAAAGTATTTTGTCCGGATTTGATCCTCCTTTAAATTCTCTTAAAGATGTCATTAATAAACTTATAGAATCAATCTCAGCTGAGAAGCAATTAAGCAAAGCCCGCGATATGTTCGGTAACGGAAATAAAACATATTCCCCTTCAGATGTTGAATTAAAAAGAGCTACAGACGATCTGATATCTGAAGCGTGCAAACCCTTTGACAATGCCAAATTCAGATATGAACTGCTCGAACTGAAAAAGAAAAATACTGGAAAGATTAACACAACTTCGATGGAAGAGCTTGCCAAGGACAGGTCGAATGATATTATTTTCAGATTTAAAAGTTTTGTGGAATCTCACAAAAAGGATATATCATTAATAAATAAAGTATCAGGCGCGTCGGCGGGAATCGGTGAAATTTCTTTTGATGAGATAAAAATATTTTCAAAAGAACTGCGAAAGCCGCCGTATGAGATTTCTCCTGATGAAGTCTGGAACGCATTTGCAAGAATCGAACCGGACAGAGTCAAGCCTCTTTCGGATCAGAATAATCCGGCAAATGTAATTTCACTTACTCAGTATGTGACAGGTAAGATAGAAATGCTTGAGCCATTCAGTGATATTGTTGACAGAAAATTTAAGAACTGGCTTATAGAAAATGAAACATCCGGGAAGAAATTTACCGAAGAGCAGGCAGAGTGGCTGAATATGATGAAAACTTATGTATCTACATTTTTAAAAATAGATATGATGAGTTTCAATGATCCGCCGTTTGTAAATAAAGGCGGCGCAGCGAGAGCTTATAATCTTTTCAGCACAGATCTGAATAAAATTTTATTGGATATGAACGAGAGATTGATAGTATGAAATGCCTGCGTTTAAATATATAAGCATTTAAAAATAAAAATAACTTTTTTTTAAATTTCAGCTGAGCAATGAATAACTGATCAGCAGCTTGCCGCCGGTTTTCCATTGCAGCCATCCTTTACCGGTGAGATTATAGTCATCATCATATAGTTCAACATACATCCACTCATCATTAATTATTACAGGTTTCATAAATTCATATTTATAACTTACTTCGTCTGAATAATTGAAAGGTCTCACTCTTACTTTATGCTCAGCGGGATTTAGAAATTCAACCGAATGTACTTTTAGTAAAAATTCGGGCCAGTAAAATATTTCACCTGCATCCTTTTTAACCCACGCTGTCCGGTCATCATATTCATTTACTTTTATTTCAATAAAATTATATGAGACATACATTATTCTGAAATACAATATATCGTAGTCAAGTTTTAAATGAGCAGGCGCAAGCCACGGTGGAGCGTAAGAGATATCCATTGTTCCGAAATTTTTCAGTGAAAATGTTATGCTGTCTTTTTTGGGAATTTCATCTGTCGGATCTCCGGCATAAGGATTTTCATAAAAAAAATAAAGAACAGGTAAATTTACAAAATCAGGCTTAAAGAAACCCATTCCGATTGAACCGTCAGTATTTTTGGATTTACCGAAAGAAACCGGAGTAAATCCGGCATTAATAATTTCGGAAGATTTTCTTTCTAACTGAAATTCGGTTTTGCTTTTTTGTCTTACATTATAGTTACAGTAACTAAGTCCGGCAATAATCAGAATAAAAAATGAAACGAAGATACTTAAAAATTTAACTGACTTTTCAGAAAGTAAATAATAGATCAGAATGGAAACAGAAAAAACTGCAGCGGCAAAAAAAACGCCGTGCATAAAAACAATTGCTCCTGATGCCAATTCCTGATTAGCGGCAGCATCAGAAATTCCTGCGAAAGTCATTACTCCGGTAAGGAAAGCTATGAATGTAAGAAAATAAAGTAAAAGTGATCCCGGTCTTAAAATATTTTTCATTAAAAATAAAAAATTTTAAATTCAGAAATTTAAAATATTCTCTGTCGTTTCACCTTCCTTAACTGTTAAGGTAATTACTTCTTTCTTATTTTTGAATTTTCCTAGAGCAGTTATAATGATTTCGTAAGTACCGGGACTGAGAACAAATTTAACCGGGTTACTTCCGGAGCTTTCATATGTCCGGCTGTTTGCAATATTTTTTTTTGAATTGATCTCGGAAATATTTACAGTAGCGTCTACAAGTTCGCTGCCGCTCTTAGCTCCGATCATAACAACTCCGGATTTAAAATTATGTTCGATATTCTGTTCGACGCCACCTTTTATTTCAACATTCTCGATTGTATGAATTATGTCAATACCTTCGATTACCATCGCCTGAATGGTAATATCGTAAACGCCAGGATTTAATTCGAACGGTGTTTTCTTTCCGTAAGTTCTCGACTGAGCAATACTTTTATTGTTATCTTTTTCATATACTTTTACAATCGCATCCCAGCCTTCACCGTTATTAAGAGAATTCACAATTAACTTACTTCCATCGAAACTTATAGTTCTATGAGTTACTTTACCTTCAAAACTTTCCACGCCATTGACTATCAAAGGATTAACATCGCTACCTTCAAGTGGTTTAACTTCAATGTCGTACACTCCTGCCGGTAAATAAACGAAAGAAGTATCACCGTAAGTGCGAATTGCTTTTAGCATCGTGGAAGAGCCGCGTTCTAAAATTTTTATATAGCAGTCAACTGGTTTACCATTTACAATTGTATAAAGAGAAAGATTTCCAGCCGGCTCATCTACGGAAGTTCCAGTTGCCATATTTAAAACTTCACTCAAAGCGCCGGCATCATCTGCTTCATAATATTGACCGTCGCCAGCGATAGCCGAACATTCAAGCTTTTCCGTATCACTTTCCTTAAGTCCGAAACCAATAATGTGGAGTTTGAAATCTATGCCTTCTTTTTTTGCGGCTTTTACAACTTCACACAGATCGCCGTTACAGGATTCATTTCCGTCCGTCAGAAGAATTACAGTTGCTTTGGTTTTGGAATTTTTAAGATTATCTATTACCTGTAATACAGAAAAAGCAAGCGGTGTATTACCGAGAGGTTTAATATTTGATATGGATTGATTTACTAAAACTTTTGAACTGTTTTCAGAATCTACCAAAACTCAACATCTTCACAATCTCCTTTAGTTCTGTGACCATATGCGACAAGTCCGATTCTTTGATTTTCCGGAAGACCGTTTACAGAATTTTTCAGAACTTCAGAAGCAATTTCCATTTTTGATTTTCCGCTGATCTGATCCCACATAGATCCGCTGGCATCATAAATAAAAATTATAGGAGAAGGCGAATCCGGATTTATTAATCCCGATCCGGAATTCACATTTTGACCGTTCAGATTTGATGTGGAAGAAGTTTCTGAAAAATCCTCAGAGGATCTTATGTCCTGAGAGCGGCATTGCCAGGTAAAAATCAAAGTACAAATTAAACATAAAACAGCTGTAGTGTGTTTCATTTTATTAAATTTTAATTAGTTAGTTTATCAAGATACTAAAATTAATTTTTTAAATGAATAACTCCGGAAAAAATATTAGAGTGAGTATGTTAAAAAATGGCAGCAGTTCAGAACTTTTCAGAAAAATAAATTTACAAACTTCTGAAACAAAAATTTAAATTTATTTGCAAAAAAAATATAAAGAATTCAAAGAAGTGTATTTTAACTCTAAGCAGTGATCTCAAAACTTTTAGGAGACGGCATGCCAAGTTCTTTGAGTCTTCTTATATGCGAACCGAGTGCATTCATAAAGCTCGGCTTCAGATTATATTCGAAACCGAATTCTTTAGCTGTCTTTTCCACTATGGGGGAAATCTTTCTGTAATGTATATGACAAATATGAGGAAACAGATGATGTTCGATCTGAAAATTCAGTCCTCCGATATACCAGTTCAGAAAAAGATTATTTCTTGCGAAGTTTGAAGTCGTGCGAAGCTCATGAACGATCCAATCATTCTCAATATTACCGTCTTTATTAGGATGCAGCTGCTCTGCTCCTTCGACAACATGAGCCATTTGAAAAATCGTACTCAAAATGCATCCGCCGGTCCAGTGCATTATAAAGAATCCGAGAAGTACCTGCCACCAGGCAAACGGAGTCAGTAATATCGGAAGTCCGATAAAAACAAACAGGTAAATTATTTTCACAATCACCATTTTAATTAACTCATGAGTAGGATTGTGAGCGTGCTGTTTTGTTAAGCCGGCTTTATTGAATCCGATAAGCTGTGAAAAGTCTTTTATAAGTTTGGAGATGGTTACAAATCCGTATAATAAAAAAGCGTGGATATACTGATACTTATGAATTTTGTGAAGCGGCGCAAGTTCAGACATTCTGAGCGGACCTCTTGATGCAATATCCTGATCATAACCTTCGATGTTTGTATATGCGTGATGTAAAATATTATGCTGAATTTTCCAGTTAAAGACATTACTTCCTAAAAGATACATTGTACCGCCGAGAATTTTATTCACCCAGTCATATTGTGAGTAAGAACCGTGCAGAGCATCATGCATTACACACATTCCGACACCGGCCATACCAATGCCCATAATAGCTGACAAAAGTACTGCCACCCAACCGTTCATCGGAACAGTTAATATTAATATAAAAGGGAGGAGATAAATCACAAGCATTGCGCCGGTCTGAATAAACAGAGCCAAATTGCCTTTTGGTGAAATTTTATTTTCCCTGAAATAATCGTTTACATTTTTTCGGACGGTAGTAGAGAACAGATGCTGCTGGTTGTTGTTACTTACAAACTTTATTCTTTTCATGTAAAATTAATGAGGAAATTGCACTTCAATGTTTTTATTACTGAATAAATTATAGGTTTAAATTAGGAGTAACAAAATACTTATTTCATCTGATTAGTAAAAGCCCTTTGTTCAGACCGGACATAAACAATTAATCAGTATATAAAACTAATAAAAACTCAGGATTTAGATTTAGTAAAAAAAGCAACAATGGCGCTTGTAATTATTCCCATTACTGCTGCTCCGACAAGACCCTGCAAAATGTAACTTTTAAGATTAAAAAAATTTTCAGCTTCTTCCTGTGACATTTTGCCTTCCTTTACCGCAAATGCAGTTATATTTGAAAAATAATCCGGCGTAATGAAAGTGTTTATAATGTATTGAGAAAGCGGACTGATGATTGTGACAATTAAAGTAATGATCAGTCCGGTTTTAAATCCCTGCATGTAACTCATATTACCGCCGTAAAAATTTTTCTTTTTATCCAGTAACGCAAAAACATAAACTGCAACTGCAGGTATAGCTACAAAATTAGTATAAATTTCATGCTTGTCAATATTCACATCATGCAGTCCCGCCAGCTTTTCGAGCAACATCCAGAGCAGCATCATAATGATGAATATAACAGCCCATTTAATTTCTATTTTCAAATTTTTCATAAATCTAAATTTAGTTAGTAATTTAATAAAATAAATTAATTATTAATCTGCATGATGAATTAAGCAGGCAATTTTTTTATATAAATATTCTGCAATTACAAAATACTTTCACACTCAAGACGTAAGCTCAGACATTTCAAAACAAGAGGATGAAGATTTTGTTTGTCAATTAATTTCAGTCTTCTTTTACCAAGTCTTCTGTCAAGCATGGCGAAAGCCCTGATAACAGGATTTTCACTTTTCAGAGATTCGTTTATATTCATTCCTATATACTGCCAGCAGGCATTTAAAAAATCAGCGCGTGAGAATTCGCCTTTCTCAACAGCATTACCTTCAGACCTATCTTCCGCCGGAATTCGTTTGTCAATATCGGACATATCCCATTCCAACCTGGAGTAATTATCCGGAGTTGAAAAGTTTGCTATTTCTTCTTTATCAATTGTAATCCATCCCCGGACCATAAAATAACTTCCGGAAGTATATCTTGTAACATAAATACGCACTCTACCGGATAAGCTTTCCGCAAAATTATCCTCAATGGTTTTTTTCAATTTACTCCACTTCATACTGCAATTTAAAATTAGTCCGAAAAAATTATAATTATATTTTCTAAATTTATGACCCGTATTTTATCGGTTACAAAATTCTCCCGCAATTTTTGCAATACAAAGCATCTGTGTCATGGTCATCTAAACTGCAGTTAGCGCATTTGCGGACACCAATTCTTTTCTTAACTGCATTTGCCATTTCTACTGTTACTATTCCGGTTGGTACAGCAATGATAGCATATCCGAGTAACATTACAACAACTGAGAGCATCTGACCTAAAACAGTCTGGGGCGTCAGATCACCGTAACCGACTGTAGTTAATGTAACAACCGCCCAGTAAATGCTTAATGGAATACTGGTAAACCCGTTTTCCTCTCCTTCTATAAGATACATCAGCGAACCAAGAATTGTAACAAGAGTAAGAACAGCAAAAATGAAAACTGTAATTTTTCTGCGGCTTGCTTTTAACGCCTGTAAAATAACTTTAGACTCGCCAACATATTTTACAAGTTTCAGTACTCTGAATATTCTGAGAATTCTCAGCATTCGAATTACAATAAGATACTGACCGCCAGGGATAAAAAGACTGATGTAAGTGGGAAGTATGGCAAGAAGATCTACTATACCAAAAAAACTTTTCGCATAGGCGAGAGGTCTTTTGACGGAAACAAGGCGCGAAATGTATTCAATTGTAAATAAAATCGTAAAAATCCATTCAGCATAAAACAGCAGACTGCCGTACTGTGATTTTACGGAGCGTATGCTGTCGAGCATTACGGTTAATACACTCAGCAAAATAACTGCAATGAGTATAATATCAAACCACCTGCCTGAAGGAGTGTCAGATTCAAAAATTACTTCGTAAAGTTTTTTCCGGCGCGCAGAAAGATCCTGCTTCTGATTAATGCCGCTCATTAATTAAAAAAATTAAAAAATGATCTGATGAATTTCGGAATAAAATAATTAATGCAGGAAAAACATTCTACTTATTAAATGGAATTACAGACTGAGCAATATGAATTTCATTTTAAATTTATTAATTCATAAAATACCTTTATGAAGAGAAAATCATTTCTATGACCTGATCATAATCAGAAGCATCTTAAAACGAGAAACGGAATTTACTGAATGAGGAATGTTTGCCGGAAGGATTACCGTTTCATCTTTTTTCATAATGAATTTTTTACCGCCGAGGATAATCCCGGCTTTACCTTCTGTTATAACGGCCATTGCATCGAACGGTGCGGTATGTTCGCTCAATGCCTGACCTTTGTCAAACGCAAACAATGTTACGGTTCCGTTTTTTTTGGAAATCAAAGTTTTACTTACAACAGAATCTTTTTGATATTCGATACCTTCGTTTAAAAAAAACTGCTGCGTTGAATCATCGTTACTCATAATTTTATTATTAAAGTTAATATTAAATTATTGGAATTTATAATTCTTTAAAGAAAATTACAAACTAATATACTTAAAAGTTTATTCGGAGCAATAAAACAGATTTTATAAAATATAATGTATGATACACTTCCCTGAAAAATTGATAAATGCTTGGATCAGTTGATAATCAGAAAAAGATAAAAGCCTTTCATTAATTTAAAAGAATTTTTAATTTACGGAAGTTCTTTTAATACAATATCGGGGTGCTTTCATTTAAAAGATGAAGGCTGAGAGCAAACCCGCGAACCTGCTACGGATAATGCCGGCGAAGGAAATACAAAAAAATTTTTAACGCTTAAATCTTTTTACCGGGTTCAAAAAGGTTTAAGCGTTTTTTTATTATACTAAAAAATGAAAATGATTTGTTTTTTTACAATGATACTGACTGTCTCAGTATTAATCAGTTTTCAAACAGCAGTTTCCCAGGAAAGGGAATCCGACATAAACGGTACTGACTCTCTGGAGTTTAAGACCGAAACTATAGAGGTGGATGCGCTGAAAGGAATAGAAAGATACACACCTGTAACTTTTGAAAATATAGAGCGCAGCGAAGTGGAAAAGAAATACAGCGTACAGGATATACCGATGTTTTTAAACGGGTATACCGGCATCAATTCTTATTCAGAATCGGGAGCAAATGTCGGGTATTCATATCTGACACTGAGAGGATTTGATCAGAGAAGACTTTCAATATTGATAAACGGAATTCCTCAAAATGATCCGGAAGATCATCAGGTTTACTGGGTTGATATTTCGGATCTCGCTGCGTCAGTGGAAAGCATTCAGATACAGAGAGGCGTCGGAACGGGACTTTATGGTTCGTCAGCAATCGGCGGAGTAATTAATATTGAAACAATAGATTTTTTTAAAAGAAAGTTTTTGAATCTGACAGCGGGATACGGAGATTTTAATACAAGAAAATATTCATTCGAATATTCATCAGGTAATGTAAGCAACGGATTCGGATTTTACGGAAAGTTCACAAAAATAAATACTGACGGATACAGAGATCTCTCATGGTCTGATCACTTTTCATATTTTCTCAGCGCCGGAAAGATAACCGGAAAGAATTCAGTATTGAAACTTAACTTATTCGGAAGTCCGGTGAAAAATCATCTGGCATATTTGGGAGTTGACCGGGACGCCCTTGACGGAAAGATCAGCGGTGATCAGAATAAAGACAGAAGGATAAATTATCTGACTTATCCTGACGAGACGGACAATTACTTTCAGCCGCATTATGAACTGGTGTTTAACATTCAGCCGTCAAAAAATCTTTACGTTTCGAATACCCTGAGTTATATAAGAGGCGACGGTTATTTTAATACTTCATTTCCGGTAGATTACGGATATGATTTTTCCTATTTCAGATTAAATCCGTTTTTTGTTTCTGATACAACGACTTTCAAATCTTCCTATTACAGAAGAAACGCGGACGGATCATTTTACTTTGAGCAGGGAAAAGGATATGAAATAGAAAGAAGCGATATGATTACGAAGCTTACTGTGAATAACAATACTTACGGATGGTTCCCGAAAGTTCAGATCTCGCACAATAAAGACAAAGGCAAAGCTGTACTGGGCGGGGAAGTCAGATTTCATAATTCGGAGCATTTCGGCGAAGTCACTTTCGGCGAGGCACTGCCGCAGGGAACGCAGCCAAACCATTTATATTATTTTTATAACGGCGGTAAAAAAACTTTCTCAGTTTATGCTAATGAAATTTACAGAGTCACTGATAAGCTGAATGCAATGCTCGGACTGCAGTATATTCATCACACATATGAATTATCAAATGACAGATTCAAGCCTTATAACTTCAAGGTCAGTTATAATTTTTTTACGCCGAGAACGGGATTGAATTATAACTTCAGTGACAGGTTCAGCGGGTATGTAAATTATTCATATGCAAAACGCGAGCCGAGACTAAAAGATATATATGACGCTGAAGATCCGGACAGCAGACCGAATTTCAGGATATTAGATCCGGCAAACGGTATATATGAAGATCCACTGATAAAGCCGGAAGAAATGAATGATATTGAAATCGGATTCGGATATAACTCGGATATACTGAGAGCAGGAATAAATTTTTATAACATGGATTTTAAAAACGAGATTGTAAATAACGGTCAGCTTGACAATGTGGGACAGCCCATAGTCGGGAATGCCGGTCGTTCGGTGCACAGAGGAGTGGAGATTGATTTTGTTCACACTCCATTTAAATCAAAGTATATGAAAGGATTTACACTGTCAGGAAATCTCAGCTTATCTGAAAATTATTTTAAAGAATACAGGGAGATCACAGGAGCAGACTCTCTGGGGAATATAATTTACGGAAATGATTATTCCGGAAATAAAATAATTCTTACGCCGGGAGTGATCGGAAATCTTTCGGCAGAAATTTATCCGTTAAAAGGAACAGGCGCGTATTTAAGTCTGATGCATATCGGAAAGCAGTATCTTGACAATTCGGAGAATGAGAGAAAGGATCCGGATGCGAGAAGTCAGCCGGGTTATACAGATAAGGTAATTGAGCCATATACAGTGATAAATGCCGGGATATCGCTTGATATCATTTCGCTAATTGAGAGTAAAGAACTTAAGAAAATGTTTTCAATGATTCAGGTGGATATGAAAATGAATAATGTTTTTAATATAAAGTATGAAATGTCAGGGAATGTAAGTTTCGGAACGCCTTACTGGATACCTGCAGCGGAGAGAAACATATTTGCTGAAATAAAAGTAGGATTTTGACAGATGAAAAATCTGCTGAAAGGGAAAGAGAAAAGGGAGATAAGAAAATGAAGCAGGTATTGAATTAGAGTAGCGCAGTGCTGTGCTAAACCTGACAGGTTTTATCTGATTCGGGATACGGAATCTTAAATTAAATAAAACCTGTCAGGTTTTGCCGGAGCCGCTATATCTCTTTCCCGCTGCTATATCTCTTTTCAGCAACGGTATTAATTTATCTTATACTTTATATTAAACCCCGCCGATAAATTACTGGTCCCCTTTGGATTAAATATACTCGTTACATTATTCGTCCCTAGATCTATCAATACCGGTCCCGTGTCTATCCCCAGGCCAAAACTAACCAGTGTATTCTCATCTCCTCCGAACGATACACCTGCTCTCGGCGATAATACATTCCCAGCATTAACTTCCGCTCCAAGTCCGAATCTCGGTTTCGTAGTTCCTCCCAGCTTATCTGTTATACCCTGTATATAATCAAATGAAACGCTTGCAATTTCAAGCCCGGTCAGGTCTTTGTTTCCGGGTGAATATATCCTGTATGTAGCTCCGAATCGTACTGTAGTAGGAAGACTTGTTCTGAATTCAGGAACAGGTGTTTTTGTAAGCTTAATCTTATCTATTAAAGAATCCACCTGTTCCTTATTAGTTATATCAGTAAGTATAAAATTTCCGTCGTTATAATATTTCGAATTATTCTTTGTCCATTTTAGATAACCTACATCTGCAAGTGCCAGTCCGATATTCAGTTTTCCGTTGCCTGAAAATTTCTTGAAAACCAAATTTACTCCTGCGTCAAAACCAAGTCCGAATCCCGCAATACCGCTTGGAAATTTTATTGTGAAATCATCCTGAAGACCGGAATATTGAAACTCAGATTCACCTGTTGACTGAAATATATTCTGCGCTGAGGTTTGAATAGTAAGAGAATTTTTTGTGGTTTCAAAATAATAAATTCCGAACTGCGGCTTGACTGATCCTCCTACAGAAACAGATTCAATCAGATTGTTTTTATTTATTTTTAATACTTTTGCATAACTTAAATTAAGCTGCCTGGTCCAATATCCGTTTATTTTATTCGGCGAAAGGTCATAAACCCTGTTTGGCTGGTTGCCGTAAAGCCCAAGATCCAGAAAATCCTTTGAAGGCGTAAAATCCGCAATCACTCTGTCATCCAGTGAAATTCCGAAAGATCCTACATGCGGATGATTATAAATCACGGATAACAATCTTGCTGAAGCGGTGAATGTAGTTTTCTGATCACTTGCTGAATTTACTATGTTCTGCTTGTCAGCTTCGGTCAGTACAATCGAATTTCCGCTTGCATCCTCTCCGAAATAATCATTGTAAAAATTCAGGGAGAGATAATCACTGTTATTCAGAAACTGAAACGTAGTAAATATATTGAAATATACCTTTGAATTATTGTTGCCTCTCTGGTACACTATATTTGCAGGATTTTGATTAAATGCATCAAGCTCGTATGAGTTAGCAACGGAAGTATTACCCATTGAAAGTCCGCGAACGTCATACAATACCTGAGAATTTGCACTGCTTATAATAAAGAAAAAAATTGCAGAAGTTAAAAATAATTTTTTCATTTTTATTGGTTTTATGTTAATCAGGATCAATTCTGTATGTCAGAGTTCCGAATCCGGCAATGTTTATCCTGTCTCCTGACCGGATCTTAACGCTGTTTAGAGGATCCGGAATATGTTTCGGATCAGTAAATAATTTATTCTCATAAATAATTTTTCCCATCCTTTTTATTTTTGAAATATCAGCACTGTCAAGCACGGCACTGTATGAAGTAACTGTCGATGTACTTGAAAATCCATTTGTCCCTACATCACAGGCATTAAAAGTAACGGATGAATCCGGTAAATTTCCAAGAATAAAAGAAACAGGCAGCAGAGGATTATAAAGAGAATCAAGCACAAGCACTTTAGCCACTGTCTTCAGAGGAATTCCGTTTTGCGAAGTAAGTGTAAATACGAGCTTCTTTGCTTTATCCAGTTCTTTGCGCTGATCTTCATCACTTATTCCAACATCAGCAGTATCTCTGAAAATTATTGGTTCTGTTATGCTTACATCCAAAGGCACCTGCAGTATCAGTTTTAATGACAGACTGTCCTGATAATTTACTGATCCTTCCTGATAATTAAGATTCAGAAAATCCGTTCTCTCTACAAATATTTTTTTCGGAATATTATTTATAAATTCTCTAACGTTGCTGTTATCTTCATTAATCGGATAAGCCAGAGAATCATCTTTCTGAGGAAGCGTCAGCGAAAATATGCTGTCAATCTGATCTCCCGGTTTGCCTGTTTTCAGATATTTAAGTCTTACCCTGTGTCCGTTTTTATTCTCACCAATTATTGAAATATTTCTGAAGTCAACCTGATATATTTCTCTGAACTTTTTCACTACGAAGAAATTTTTATTAGGCGTTATCTCGGAAAAAAACAATTCGCCTTCAGGCACATCAGATCCGAAAGGATCCAGCACTTCATCTTTGCTGATTCCTGTGTTCAGCGGTTTCAATCTGCCTTCCAAATTATCTATAGAATATTCTGATAATGTATAGCTGAAATTCACAGGCACTGGAACCGGAGAGTTAAAGGAAATTCTTATTTTTAAAATGTTCTCGGGAGTCTTATTCTTTATATAAAAATCCCTGAGTTCGAGCGTTATATTCTTTTCGCTTCCCGCATTGACAGTGAAGGAAAGTCTGACTGTATCGTTATTCTGTTTGTTAAAAAAATTCTTAATGACAGCATTAACTGAATAATCGCTGCCGAGTGAATTGAAAAATTTGAATGTCAGACTTCCGGTAAGAAAATCCATGGTTGATATAAAAGTAGAATCATTAAAAGTTATAAATGTGTCGAGCTGCAAAGTACTTGGAGACGTAATGAATGTCTTTTTTATCCCGTCAAATTTTATATCTTCGCCGAATACTCTTCTGTAGTTCGATTCACCGTAAATAAAAATTATGTTATTATTTAAGGAATCAATTCCTATGTTACCGCTTCTGTTTATTATGTCAAAGACATTATAACTCTTGACTGAAAACGGGATCCTCAGATCAATGTCGTAGTTCGGCAGCGAAGGTGATTTTAATTCGCAGCTGCTTATTGAAACAGTAATCAAAAGCAAAAGAACAGTTCTTGCAGCATGACAGCTTTTTAGCATATATTATAATTCAATTTATAAAGAACAGTATGTTTCAGTTTATTTTTAAGGATTTTAATTTTACTAAATTAATTAATTATTATTTAAAATGAAGTGAAGTATATAAATTCTGATTAATTGTTGATCTTGTTTAAAGAAAACCCGATTTCACAAAATGGATATATTACAGTTTGACTATGCAAAGTTTTATGAATATTTTAACATGGGTTTAAAAATAATCATATGATTTTAAAATAAACAATAAAATTCAATATAAACTTTAAATCAAATTGAATATATTGAACCATCCTAAACAAAATAAAAACAATCACAAACATGGCAGAAGAAAAAGATTCAAAAATGAAATCTCTCGATCTGGCACTCGAGCAGATACAGAAGGAATATGGCAAAGGCGCTATTATGAAACTCGGCGATAAGCCGATACTAAAACTTGCTTCGATCTCAACAGGCTCAATTTCTCTCGATGCAGCTCTCGGTATCGGAGGCGTACCCAGAGGAAGGATAATGGAAATTTACGGTCAGGAATCTTCCGGAAAGACGACCATATGTCTTCATATTATTGCTGAAGCTCAGAAAAACGGCGGTCTCGCTGCTTTCATTGATACTGAACACGCTCTTGATACTTCCTATGCCCAGAAGCTCGGTGTAGATGTAAATAATCTTCTTATCTCTCAGCCGGAATACGGTGAACAGGCGCTTGAGATCTGTGAAACACTTGTCAGAAGCAATTCTCTTGATGTTATAGTCGTGGATTCAGTAGCAGCGCTCACACCGCGGGCAGAGATTGAAGGCGAAATGGGTGACGCTGTCATGGGAATGCAAGCAAGACTTATGTCACAGGCATTAAGAAAACTTACTGCTGCCGTTGCAAAATCAAACGTTGTTCTCATTTTCACTAATCAGATGAGAGAAAAGATCGGTATAATGTTCGGAAGTCCTGACACAACTACCGGCGGTAAAGCGCTGAAATTTTATGCTTCAGTAAGAATGGAAATAAAACGTATTGCAGCGATCAAGGAAGGCACGGATGTAGTAGGTAACAGAACAAGAGTGAAAGTAGTAAAAAACAAAGTTGCTCCGCCGTTTAAGGAAGTTGAGTTCGATATTATTTATAATGAAGGAATTTCAAAACTCGGCGATCTTATTGATATGGCGGTCAGTAAGGAAATTATAAAAAAATCAGGCGCATGGTTTTCTTACGGTGAAAGCAGAATGCAGGGAAGGGACGGAGTTAAGAAATTTCTTCAGGAAGACAGAAAATCTCTTGTGAAACTTTATAATGAAGTCCGTGCGATACTTGGCATTACAGATGATTCCGAAGAACCTTCAAACGGAAAAGCTCCTGAATCAGTAACTGAAGAAGCAGCGGCAAAAAAGAAATAATATTTAAATAACATTTTTACGGACTGCTGATTTTTTTCTAAAGGTCAGCAGTTTTTTTATGAGAATTTCCCGGATAGAAAAACAAAAAAAAGAAAAGCAGAGATGTAATATTTTTATTGACGGTATTTTTAAAACCGGACTTTATGAAGATACTGTTGTTAAATTCGGATTAAGAAACGGTGATGAGATCAGTGAAAAGGAATTTGAAAAGATCAAGGAGTATGATGAATTTAATTATGCAAAAGCATGCGCTTATAAGTTCCTGTCATACAGACAGAGAAGTAAAAAAGAAATAACAACAAAACTTAAGCAGAAGAAACTGCCTGATACTGCTGTTAAAAAAGTAATAAAACTACTTGAAGAACAGAAATATCTTAATGATGAAATCTTTGCCGTTAATTTTGTAAAGGAACAAATCAGAAATAAAAAAGTCGGCAAAAGGACGCTGATGGGAAAACTTCTGGAAAAAGGGATCAGCAGGGAAATTTCCGAAACTATTGTATCTGAAAATTATCCGGATGATGAAGAATTTGCAGCTGCTGAAAAAACTCTGGCAAAATTTATAAGATCAGGAAAATTTAAAAATGAATATGACAAAAAATCAAAATGCTTCAGACATTTGATATCAAAAGGATTTGACACAGATACAGCCAACACTCTACTCTCACAACCGGATATTTAAATTATTTAAATTGTTTTTAATTATAATTGTAAATACTTTTTAATACACAGTGCAAACAGTGTTTCATCAATTTGAATTTGTATGATTAATATCATATAACTTTTTGATACCGGTCATATATAATATTCAGATATTTGATTTTCTTATATTGTCAGATTTAAATTATATGCTGTATATTTCCGGATTTAAACTTGATTAATTTAATACAGAGGATTTAATGGAAAATATGATTTACTCTGAGTTTTCAAAGTATGAAGAAAAACTCAAGGATAGCTTCAAAGAAAAATATAGACTGCCTGATAACGAGATTGTTGAAATAGCCGGAGATCTCAGAGCCATTGTAATGCAGATGATTCAGCTAATGCGTGACGGTAAGTCAGTGCATGAAAAATTTTTTTCTGATATTATTCTTAACTCAGTAGATGCCATTATCGGATTTGACACTGATTTTAAGATTTTCCTCTGGAACAAAGGTGCAGAGTCTATTTTCAAATATTCCAAAAATGAAGTAATGGGAAAGGATTTTTCTTTTCTGATTCCGCAGTATCTACTTGATAAAGGCGAAAAGGATTTTTTAATAAAAGAAGTTGAAGAAAAAGGTTTCATCACAAATTATGAATCTGAAAGACTCACAAAAGACGGACAGTTAATTAATGTCAGCATAACAAGGTTTTTGATTTATAATGAAACAAAGGAAAAGATCGGATCTGTGGGAATGATCAGGGATATTACTACCATTAAAAAGCTTCAAAAGGAATTAAGGGAAAAAGAAAATCTCGCTCTTATCGGCGAAGTCGTCTCTAGTATAGCTCACAGCCTTTCAAACCCCCTTAATATTATATCAGGCAATGCGGATTATCTGCTGATGAATAAAAAAGAGAATGATAAAGATCATGAAGAGCTGAAATGCATTCTGGACGAAGCGGTAAGAATTACAAAATCGATAAAGCATCTTCTCAATTTCTCAAGACCGTTAAACATTACCAGAGAAAAAACAAGCATTAACAGTATTATAGAAAAAGCCGTTGCAGACGTAAAGTTTCTTATACAGGATAAAAATATAAATGTCAGAAAATCACTTCACAATGACATCCCCGAAATCGGCATTGACAAAGCTCAGATTGAAGAGACTGTCTGCAATATTCTCACAAACTCCATTCAGGCAATTAAAAGAACCGGTGAAATCAATATAAAGACATATACTTCAGATAACAATATCATCATAGAGATTTCCGATAACGGCGAAGGAATATTAAAAGCAAATCTGGAAAAAATATTTACTCCGTTCTTTTCTTCAAAGGAATACGGCAAAGGAACAGGTCTCGGACTTTCCATTGCAAAACGCATCATAACGGAACACGGCGGAACTATTACCGCATATTCTAAACCCGGCAAAGGCGCTAAATTCACTATTTCACTTCCGCTGAATTAAGTAAGCTTAATGTCAAGTTTAAACACTTGTTTTTTTGGTAAATACCAGGGTTTAATGAATGACTTCAAATGTCTTTTTCACGTTGTATATTATATTAAACTTAAAAAATTTTTATATGAGAATCGGAATATCAAACTACAATATCGAAAAGGAATTCAATATTTATCTTAAAAAAGTTAACTGGCAGTTTATGTATGACAGATGCAGGGATTATAAAGTAAGAATAAAAAAAGATGACGAGCTTCCGGTCCTGTGTTATAAATATCTGAAGAAAAAAAGAAATATGAAACCATGGGAATATCCTGACGATGAAGACGGAAATGCAGTTTACCTGAACCGGCTGGTAATTCTGGAAGATAAAATTGCTTTATATATTTTATACAAAGAGCTTAATTCAATGAATAAAAAAGAACTGCCTGATGAAAAGCTTAAAAACTTAAAAATCAGTATAAAGGAATTTATAATCAGCTGTATTGAAGATGTCGAGGATATGGAAGCGACGAACAGAGTGTATAAAAAACATAAAAAATTTGCCAATAAAAAAGTTTTAAACAAATATCAGTAAGAATTCATTAAGATTTAAAAATACCGGTGTTTATATTTTAAATGTTAAATTGATAATGCAGGCTTAATTTTTTATTTTATACTGACAGTAATTCTAAATTTTAACTCATTCTTTTGAAAAAAATTATTCTCCTGTTTATAACTTCTTTAATCACGCAGCTTGCTTTCTCACAGACCGGAAATTCACCTTACCCTGTTATATTCGTTCATGGTCTGAATTCGGATAATACAACCTGGAATTCAACCGTTGCTCAGCTGAGTGCTTCATGGTTAATGAGTTCTGAAAATAATTTGAGCGCAGTACTAAATGCAAGAGGCGGGGATACGACGGAATATACACAGGATGTAGTGATTCCCCTTTTAAATACAAGCGGGGTGGAAGTAAACAAAATTACAAATTCTAATATTTATACAGTCAACTTCGGAAATTTCTGGAACAGAGACATTAAAGATCCGAGAATTTTATTGTATAATAATTCCTTGCCCGGAGCTAATCAGAATCCTAGTAATCAGTCTGCGATTTTTAAACAGGGATTTGCATTAAAAATATTTATTGATTCCGTACTGCGTGTTACCGGATCGGAAAAGGTCATACTTGCCGGTCATTCAATGGGCGGACTTGCAATCAGAGAGTATTTGCAGAGAAGAGAAAACGGAATTCATAAATGGTGGATAGACCCGGATGATACTTTAAACGGTCACAAAGTAGTGAAGGTAATCACGATTGGTACGCCTCATCTTGGCACAAACGTTTCTCTTCAGGTTGGAGGAATAGATTTTAACAGTGAAGCGATCCGGGATATGAGAAATTCTTTCACCGGAAGTAACAGCGCAGGATATCTCTTTGGAAATCCTGAATCCCTGGTTCCGTCAAATTATTACAACAAGGATTATAACTGTAACGGTATTCAGACTGACACGGCAATTGGTTTGAATTCAGGAACTGCAGATAATCCCGCAATGCCTCTTCCCCTGAATATTCAATATACATGGATAATGTCCAACTATCTCGGACTCGGTACAGACCTGGCAGTGCCATACAGCAGTCAGGCGATTTATAACGGAGGAGTGTTTGCGCCTGCCGGAGCTGCTGACACAATAAGAACAAATAAGAATCACATTCAGGAAACAAGCGACAGCAGATCCTTAATCAGAGCGCTTGATGAACCGGACAATCAAAACTCGGCATATAATATTTCATTCGGTAAACTTTACGCCGGCTTTATAACGCTTCAGAGCAGATCTGTTACATCTGATACAGACTATTATAAAGTGAATTCTGTAACCGGCGGAAAAATTACTGTAACGCTGAATACTCTGAACGCAGGCGTAAACGGCATTTCAATTCTATCTGATGAAGGCGTTTCGTTAATTTCAAAAAACATAACGTCATCTCCGGACAGTATCAGTTATTATTCTTCTCCCGGATATTATTTCATAAGGTTGACAGGGAACAGTAATCAGAATCCTAATCTGAATTCATATAAGTTTACTGCTGAAATAATTCCGTCTCCTGCATTAAATCTTACAGTGGGAATAGAGGGATTCCGGAATGAGACTTTTCAGATTGAAGATACCTTGAAAGTTTATTTAGCAGAGGATGCATCGCCTTATACAATTACAGATTCTGCAGAAGTATTTTTAAATGACTCCGGTAAAACGTCCGCGTATTTTTTAAATGCAGTATCCGGAAATTATTTTTTGAAAATAATTCACAGAAACGCTCTTGAGACATGGAGTTATCAGCCGGTTACATTTACAGGAGACAATATCACTGATTTTGATTTTACTTCAGATCAATCTCAGGCATTTGGAAATAATCAGATGATAAAATACCAGAAATGGTGTTTGTATAGCGGAGATGTGAATCATGACGGTTTAATTGATGTAAGCGATCAGTCGGAAATTGATAATGATGTATTAAATGTAAATACAGGATATGTTAATACTGATCTGACAGGTGATGAATTGGTTGATCTTTCAGACGCCTCAATAGCTGACAACAACGGTTTTAATTTTATCGGGACAGTAAAACCTTAAGATTTTAACGAAAAGAAAAATGTTCAATTAGATTTTTAAAATTTAATTGAACATTTTTTATACAAAATTAAAATCAGGAAAAATTATTTACTCAGGATCATTTTAATCTGCTGAGAATAATTACCTGCAGAAAGTTTTGCAATATAAATTCCGCTCGACAGATTGCTGCCGTCAAATTCCGATTCATAGATACCTGCATTTTGTTTTGAATTTACAAGAGTCACTACTTCATTTCCGAGTATGTCATATACTTTCAGTTTTACATTTTCGGAAGATGCTATACTGTATTTAATTACAGTAACGGGATTAAACGGGTTAGGATAATTTTGTTCAAGAGCATAACTGTCAGCTATTCCCAAATTATTATTAATACTTACAATAAGAGAATCCGATTTTATTCTTGTAACTGCAAAATTGCCTTGTAATCCGGTAGTAGGAATATAACTGCTCTGCCAGCATGCGCTGAAATCCGAACCATAACCGGATGTAGAAGTACTGATAGCGTCAACGCTTCTTGAAGTGCCGGTAAAACCCATATGCCGGATTTCAATCAAAAGATTTCCTCCTGTATAAAGCCACGGAGTATCAAAGACAATATCGTCCCCGAAATCATTAGGCGATCCTCCGAACCTGTATGTATTTGCTGCAATATTTAAAACTCCTGATCTGACAAGCGTCTGAGTTCCAACAACATTAAGAGCAAAAGTTAAACTTCTGTTAGCGGGATCAACGCTGCCGCTGAGATAAATATCATAAGCAGAAAAACTTACCGGAGCTGCCGGCCAGTCAGAAGTTGCGGATGCAGGAATTCTGAAAGCGATTGCATTCAATAATCTGCCGTTAACTCCGGTAAGCTGATTTGCATGTATCAGCAACTGATAAGTTCTCTGGGCGTTTGCCAACGGACCGAGAAACGTAGCTGTTCCCGGTAATGAAACATAAGTATTCGGAACAACTCTGAATGAACCTGTTCCTTCATTCAGTTCTCCGGAAAAAGATTTACTGCTGTTGAAACAAAGAGAAACACAGCAGATAAAAGTAAATAAAAGAACTTTGTGAAAAATCATCATAATTACCTCTTTTATTTTAGTTAATAAATAATATGTTAAATGTAGTATCAGTAAAATAGTAATTAGAGATTCAATCTACAATAATTTTTTTAAATTAATATTGAAGATAATTTTGGTATGCTTAAACTCCTTGGTAATAGTTTACTAAAAAAATTATGAGAAATTCTTGCGGGGGATAAAGCTGCGACATTATAGCAGGAGATATAGTATAGACAGATTAGAATAGAAATGCTGAGTATATAAAGTTAAATTTGTGAAATTATTTACAGATCACTTTTGAAATATCTTATAAATGAGAATATCGGTTAAAATAAAAGAGCTGCTTACTTATGCTGAGATTACGGACAAATGGGAAAACAGCAATAAAGACATTAACGCTGCCAAATTATTGACATTGAGACAGTTAGAAAAATTTGAAGAAGTAATTTCAGATGATGAAAGCTGGAAGAAGCTGGTAGAGATTTTTAACAGCGGAAGGGAAACAGACGCGTGGCTTGCACTGGACTGGCCTGATGGATTTGATGAACTTATACTTTGTCTTCCGATGTGCAGGTATGTTGATTTTGAATGCCGTGAATGTAAAATAGGAAAGAGACAGGAAAATAATTCATGCGCAAATGATTATTCATTATTTGGTTATATATCGGAATTACTGAAAGTATCTGACAGAAATGGATTGCAGAATCACATTACATCCGTAAAAAAAATTCTGCTGCTTGAAAATTATAAATGGAACATTTCTGAAAAAAAGTTAGAGCTTATAAATTTTAAATAACAGATGAATAGATTAAGGAATTTAATGCTGAAAATATGTATAAAAAACCCGGTGAAGGAGAGGAGTTAATCACCGGGCTTTTTTACTAACTGTTATGTTTTGGAAAACATAACCCCCAATTAAAATATAAGTATTCAATTATATATGTTCATTCCTGAAATATACTTGTCCTGCCAATCCGTAATTTCCTTTAAAATGAAATGAGATATCACTCAATTTAAATGAACTAAATCACTTTAAAGATTTTATTCATTTCAATGTATACAATCGCAAAATTCGTGCCAGGATAAACATTGAAATTTGTTTGTTTTAAATATATAAAAAATTTAAGTGTGAATAAATTACACATTTTGAAAATTATATTGAGTAATAAATCACTAAACATTCAGAATCATTTTATATATTTTTGAATACATGGACAATGAATTCAGAATTTTAGTAGTGGATGACGAACCGAATTCCACAAAGTTAATGCGTAAAATACTTTCCGCTGGAGGGTATAACGCAGACGAAGAGAACAGCAGCGTTAAAGCTCTGGAAAGAATTTCAAACGGAGATTACGATCTTGTAATATCCGATCTGCAAATGCCGGAAGTGTCAGGACTTGATTTATTAAAAGCAAAGCCTCACCATACGAATTTCATAATTGTGACAGGTTTTAGTTCAGTTGACTCTGCAGTAGAGTCAATGAAAAGCGGAGCGTATGATTATTTGAGCAAGCCTTTTAATATTGACGAGTTTAAGATCAAAGTTAAGAAGGCACTTGAAAATATAAAATTAAACAAACAGCTCAGGGATCTTAAAAATGAGATAGATAAGAATTACAGCTTCGGAAACATAATAGGAAGAAGCAGAAAAATGCTGAATGTTTTTGAAATGATTAAGAATGTTGCCGGAACGAAAGTAAACGTACTTATAGAAGGTCAGAGCGGAACGGGTAAAGAGCTTGTTTCAAAGGCGATACATAAAAACAGTCAGAGGGCAGATAAATCATTTGTGGCGATCAACTGCAGCGCAATTCCGGAAAATCTGCTTGAGAGTGAATTATTCGGTCACACAAAAGGAGCTTTCACAGGCGCGACTGAAAATCAAAGAGGCGTTTTTGAGCAGGCAAACGGCGGAACGCTGCTGCTCGATGAAATTGCAGATATGCCTATTCATCTGCAGTCAAAACTTCTGAGAGTAATTGAAAACTGGGAGATAAAACCAATCGGAAGCGATAAGGTAAAAAAAATTGATGTTCGATTAATTTCAGCAACAAATCAAAATATCAAAGAGCTTATCAAGGAAAAAAAATTCAGAGAAGATCTTTTTTACAGAATTTCAACAGTGTCAATAACTATGCCTTCCCTAAATGAAAGAAAAGATGACATTCCGTTACTGACAGATCACATTCTTAAAAAACTATCCGTAAGATATGACAAAAATTTTTCCGTTGATGCTGAAGGACTTGTATTCTTAATGGATCTGGACTGGAAAGGAAATGTAAGGGAACTGGAGAATGTGCTTGAAAGATCAGCGCTAACTTCAGCAGATGGAATTATCAGAAAAAAAGACTTCAAACTTTCTACTTCAGGTTCAGAGCATGTAAGTGACGGTATATCCAATATTACCGGCGGATTAAAGGAGCTTGAAAAAATATATATAAATAAAATTCTAGATGATAATAACTGGAACAAACAAAAAGCTGCACAGATACTTGGAATTGACCGCAAGACGCTTTATAAAAAAATCAAAGAGTATAATCTGGAATAAAAAAACTGCCGGAATTATTCTTAAGTTGGCATACTACAACGCGCAATAGCATCCCTCTGATTTAAAAAAATCCATTCAATTTACAAATCCGTTCAATTTTTACTCATATCTGTAAAAAGACAAAAGTAAACATGCATATGTTGAAAAATTCCCCACAAATTAATTATCCTTTCGTTATAAATCAAAAACAAGAAGAAATAAGCAAAAATAGCTTAAAAATTCAGCATCCATGGCATATATATTGTGTAATTAAAAGTGAATTTAAGTGTATAGTAAAGTTGGATAAGAAAATTCACATAATATGCGCTGATAAGTTTTTAAGCATATTAATTCAGAAAAAATTAGAACTTCAGGGTTTCAGTGTTTCTTTTTCGGATGAATCGGATCTTACAGAAGAGAAAATAATTAATCTCAATGATGATATTGACTGCTTCATAATAGATTCCGGAATGGATGAATATTTATTTATAAAGCTAAAGATGAGATTTAAAAATTCATCATACATTTTTTTACCTTCCATTGAAAAAACTGAGAAGAGTGAGAAAATTACGGGTATTGAGAATATATCCGAGCCGTTAAGACTGAGTGAGTTATTTCAGACACTGGACAGTGTTTTTAAAAAAAAGGATATTGGAATATAGAATCAAAAATATAGCATTAGGTATAATTTCCCTGTGTCTTTTTGCTTTAATGACAATTATTGCTTCAGAATATTCAGGCAGCAAAGCAAAAAGTACGGACGATTGTCTTTCCTGTCATGAAGATAAAGATCTTGTTATGGATTCCGACGGCAGTAAAAAATCAATGTTTGTAAATCCGGAATTATATAAAAAGTCCGCTCATTCGATTGCCGAATGTACGGATTGTCATTTGAATTATAAAGCAGAAGAGCTTCCGCATTCTGCAGATAAGAAACTTGAAAACTGCAGGACATGTCACGAGGATTCAAAAGGACTTGAAAAAAGCGTTCATGCAAAAACACAATGCATAGATTGTCACGGCTCACATTATACAAAGAAAGTCAGTGAACTAAAAAATGAAGGTGACGCAAACTGTATGAGCTGTCATAAAAAGAAAGAGATCGCAAAATTCAGTTCGACTATCCACGGTAAAAAAGGTGTTAAATGCAATGACTGTCACGGAGACGGACATAACGTAAAAAATATATCCAGAAATCAGATAACTGAAATGTGCGGTAAATGCCACAGTGAAAGTAAAATGAATTTTAAAGGGAGCATTCATCATACGGTTTTTAAAGGAGGAGGTAAGAAAACTCCGGTATGTACAGACTGTCACGGAGTTCATAATACTATTTCAAGCAAGCATTCAATACAATCTGAAGCATGTCTGAATTGTCATTTGGATGAAAAGATGTTTCCGGGTACAGAAACCGGTTCAGCAAAATTTGTAGAGCAATATAAAACAAGTATTCATGCATCCATTAAAAAGGGTGAAATGGAATCCGCCGGATGCACTGACTGTCACGGTGATCATATGATAGACAGTCCTGATGACCCGGCTTCATCAACAAAAAGAGCGAGACTTATTGAGACCTGCGGAAAGTGTCACGCGGATGTTGTGGCAAATTTCAAGAAATCAAAACACGGTGTTGAGCTATTAAAGAATAATGAAAAAGCTCCAACATGTTCTGACTGTCATGGTGAACACAGTATAAAATCAGCATTACTTTCAGACGGCGCGTCAAAGCTGGTAATGGCTGATAAATGTCTGGATTGTCATAAGGACGGAAAGATACCGCATAAAAATTTCAAAGGTGAAGAAGAACTGATAACAGGATACAAGAACAGCGTGCATTATCAGGCATTGGTTGAAGGAAATGAATCAGCTCCTACATGTTCTGACTGTCACGGAGCGCATGAGATGGAACTTGCTGAAAACCCTGATTCGAAGATAAGTAAAAAGAATATTGCCAATACCTGCGGACAGTCTGACTGTCACGGCAAGCAGCTGACGAATTTTGAAGGAAGTATACATGAAAAAGGAGTAAACGCCGGAAATCAGGATGCTCCGACATGTAATAACTGCCACGGAAATCACGGCATTGTATCAAAAGATCTGGAAAACAAGCTCCAGAAATCCAGGGACTTAATACAGCTTTGCACGAACTGTCACGAATCGGTGGAAATGATTGAGAGAAATGAACTTCCGACTAAAGTAAGCGAAACATATAAAGAAAGTTTTCACGGTCTTGCAACAAGGGGCGGATTAAAGGAAGCTGCTAACTGTGAAAGCTGTCACGGATATCATAATGTAAGACCTTCTTCGGATTCGCTGTCTACCATTCATAAAAACAACCTGCCTCAGACATGCGGTAACTGTCATCCCGGCGCAACAGAGATTTTAATTACTAGCAAGATTCATCTGACCGATCTCAAGGAAGATTCACCGTGGGTATTCTGGATAACAAGATTTTATATAATTTTGATATTCGGACTTATTGGATTCATGCTGCTGCATAATATTCAGGATTACAGAAAGAAGAAAAAATCGAATGCGAAAAATGAAAATTGATGATGATAAATATTTAAGAATGACTTTAAACGAGAGGGTGCAGCATTTTCTGCTGCTCTCAAGTTTTATAATACTTGTAATAACCGGATTCTGGCTGAAATATCCGGAAGCATGGTGGGTAAGATGGATCACGGTTCTGATCGGTGAAAATGCATTTAATGCAAGGAGTCTGATACACAGAATAGCTGCTGTGGCAATGATACTCACATCAGTTTATCATATTATTTATCTTGCTGCTTCGCCGAGAGGTAGAAAACTGTTCATTGATTTTTTACCGAAGCGAAGCGATCTGACTGAGTTTGGGAATTCGATGAAATATCTTTTCGGGAATTCTGCTGAGAAGCCGAGATTCGGCAGATTCAGCTACATAGAAAAAATGGAATACTGGGCGGTAGTATGGGGAACAGTTATAATGGGAGCAACGGGATTTATTCTATGGTTCAAAGATTATTTTTTCAAATATATTTCAAATACGGGAATGGAGATTGCGTCAGCAATTCATTTTTATGAAGCAATACTTGCGTCGCTAGCTATACTTGTCTGGCATTTTTATTTTGTATTCTTAAATCCGGATGTTTATCCTGTTAACAAAGCCTGGATCAGAGGTTATCTTACAAGACAACAGTTGGAACACGAACATCCGAAATGGCTCGAAGAAATTGAAAATAAAGAACCGGTTAACTTAGAACCCGAAAACAATGCTTCGGAAGCTTTATCAGAAATAATGATAATTGAACCGAAAGAAACAAAAACAGAAACAGAAACAGAAACAGAAACAGAAACAGAAACTAATAAAGATAAAGCAGATAATAAAAAGAATGAGCCTGAAACCAGTGAAATTAAATCAGAAGAAGATAATGAACCGGAGAGAAAACCTGTGATAAAAAATAATGATGAAGTATCTGACAGTAAAAATGAAGATAATGTTTAACACATCGGATAATTTTAAAAAAAAGAATGTGAAAAACTAAAAAGCTCGTGATATGAATGCTAAAGAAAAAACACCGGAGAAAGAAGTAAAGTGGTTTAAGAAAGTCCGCGGATACAAAAGATTTTTTCTGTTCGCCGGAATATACTTAGGTACATTTTTAATATTACTTTCCGTAGCGGCAGAGTATACTTCAAAACCTTCTTTTTGTCCGACCTGTCATTACATGGAAACATTTTACCAGAGCTGGAGGACATCAGATCACAATAAAGTAGACTGTGTGGAATGTCATTTTGAGCCGGGAATATCAGGCACAATTAGGGGAAAGCTTAACGGACTTGTACAAATAGTAAATTATGTTTCTCTGTCATATAAAAAAAGAAAACCATGGGCGGAAATACCTGATAATACATGCTCCCGTTCAGGATGTCACGACCATCAGGCGCTGTCAGATACGAGCTATTATTTCAAAGGAGTAATGTTCAGTCATAAGAATCATTTAAAGGAATTGAAAAGAGGGAAGACGCTTAAATGCACGAGCTGTCATTCCCAGATTGTACAGGGCACTCATATTGAAGTTACAGAAGCGACATGCTTTAATTGTCACTTTAAAAAATCTGATGATCCGGGACATAAATTTGACAAACTGGCAGACTGCAGTACATGTCACGATCTTAAAAATTTTTCGGAAGTGCAGATGGCTGATATGAGATATGATCATACAACGGTAGTCGGCAATAATATTTCATGTATAAGCTGTCACACAAATACTGTAGCCGGTAATGGCGGAGTCGGAAAGGAAAGATGTTTTCAGTGTCATTTTGAAAATGACAGACTTGACAGATATGATCAGACAGATTCCATTCATTCTATACATATATCAAAGCACAGTGTAAAATGTTTTGCATGTCATTCGCCGATAGAACATAAAATTCAAAAAATAGACCCGAGTGTACCTCCGGATTGCCAGAGCTGTCACAGCAGCGCTCACATGCAGCAGGTAAGCTTATTTACCGGAGAGAACGGATTTGGAGTAGAAAAGAATCCAAGTGTAATGTTTTTAAACGGAATCAACTGCAGGGGCTGTCACATATTTCACGAAGAAAACAAATCCGGGATAAATACTCTAAAATCAGGTGAATCTTCGTGTGAAAAATGTCACGGAAAAGGATATGACAAGCTGACAAAACAATGGGAGGAATCCTCTCTGAAAAGACTTGCGATGATAAATTCTATTTACAATACGGTTAAAGTTCAGGTCAATTCATCAAAAAGCAGCAATAAACCTGAAGCTGAAAAATATATGGAAGAGGCGAAACATAATATCGGAATAGTTGATGTAGGAAAGAGTGTTCACAATGTTCAGTTTGCGGATCAGCTGCTGACGGGAAGTTATACGCTGATGAAAAAAGCGCTGACTGTCATCGGATCATCCTCGAATTTACCGGAATTCAAATCAGGCATGGAATATATTCCTAATGAGTGCGCAAGTTGTCATATGGGTATACAGGAAGTTTCCGCAAAAAAGTTCGGTATGAATTTTTCCCATAATCTTCATACAGTAAAAAACAAAGTCGCCTGCGCGAAATGTCACTCTAATGCCAGACAGCATGGTGAGCTTATTGTAAATAAAGAGAATTGCAATTCATGTCATCACAAGCAGGCAAATTCGGATAACGAGTGCGCGAAGTGTCACAGCTTTCAGAATCAGATTTACAGCGGAACCTATCAGAATAAATCCCAGCCGGATTTTATGAAAGCAGGGGGAGTCGGATGTATAGACTGTCATTCGGATGCAGTTAAGATCATTAAACCGGATAACAAGATTTGTCTGAAATGTCATGAGAATGATTATGAAGCTATGGGAAATGAATGGAAAACTGATGTAAAGAATTTACTGGATAAAGCTAAATCGGAAATTGACAGAGTCAGTTCATTACAGATATCAGATGAAAACATTAATCAGCTGAATGAAGCAAGGAAGCTGGTTAATGATATTTCCACAAGGCCGAGCATATATGTTCACAATTATGATCTTATCAGCAGTATGCTCAATGAAAAGATAAGTAAACTAAAAAAGATGGAATGAAGATACGTTAACTTATTATAATGAATTATTTGTGGACAAAAATATAATTAAAAGTATTAGATTTATTTAATAATAATAAAAAATTCTATTTTATAAATTAAATCAGTAACAGGAGACAATCGAAATGAAAACCAAAATGTTTTACGTTCTGCCGGTTTTAATTTTTATCGGATTTGTATTTTTTACTGCGACAGAGAATCCGCCTGCAGAAATTGCAGGAGATTTTAAATATGTCGGAGTAACTTCCTGCGTAGGCGCATGTCATAAGACAGAGTCACAGGGAAGCCAGCTTTCGATTTGGGAAAAATCAAAGCATGCAAATGCATATAAGGTGCTTCAGACCGAAGAGGCAAACAAGATAGCGGAAGGCAAAGGATTCACAACTCCGGCTGCTGAAACACCTGAATGTCTTAAGTGTCATACTTTAGGCAAGACCGTTGATGCTTCTGCATTTGAAGAGACATTTGACATCACACAGGGAGTTCAGTGCGAATCATGTCACGGCGCAGGATCGGAATACAAGAAGCTTTCCATTATGAAAGACAAGCAGAAATCTATTGAAAACGGACTGCAGGTTCATTCAGATGGAGAAGCATTCTGTACAGGATGCCATAATTCAGAAAGCCCGACTTTTAAAGGATTTAATTATGCTGAAATGTGGGATAAAATAAAACATCCGAAACCGGCAAGTGAGTAAAAATTAATACTTTTATTCAGATCCGAAAATACATAAACATTTTAAGTTATTTTGCTCAGGCAGAAGCAAATAAATTAAATAGAATATATAAAATGACTGTAGGATGAAATTAAAGTCTGAAAACAGTTAATGGGAATCGTATGTGTTTAAAGTAAACGCAGATTAAGTAAAAACCGGACAGAATTCTGAATGAAATCAAAAATTTTTAATGTGATATAATAACCTATGAATTCTGTCATATTTTAATAACAATCTGTAAGTTAATATGGGAATTTTTTGTACATCCAATTCAAAAAGAAAATGAACAGGATATTAATATGAAAACATTTTTATCAATTAAACCTTTAGCTCTGTCTCTTATTATATTTTCTCTCTTCAGCATTGAATCAGTCAAAGCTCAGTCTTTGAATATGAGATTCAGCACACAGGTATACAGCTGGGAAAGGTCTGACAGTATAAACAGCGGCAGTAAAACAGCGCATCTCAGGAGTTATCAGAATCTTCTTATTGACGTGTCAAAAGACAAGTGGTCTTTAAATACTCTTATACAGACAGATGCTGAACTTATGAATAAAATTGGAAAAGGATTTGATTACAGGTTTTACAATCTGTATATAAAAGGTTCAAATCTTTTCAATGTTCTTGATTTGAAAATTGGAAGACAGTATTTATTCTCAGGAGTAGGCACCGGAGCAATGGATGGATTGCATCTGAAGCTGAAAGCAGGTGAACATAAGGAATATCAGTTAACATTATTCGGAGGATCTGTAACCGGAACGGATTATGAATTCAGCGGATACGCTCCATTCAGTGAGAACAGTATCTACGGAGGAAACTTTTCATTCTACGGAGTAAGGGATTTTTATGCATCACTGAGTTATATTAACAGGCATAAAAAACCGGAACCATACACAGCAATACGATACGACAGTCTATTCAATCCCTATCAGACAGTTATCAGCACCGACTCACCCGAAGATCAGCTTATGGGAATTGACATGAATTACACATTAAATAAGAGACATTACATTTTCGGAAAACTGTATTACGATATCAATAATGAAAAATTATACAGAGGGGAAATAAATGCAAATATTCTAGCTGCTGACAATTTAAGATTTACGGGATTTTATTCTTATCATCAGCCGCAGATAAGGTATAACAGTATATTCAGTACATTTGCTCAGAGCGAATATCAGGAAGCCGGCGGGGGAGTAGATTACACTTTGAAAAACGGTATAAATATATACGGAAAGATCTCGGATGTTTTTTATACAGATGAAAACTCGATTAAGCTTCAGGCGGGATTCAGTCATCCGTCTTACGGACTTTCATATATACATTATTCCGGTTACAGCGGTGAATCGAACGGAGTCAGCGGTTATTATTACAGAAAACTTGCTGATATATTATCAATGAATCTCGGATTAAATTATTCTAATTACCGATTAGGAGAATTCTCAACAGAGAAAGAGAATGTATTTAGCGGATTACTTGGACTGACTTACAGACCAAATTTGCAGCTGAGTTTTGATGCGCAGGGACAGTTTATTACAAACAGAATATATAAAACGGATGTAAGATTTTTAATAGGCGTAAATTACTGGTTGTTCACAAAATTTTAATTACAATATTATGAAAACAAAATTTACCGGATTTTATCTTATCTTTATAGCCGGAATAATAATATTTATTTCTACGACTGCTTATTTGCACAGGGGAGAAACCGGCGAAGGTAAGATATTCAGGATTTTTAATTCGGAGCAGCAGTATGACAACAGTAAGCTAATAAAATTTGACCATAAGCTTCACACAGTCGATGCGGAAATTAAATGTGAAGATTGTCACGCAGCGGCTGTGAATTCAGTTTCATCGAAGGATAATCTTAATCCGAAAAAAAAGAACTGCGAAGGTTGTCATGATGTAAAAGATAAGAATGAATGCGGACTTTGCCATTATGATAATGTTTATAAGAAACTGAAGTCAACTGTAAGCGAAATAAATTTTTCTCATAAAGAACATTCAAAACTTCAGCAATGTGCGGATTGCCATAAAGATCTGGATAAAGTAAAATTTTCCAAAGAAAGTTCTCAGGTTTTGCCTGATATGGAAAGCTGTTACAGCTGTCATAATAATCAGAAAGCTTCAAATGCATGTGAATCCTGTCATACAAATCTTACTAATCTGACACCTAAGGATCATTTAAGATCTGATTTTTTAAATCAGCACACATCATCAGGACAGAATTCCGAAAAAAATAACTGTATGATGTGTCACAGCGATAATTTCTGTCAGTCATGTCACAGTCCGTTAAAGTATTCAGGAAACAATACTCGTGAAGATTTTTATGCTCCTTATTATACTAAGGAAACCGCTACGCGCACAGACCGTGACGCATTGCAGAAGCTTACGACGGCGCATACGCTGAATTATAAATTCACGCACGGACTTGACGCCGCACATAAATCGTTTGAATGCAAAACATGTCACGATCCTGTGGAATTCTGCGCAAGCTGTCATGAGAATAAAGGAGATATGATAACGGGTATATCTCCGAAGAGTCATTTACAGCCGAACTTCACGACTGTCGGCGTCAACACAGGCGGCGGACTTCATTCAGAACTTGCAAAACGTGACCTGGAATCATGTCAGTCATGTCATGATGTACAGGGCAGCGATCCCGTATGCGTCAGATGCCATTTTGATAATGACGGTGTGAAGGGAACGAACCCGAAAACTCATGAAAACGGATTTATGAAGGATGAAAACGGCATATGGCATCAGACTCAGGGAGCTGTTTGTTATACCTGTCACAATGATCCGAATGCCAGACCGGACGGAATATCAGGTGTGGGATTTTGCGGATATTGTCACGGTCCGGAAAGCAGATAATACTATACGGAAATATTTTTCCGGCAGAAATTAAAATACAAAATTATGAAGATGCTAAAAATATTTTATCTGACTTTTGCAGTAATATTGTTTACTGCTCTTGTATACAACGGATGCAGCGAGATACAGGATAATTTAATAACTGCTCCTGAAATCGGGACGCATCCTGCCGGATTTGCAGACTCTAATTCTCCGGAATTTCACGGTAAGTATATAAATGAAAACAAACTTTGGAATCTGAAAGCATGCCAGAGTTGTCACGGAAATGATTATGCCGGAGGGAGTTCCGGTTCGAGTTGTCTGACGTGTCATTCTTCTTCCGGCGGACCTCAGAACTGCCGGCTGTGTCACGGCGGAGTATCGGGAAAATCTTATCCGCCAAAAGCTCTGAACGGAGAGACAAGTATTTCATATGTCGGAGTAGGAGTTCATACATTTCATATTGATTCAACAAAATATTCCGCACCTGTATCCTGCGGTGAATGCCATACAGCATTAACCGGCGGATTCGGTGATCCCAATCATATAGGTGATTTGCCTGACGGAATAGCTGAAATAAGTTTCGGACCGATTGCAAGGACTGTGACTACATACAAAGGCGGCGGATTTTATCCTGATCCTGTATGGGACAGAAATACTGCGACATGTTCAAATTCTTATTGTCACGGAAATTTCAAGGACGGAAACACAGAAGCTGTACCAGTATGGACAGACAGAAACAGTGTAAAATGCGGATCATGTCACGGTGATCCTGTAACGGGAAATCCGAATCCAATTCCTAACGGAAATTTTTTCCATCCGCATTATCCGGGATATACAATCGGAATTTGCTATCAGTGTCACGGATCTGTGATAGATCAGTCGGGGAGTATAATAAACAAGTTAAAGCATGTGAACGGGGTGGTGGATTATAATTAGGGGATTGGGATGGGAAACGGTTTTAACCGTTTCTATGGAATTTACCGCAAGCCGGCGGATCTTGTTTTTATATTCCGGTTTTACAGATATTAATTTCTGCAGCATTATATTCAGAAACGGTTTAAACCGTTTCTACCGTCAGACCTTCATGAGCAAGCTCCAGCTCCTCCATCGCTATCTCACTCGTACCGCCTCTCAATACCGGTCCTGAATATCGCACCGGAAATGAATTCTTTACTTTCCAAATCACTACCGGTGAATGATCCTCGTTAAGTAATTTTACCGTTACATCACGCCTTTCTGCAGTGCCTAATCTCTTTGTATTTATCCATTCGAAAAATTCATTGTCATTTTTTCTGACCGGTCTCTTTAAAATTATATTACTGTATGTTATCATTCCGGGAATCTTTGATGTTGTCTCATTTAGATTCGCTCCCTCTCTGTGACTGATCGTATCTATCAAAATATTTAATCCCGATACTTCGCTGAAATCATTCCGGGATCCGCCCCAGTCTACCTGAAAATGATATGAAGGACATTCAAATAATGACATGATCTGCTCCTTTTATATTTTAGTTTATTTAATATTTTTTTTTATTTAAATAGGAATTACATTACTCACTTTTCAGTCAGCTGTCAGTTCAGGTCTGAATTCAAAATGCATTGTGTCATAATGATACCACTTTCCGCCCCAGATAAATCCGTATTTCTCAAATACCTCAGCTATTTCAACCGGGATCCTGTTTATATAAGTTACGTTGTTATTCCATTTCCAGTAATCAGAGTATTTTGTGTTTATATCTATTGCCGTGCCAAACGAATGATTGCTGAGTCTGTCTGTTCCCGCTATATTTCTCCAGACAAATGTACCGCCGATGTTCTTTAAATATTTCTGAAATTCATCCGGAAGCTGCGAAAGCTCTTCAGCAACTTTTTCAAGACTGTCTGCTGCCCCGTTTATTCTGCTGAAACTTATAACCGAACCGTCAGCCCATTTAATGTTAACTAAATTGTTTCTTACTTCATTTGAATTATTTCCGTACATCTTTAAGAAAAATGGCTCATATCTGATTCTGCCCGGCTCGAAATTCTCCGGTGGAGGTTCATTCCATTCTCTGCCTTTCACATACTTTTGTGAAATCATATCTTCAAGATCAGGATTGTTTAACATTTCATCATGAGTCTTGTCTGTGATGCCGTCATCATAAATCATCACTGTACCGTCTTTCCAGTATAGATTGTTTTCATCGGCATATTCCAGAAATCCCGGATATGCCTCAACAAGTTTCTGAAGTCCGGCGGGAATTTTTACATTACCTTCTGAGCTGTCCTTTAACATTATTGATTCATTGTTTTCCGAACAGCTGTTTCCGAATCCGGAAAATAAATATAACATTGAACTTATTGCGATTATTAATTTCAATTTTTTACTTTTCTTATCAAATTAGCTTATGTAAAATAAAAAACCGGAATTACAATAAGTAGAGTATTGTAATTCCGGAAAGAATTTTTAAAATAAATTCTTACTTAATTATGATGCTCAGTTCGTGTCTTCCTGTGTGCATTATTACTGCTTGAGTTATTGCTGTTACTATGTCCGTTACCGTGTCCGTTACCGTGTCCGTTACCGTGTCCGTTATCGTGTCCGTTGTTAGCAGAATGTTGTTTTGATTCACCGGAAATTTTCCTGGAATTTAACTGGAATTTTCTGTGACGGCTGATCAGTGAAGCAAAAAATCCTAATGCCATTATAATTGTTCCGCCCCATACTAAATTTATAAACGGCTTAATGCTTGCCGTAAGAATTAATGTTTCAGATGCAACATGCGAATGCTGATGACCGTCTGTAACTGCAACGTCAACGGAAGATTCACCCGAAATTGAAATGTTAGTAAGATAAAATGTCAGATCAGGATTTGATTCCATTTTGACAGGTATATTCTGTGTCTGACCGCCTGAATAATACTGCTCCACAAGTAATTCTTCTTTCTTTCCGTTCACAGTTACTTCGAGTTTTGCTCCCAGTATGTTTTCTTCTCCTTTCATCATAGATTCCTGATTAAATTTAGACTGATCAAAATCCAAAAACTTAACTGTGATTCCTTTAATTTCTTTTTCTGAACCCTTCGGAACATTAATTATATCATTTTCAGTAAACGGCTGAGGAGTTTCAAGAGATATTGGTTCCAGATAAATATCCTTTGTGACAAGATTTGCAATGTCAGGATTTTTCATAACTCCTTCAGAATAATCACTGTAATACATTATCGGCTGCAGCAAATATCCTTTGCCGTCTTTTTCCACTATTACATTGAAATGATACTTGTCATGAGTTTCCGGAATAAGACTTGCCCCTTTATAAGTCAGACTGTAACCAAGAGCTTCCTTAGTTTCTCCTATCGGCAGAGTTACATTTTCTTCCTGAGAATATTTTGATGAACCGATTATTCCCAGGAACAGTATCATTATACCGAGATGGGCAATATATGGTCCGGCTTTAACAGTACTCTTGTTTAATATTTTTAAAATAATATTCAGATTAATAAAAAACGCAAACAACGAAGCTGCTGCAAACACCGCTATTAATATATCATCCACTCCGAGTATTACCAGTCCGGATGTTAATACGACGGAAAGTATTATCGGAAGATAAAGTGATTTGAAAAATCTTTTTTCTTCTGTGTGTTTCCACGCAAGTAAAATGCTCACTCCGTTTATTACGGCTATCAGAATTGCCAGCGGAAGATTCATTTTATTATAAAAAGCAGGATCAATGGTTGCTTTTGTAAATATCGGCCAGCTTGTTCCTACTATTATTATTAACGCGGATGCACATAAAGTAATTGCTCCTATTATTAATGCCGACTCTCTTGAAAGTTTGATTCCGGCGTTTGTTTCAAGCGATTTCAAACTCTTAATTCTGTATATGATCATTGCTATTCCGCCGCCGCCGAATAAAGATAAAAAGACAATCAGAAATAAATATACTTCCTGTCCCGGATCTACAAATGAATGAACTGATGCGTCACCAAGTAATCCGCTTCTCGTTAGGAATGTTGAGTATAACATAAATACAAATCCAAGTATGCATAAAAGTAAACTTGTCTTTTTATATTTTCCGGTTTTCTCTTCACCTACCATTGTGTGAATTGCTGCTACTATTAATATCCACGGGACCAGCGAAGAATTTTCTACAGGATCCCATCCCCAGTAACCGCCCCATCCGAGCACTCCGTATGCCCAGAATCCGCCTAACATAATTCCAACGCCTAATACCATTCCCGAAAATAATGTCCAGGGAAGCGCAAGCTTCATCCATCTGTCATATCTATTTTTAAATAATGCCGCCATTGCAAAAGCAAACGGTATTGCAAGTGATGCAAATCCTGCAAATAATATCGGAGGATGTATTGTCATCCAGAAATTCTGAAGTAACGGGTTTAATCCTCTCCCGTCCTGTGGAACAAATCCGGCTTCCACATCCTTTGGAAATGATTCCCATACCATCATGTATGGTGACTTTATTATCATTATAAATAATAAAAAAGTAAGTATAAGGGAATAATTAAACATTACTAACGGCTCGTATTTGTCATTTGAATCATATCCTTTTACAGAATTTTCTGAATCCCTTTTAATTAAAAATGCATGAAGGAAAATTCCAAGCACAGCCGTCATAAACGCCCATAAATGAAAACTTCCTTCCTGACCTGCATAAAAAGTTGAGATAAGCAGATTTAACGGAAGATCTGTAGAGCTATAATTCCAGACATACGTGTATTGAAACTGGTGTGTGATTATAAGATAAAGTAAGAAAGCTGAAGAAGATAATGTAAATACTACAGCTGCATGAAAAAATATTCTGGCAGGTCTTATCAGTTTTTGATTTCCCCTGCTTACGAATAAAAATGCCAGAGTTGCAATCAGTGCTGAAACAAATCCCGCTGTTATAAAAAATGAACCCATATTAAATTAAATTTAAATTTTATGTTCCTGTTTTTTTAACTTCATGACCTTCGGCTTCATATTTCGACGGACATTTGGTTAATACTTCCTTTGCATGAAAATAGCCGTCTTTGACTTTTCCTTTTGCAACAACTGATTCCGCCATCTCAAAATTATTCGGCATTGATCCGTCCAGTACAACCTTCATTTCATTATTGTTTTCATCAATCATATAAAACTCAAACTGATTAGTTGATGCGTCATATCTTGAATCTTTATCCTTTTGCCAGGTTCCTTTCACCTGACAAGTCCTGTGAATTTCAGTTGCTTTGTTAAAATCTGTATATTCGATTTTACTCTCTGAAAAAGTCAGAAATCCTACAATTAAAAAAATTACTATTATTCCTGTTCCGATTATAGTTTTCTTATTCATATTAATTTTTATTTATTTCATTTTAAAATTATTCCGGTATTGGTTTTCCCATGGATTTGTAAATATCTTCTATCTGTTTTTTGTTTGCAAGCGCCTCACTGTTACCGGGGTCAAGCTCTAACACTCTTCTGTATCTTTGCAGCGCAGGTTTGTATTTATCCTTAGGAGGAAGATCGGCTTCAAACATTAAATAATTAGCAGCTTTCATCTGAGCATCAATGGTACTGCTTTTGTCAGATTCGGATTTGGTTTTCCTGTAAGTTTTATCAGCCTCATCCGCTTCCTTTACAAGCTTGTTTGCGTTTTCGTCATCCCAGCTTTCCTGACTTCCTTCACTATTTCCAGAAGGGCTTTTTAGATTTCTGTGGATTGAGTCATCCGGCATTTCCTGTTTTTCAGTTGTTTTTGGTTTGTTGCTGAGTAATTCCGGCGGCACTTCCTTTGCACACGACATTAAAACTACTGTCATCAATAAACACAAAACATAATTTAAAAAGTTTTTTTCCATCTTTATTTTATTTATTTATATAACTTCAATTACTATACCATGAATAACGATATTTTCCTTTATTAATTTCTAAACATACCTGACTATGTCCAATTTATCTACAATTTTTTCTCTGTTCAATCCACATGGGGAATTTTTATTTTTCCATTTCAGCTTCAAGTCTGATCTTTTCCGAAAGCATTATCTCTGTCATGGGAAATTCCCATTTCAATATATTTCCGTTCCTGCTGTTTGAATTGCTTGAAATTACATTGTACGGTAATTCAACTTCAAAACTGAAATTCCCGCCCTCAAACATTTTTGACATGCTTTCTTTCATGTCCCTTGCTAATGAATCTGCGGCTGCATCTTCCGATAATGCAACGCCGTCTTCCTTTAATCTGTATTCATATAAGAAATAAACCTTGTTTCCATCTTCCTTTAAACTCACATCGGTTACATACTTATCATCGTTTTCATTTATATGGCTCAGCGACGATCCTATCTTGGAAACATTATCAAATTCATAATCTATAGTGAATGTTTTTGAAGAATCCGGGTTGGTTGCTGAACTAAGATCAATCAATCTTAATCCTGCTACTGTATCATAATTTTCAGCAGTCTTGTTTTCAAATACTTCATCACTGTATAACGAATCAAGAAAACCTTCTCTCCGCGAAGAATCCATCAGCGATGACATAGAAGCCATTACATCATAAAACTCTTTCATAAATGTAATTTTCATAATCTCTTTTCCCGTTCCGTCTCGGTTTAACTTAATTTGTCTGTTGATAGAAATACACGACGACATTAATAAAGGAATTATTAAAAAAAGTATAAATCTTAATATCGGTTTTCTGAATCTCATCTGTAATTAATTTTTATTTGTCATAAATTTAACTAATTTATTTACAAATAATGAGTTACTTATATTGAAAATATTAATCACTGTACTGATTGCAGGACTGACTTTTTAATGCTTCAATTTTGAATTAATGAAAATTAACAGATATGCAAAACTTTAATATAGCATTTATGTTTACCGATTCTGTCCCCGCTGTTTTTTATGAATAATTTAAAAATTCTTTTTCCCGTTTTAATGATTGTCTTCTTAGCAATTACATTTTGGAGCGTTATAAGTTTAAAAGTTATGTTATCCTTTGTTGATAAAGATCAGATTTATAAATATTATCAGATCATATCAGCAAAGTATTATGAAAACATAGAGTCTGATCAAGTATCAGACACTAACCCCGGCATATTAAGCAGTCAGTCGCTTTATGATGTCAAAAGTTATAAACTGGACTTTTCCTTCGATATTCAGCAAAAAAAAATTATCGGAACAGTAAATATGAACTCAGAAAGTCTCTCAGATACCCTGAGTTTTATTTATATTGATCTCGCCGGAAATATGAATGTGAATTCAGTGAAGCTAAACGGAATGGAAATTTCTCATTTTAGAGTTGATGATTATATAGCGGCAGATACAAAAGGTAAGCTTAAATTAAATGAATCTTTTGATATTCGAATTGTATATGAAGGCATTCCGGAAAATAAAGGTTTTGATTCTTTCAGCATTAAAAAATTTGATGATGAACCGGCGATTTATACTTTAAGCGAACCCAATCATGCTAAAACTTGGTGGCCTTGTAAAGATGTCATGACGGATAAAGCTGATGCTGAAATAATAATCACTGTCCCGGAAAAACTTACTGCTGTTTCAAATGGACTGCTTATTAATGTTTCGGACAATAAAAACGGATCAAAGACATTTCACTGGAAAACCTCTTATCCTACAGCTACCTATCTTGTTTCTCTGGCAATCGGAAAGTATGACAAATGGACAGACACTTATACTTCAATGGACGGGAAAATTCAAATGCCTGTGGAATATTATACTTATCCTTACCTGACCGAAAAAGCAAAGTATGACTGGAAAAATACAGTTGAAATGTTAAAATTCTTTTCAGATTATATAGGCGAATATCCGTTCATTAATGAAAAATACGGAATGGCAACTTTTGGCTGGGTCGGCGGCGCAATGGAACATCAGACCATTTCAAGCATGGGATACACTCTTGTTACCGGTAACGGAAAATATGAAGACATTGTAGTGCATGAGCTTGTTCATCAATGGTTCGGTGATGCCGTAACACCGGCTACGTGGAAAGATATCTGGCTGAATGAAGGTTTTGCTTCTTACGGTGAAGCTATGTGGGTGGAACACACAAAAGGCAAAGAAGCGCTCAAAAATTTTATGAAGAAAAATGATTATTCGTTTTTTATGGGTACGGTTTATGATCCCGAAGGATTTATTTTCGGTCCGACAGTTTATAAAAAGGGAAGCTGGTGTCTTCATATGCTCAGAGGCGTTACAGGTGATTCGCTTTTCAGGCAAATTATCAGAACGTATTATGATGAATACAAATATAAAAACGCCGATACATATCAGTTTCAGAAAATTTGCGAGGACATTACGGGAAATGACTTGAACTATTTTTTCAATCAATGGATATTTACCGGCACCGGACGTCCGGAATATTCATATTCATGGAAGTATGAAAAAGTTCAGGCTTCAGATGATCTGTACAAAGTAGATCTGTTTCTGAAGCAAAATCAGGATGATTTGGAAGTGTATTCCATGCCTCTCAGAATTTTATTCAAAACAAATACCGGTGATGAAGAAATTACCGTTTTTAATGACAGCAGAAGTCAGCAGATCAGTCATTCTGTAAAAGGAATTCCTCTCGATGTAATTATAGATAATGATAATTGGGTTTTGAAAAAAATCAAAAAGGAGGAGAATAATTAATTTCAACATTTTAAATTTCAAAAAGTAATTATCGTTTATTTTATGTCTCATATAAAAATTTTAACTGCACTGATTATTTTCTTTTTTACATCACAATGCATTAACGCGCAGACCTCTCTTATAATTAAGTTTAAGGATAATACACCGGCTTCTGTACTTTCAAATTTCAGAAGTAATAATCCCGGCTCTGGCAGTTCAGCAATATCAAAGCTATGCAGAGATTTCGGAATACGGAATTCAAAAGCATTATTCAGCAATAAAATGCTTCAGAATTTTGACAGCAGAAATTTTTCTTCGTCCGGTCTTGACAAAATTTTCATTTCCGAAACGGATAATGTTAATCTTGATGTAATTCTTACGCAGGCTGGCAAGAATGAATATATCGAATATATCCAGATCAACAATAAACTGAAGCTGGATAATCTTGCAGCTCCGGAATTCACCCCTAACGATCCGCTGTATAACGAACAGTATTATCTCAATTATATTGGCATGCAAAATCTCTGGGATATTACTCTCGGTGATTCGAATGTTGTGATCGGTGTGATCGACACAGGTCTGGACTTTCTTCATCCCGATCTTCAGAACAGTTTTAAGATCAATTACGGCGAATACGGAAACGGCCGGGAATCAAACGGAATTGATGATGACAATAACGGATTCATAGATGACTGGCGCGGATATGATTTTACAGATCAGCCGCTGACAGGAGATCCGAGAAGAGGAGATTATCTTGATCCCGATAATGATCCCACAGATGACAATAAATTTTCTCACGGTACTGCTGTTACTGGTGTCATAAATGCCGGCTTTAATAACGGAAGAGGAATTTCATCAGTCGCTCCCGGATGTAAAGTGATGGTGCTGAGAGCATTTGATGCGGAAGGTTTCGGTGAGGAAGATGATGTAGCAAATGCTATTCTGTACGGCGTCGCAAACGGTGTAAAAGTATTTAACTTCAGCTTCGGGGATTATGCGTTCAGTAATCTTTTGAGAGACGTAATCAGATTTGCTTATTCTCAGAATGTCGTCATTATCTGCTCAGCCGGTAATGACGGAACTGACAGACTGCATTATCCTTCAGCTTATGATGAAGTAATTTCAGTCGGAGCTTCGGACATTACAAACAACAAAGCCGGTTTCTCTTCCTTTGGCGAGACTGTAGATATTTTCGCGCCCGGTTTTCAAAATATGACAACGGTGAGGACGGGAAAAGGAAGCTCACAATACGGCGGTGATTATGATAAAATAAACGGTACTTCATTTGCAGCGCCTTTGGTTGCCGGTATTGCCGGACTTCTGCTTTCAAAAAATCCGTCGCTTACAAATGAAGAGATCAGAGGCATTCTTGTGTCGACGACTGTTTTAATGCCCGGTCAGAATGGCTGGGATCATATAAGAGCTTCAGGAAGACTTGACGCACTCAAAGCAGTTGAGAATTTCAATAATCCTGCTGTAGCCAGAATTCATACTCCTTCGCAGGATTATACTTTTGAAAATGACTCTGTTGTAATCTGTCTTTCCGCAGCATCCGCTTTGTTTCAGTCCTATTCCCTTTATTACGGAATCGGACAGCGTCCGGCTGAATGGATTCCGCTTTTGTCAAATCAAACATCACAGGTTCTAAAGGATACTGTTATGATATGGAATACCGCAGGAATGACGGATACTTCTTATACTCTGAGACTTGCGATAAACAGTAATTCAGGCAGGACCATCGAACACCGTATGATAATTTTCAAAGATAAAAATCCGCCGGTATTTACGGATATTCAGTTTGGAAATCTTATCGATAAAAATAATTTTTCCCAGCTAATATTGTTTGCAACCAATAAAAGAACTCTCGGAAAGATTTACTATAAAAGAAAAGGCATTAATGAAAATTATAAATCCATACTTGCTGATGTCGGAACACCAAACATAGGTTTTGTTACCGAAGCGCACTACGGTCTTCTTAACGGAAATGATCTTGCGCCTGATACAGAATATGAATTTTATCTGGAAGCGATTTCTCTTAACGGAAAGTCAGCCACATTCAGTGATACTGCCTTTTATTTTTATACTCAGCCGTCTGTAAATATTTACGGTTATAAAAATAAGAGTTATAAAATGGGTAACTCGCAGTTCGCAAAGTCTGTAGTTGACATAACAGGTAACGGTATAAATGATTTTTTTGTGAATGATATCAATAATAACCTGAAGCTGAATGTGTTTGAATTCAGCGGCGGAGCTTTTCAGAAAATTTCTTCCGATAACTGGGGTGATTTCAGAATTGCAAAAGATGTGGCTGATATTGACGGCGACGGCAAATTTGAAATACTGGCGTCAAGCGACAGAAACGGTTTCGTTTATGAAGCCGGTAATCCGGGCGGTCTTCCTACAAATCTTATTTGGAGTGATCAGGGTAACGGAAATTTCTGGTCTTCGCGCATTGCAGATACTGACAATGACGGTAAAATGGAAATTCTCGGATTCGGCAGCAGCGGGTTAAGAATTCTGGAATCAACTTCCGGGAATAATTTTAACCAGACAGCTTCTCTACCCTTTTTCGGAAAAGATTCAATATCAAATTCACAAAACTCTCTTGTAGAGGATTTTGACGGTGACGGCAAGCCGGATATTATGTTCTCAAATATTTTTTATAGTCCTTCTGCCCCGGGATATCCCGTAACGTGTGTTTCAGTTTATGAAAACGTTTCGGATAACAATTACAGAAGAGTTTTCACAGACAGTATTTTCAGATTTATAAAAGGCGATAATATTGTCTCAGGAGATTTTAACGGGGACGGTAAAAAAGATTTTGCGCTTGGCGTAGTAAGCAATAATATCGACTTTATTCAGTATTACAGTCTGTATGCTTACACATCTACATCTGATGATTCGTATGAACTCATGGACATCACGGACATATTTAATTACAAGGATTATACGATTACTTCTACCATGGCAGCTGATATTGATAACGACGGAAAAGATGAAGTAATGATTAATGTCGGTACATTATTTTATATTTTAAAATTTAATAATTCGCTAAACAGGTTTACTCCTGTATATTACAGAGAAGGGATTAATTCTTTTAATCAGATTGCTTTTGATTTTGACGGAAACGGAGTGAAGGAGATCGGAGTAAATACTACTGAAGATTCGCTCATATTTTTTGAAAAGGAAATTGCGTTTACAGGACCTGCTACTCCGCTAAATCTGCGCGGATATAGTCTTGATTCAAATTCCGCAATTCTTAATTTCGAACCTGTAACCGGCGCGGAGAGATATAAAATTTATAAAAGCGACTCTACTATGTCATTCGTATTATATGACTCAGTTAACGTAAATAATTTTGCCGATATAAATGTTACTAACCGGAAAAATTATTTTTATAAAGTTTCTGCTGTAGATGAACAGAATCCTGTCCGAGAGAGTATGCTTTCAGATCCGGTCAATGTTTATATTCACAATAAATCAAAATTAATTTCCGCAGATTACAGCGCCGGCGGTTTTATAGTTTTAAAATATTCAGAGCGCATTCCAACAATTATCCCTAATCTTGAATCATTTGCGATTTCCGGAAATTTATTACCGCCTTTTAATCCGAAAAATATTACCGTGAAAAGTAATTATGAATATTTTCTGACGCTTAACGAAATACCTACGAATGGAATGTATAATGTCCGAGCGGTTGGTCTTACGGATTTTTATGGTTCGCCGGCTGACACAAATTCTGTAAACTTTAACATACAGCAAACCGACTCTCAGAAATTTTATCTTGCAAAGCTCGAACTTTCAGGTGAATACAGGCTTACTGTTGATTTCAATCTCGAAGTCGATTCGGTCAGCGTTAAAAATACCGCTAATTATAAGTTTGAACCATTTAATATCTCCGTTACATCAGTTACTATAGATAACTCGGACAGAAGAAAAGTATATCTTGATCTTGAGAACAGATCTGTAATAGGAGCAACGGGTAAAAATTATTTAATGAAGGTCAGCAATGTATTTTCTTCCGGAGGAATAAAAATTACCGAAGGTGCCGGCAGCAGTTTCGGTTTAATCTTCAATAAGGAAAATCTTGATGAAATGTATGTATATCCGAATCCTTACAGTTTTAATAATGGTCAGGAGTACATTACATTTGCAAATATTACAAGAAATACAAGTATTGAGATTTATGACCTAAGAGGAAAATTTTTAATAAAAATTAGCGAAACCGACGGTAACGGGGGAGTAGAGTGGAATCTCAAAGACGGAGGCGGAAACTCAGTGCCGACTGGAATTTATATATACAGAGCTACCGGTAAAAATTCAGATGGAAATGATGTGGAAGAAAAGACGGGTAAATTTGCAGTGGTTAAATAATTCTAAAATAAAAAAGGCGGTATTAAAAACCGCCTTTTTAAAATACTTAAGAAAAACTATTTAACGTGATCAGCCAGTGTTTTTCCTGCTTTGAATCTTGCAACTTTTTTAGCGGCTATTTTAATTTCTTTACCGGTCTGAGGATTTCTTCCTATTCTTGCTTTTCTTTTAGAAACTGAAAATGTTCCGAATCCAACAAGTGAAAGTCTTCCGCCTTTTTTAAGAGTCTTTTTGACGCCGTCAATAATTGATTCTAATGCAGCTCTTGCCTGAACTTTTGTAACTTTAGCATCACCTGCTATTTTTGCAACGAGTTCTTCTTTTGTCATTTTTTTGTATTTAGTTTTAGAAAAAATAATTAAACAAAAATAGCATTGAATTATTTAAAAATCAATCTTTATTTACTAATACCAATGGTTTGCTGAATGTTCAAATTATCTGGTTTGCTTTGTCAAAAAATTTCCCGGCATTTTTTCCGGTTAACACATCACATTTTTAAAATTCCGAAATCAACTCCGGTTTCTGTTCCAAAGAATAATTTTAACGACAAGCTTTTGTTTTGTATAAAAATTATTGGGTAATCAGAATTTTTTTTATGGGGAATTTCAGATTTCAAAGGTTTATATTTGCAACTGTAATTTACAGAGAGTTGTCCGAGTGGTTGAAGGAGCACGCCTGGAAAGTGTGTAAGGTCGAAAGGTCTTCGCGGGTTCGAATCCCGCACTCTCTGCATTTCATTATAATGGAAGTTTTTGACAAAACCTGTAGATATAACGGCAGAAAATTATACTTCCATTCCTTAAATTAAAATTTTACAACTCAATTCCCGGAGAGGTGGCAGAGTGG
>DDUU01000012.1 GCA_002344965.1 Candidatus Tepidiaquacellales bacterium UBA2330 | reverse complement strand
AAACCTATTTCAGGACAAGACAACTAAAACTATTAACTATTAACTATTAACTGTTAACTATTATGGAGTTACTTTACTCACAAACGCCGACGCATTATTATCAGCAATTACCGCATCTGTAATATCAGTGATTGAATCTCCGTTTACATCCGAAACAATATAACCGACTGCAAAAACCGAAGCATCGTTATCTATTATTGTTCCGTCTGAAAGATCTATTGTTCCGTCCTGATTGACATCTCCGGAATAAATTACATACTTCACTCCTTTTAATGTCATGTTATTTCCGAAAGCCCTGTTCTGAGCTGCCGTAAAATCATAATTAAAAATATCTCCTCTTGAATATCCTTCCCCGCCTGATCTGCTCCATGTTTCCAGTGAATTCCTGTGTTTAAGCTGCAGATAATATGTACCAGTCAGTGCGTTTGCAAATGTTACCTGTGCAGTGAAGCTTACAGAATCCAATATACCTTTTGCTGAATCAACTATATTGTAAGGCGAAATATTATTTCTCAGATAAATTTTAACTGTGTCATTCATATTTAATCTGTTAGAAACAGTATTATAAAATCCTTCCTGTATAAATGAAATATTTGATACCGCCGGCGGAGCAGATATAATTCTGTGATATGCTCTGTTTACATTTATAAGACCTCTTCCGTAAGAATTATCCTCACCTGCAGTTCCGAGATCCGTAGCTGTCGAAAGTAAAATCGCCTTAAGCTGTTTGCCTGTCATACCCGGCGCAACCTGTTTCAAAAGTGCTATGCTTCCCGCTACATGCGGGGCAGCCATTGATGTACCTGAAATTGTACCGTAAGAAGTTCCTGACCATGTTGATCTTATTGATGAACCGGGTGCAACTACTTCTGGTTTAATTAACAGCGTGCCAGTTCCGCCGCAAAGCGAAGGTCCTCTGCTGGAAGAGCTGCTTATATTCAAAGTGGTTCCGGAAATATTTCCCACACAAAAAACTTCTACCGAATCAATATTAATATTTTTTGGAGGCGTGATGGTTGACGCTCCGGGACCTGAATTTCCCGCGGAAAAAATAACAGCAGTGCCGATAGCTTCTACTGCCGGAAGCACAGTTCGGTATATTGATGAAGTGCATTCATTCGTTGCCGTCGGATCTCTCCAAGAACAGTTTATAACATCCGGCATATCCATTGTTGCCGAATTCGAATCCGGATCCATTGCCCACTGATACGCTGCAATATTCATAGATGGATATGAAGCACCGGGACAGTCCGTAATTCCTGCCGCCATCCATCTTGCATCCGGCGCAACTCCGACTGTATCTCCTGTTGCGGAATTTCTTCCGCACATTATTCCCATTGTGTGAGTTCCGTGATATGTTCCTCCTGTTGCGCAGTCAAACGGCGAAGTGCTGAAAGGAGATATTGGATCATACCATGAATGATACCACGCTCTTCCGTTATTGCCCCACCATCTTGATGAAAGCGCCGGATGAGTTCCGTTTACACCACCGTCAATATTCATTACAGTTCTTCCCGCTCCAGTTATTCCAATCTTCCATAATGAATCAGCTTTGATAACTCTTAATCCGTTTTCAATTGTTTGTGAACTTTGAACAGCCGGCTGCTCATCATACGGTCTGTCAATATCAAGCTCTGCGTCCAAATCAAGAATATCCACATCCATTCTTTTTGTTAAATTATAAATCACATCGGGTGTACACTCAATGAAAATAAGATTTGTTAACCAGAAGTTCATCAATTGTTTTATCTTCCCTGATTCCTTTTCTGAATTCAGATATGATAATATTGGTCCCTGCGTCTGAGCCGCTTTATTTCTGAGAGTATTAATGACGGTCTCTGCTCTGTATTCAATCGGCGCATTCATTTGATACAGATCCCTGTCAAGCTTTTCTATGTCAATCCTGTCTTTAAGAAGGATCAGAACGCGAGTGTATTCAACAGGATTCAGCGAATTCATTCTCGCAGAAAGTCTTTCAGTCATCTGCACATTCTGGGAAAAAATACTCTGAACTGATATAAACAAAACAGCTGCAGCCAGTATTAATTTTTTCATTTGATAATATTATGTTTGTTTTAAAAAAATTGTTTTGAGATTTGGAAAAAAATGTGTGCATTAATTTATATTATTAATATTGAAATTTCAATTTAGTTGAGTAATAAATCAAATCTCTTTTTACTGTTTACGCTCATGCTCTTAATCAGGAGATTACGAGCGAAGTAAAAAGTATATCCTGACGACATCGATTTCCCTCGTAACAAATCTCCTGATTCTCAATTGTTACTTTTTTATGAAATGGGTAAATTGTATTCATTCATATAAACACACATTTTCTCTCCTTATATTAAATTATAACAGAGTAAAATATTTTCAAATTTAATAACACGTTTAATTTATGTGCGGTATTGTATGTATGTTCGGCAATATTTCTGATGTAAAACTTCTAAGACAGGATGTTCTTGAAATGTCAAAGAAAGTTCGTCACCGTGGTCCTGACTGGTCAGGTAATTACAGCAATGATAAAATAATTTTCGCTCATGAGAGACTTGCAATTGTCGATCCTAAGTCAGGCAAGCAGCCGCTATACAGTGATGACGGGAAATTAATTCTCGCTGCCAACGGCGAGATTTACAATCATAAAGATCTGAGACATTTGGTTAATGGATATAATTTTCTTACCGAATCAGATTGTGAAATTATACTCGCGCTATACAGAAAAAAAGGGATAGACTTTCTTGACGATCTTAACGGAATTTTTGCGTTCGCTCTGTATGATGAGGAAAATGATTCATATTTTATTGCCCGTGATCATATTGGAATTATTCCTTTATATATGGGATGGGACAAGTCAGGAAATTTTTATGTAGCTTCTGAATTAAAAGCTCTTGAAGGCGTCTGCAGCAGAATTCAGGAATTCCTTCCCGGTCATTATATTTACAGCAAAGATGGAACTGATCTTAAAAAATGGTACAAACGCGACTGGACGGATTTTAATAATGTTAAATCAAATGAATCTGATATTGAAAAATTACGCAAAGGACTTGAGAATGCTGTTCACAGGCAACTGATGTCTGATGTGCCTTATGGCGTTCTGCTTTCAGGAGGACTTGACTCATCTATAATATCAGCTGTTACAAAAAAGTATGCTTCTAAAAGAGTTGAATCTGATGATACTCAGCAAGCCTGGTATCCGCAGCTGCACTCCTTTGCAATTGGGCTGAAAGGCTCGCCTGATTTAGCTGCAGCTCAGAAAGTCGCAAACCATATCGGCTCTGTTCATCATGAAATTAATTTCACTATTCAGGAAGGGCTTGATGCTGTCAGCGATGTGATCTATCATCTTGAAACTTATGACGTAACTACCGTCCGGGCTTCCACTCCGATGTATCTGTTAGCCAGAGTTATAAAATCCATGGGAATTAAAATGGTGCTTTCAGGTGAAGGCGCTGATGAAATATTCGGCGGTTATCTTTATTTTCACAAAGCTCCGGATCCGAAGTCTTTTCACGAAGAGACAATCCGCAAACTCGGTAAGCTGCATCTTTATGACTGTCTTCGCGCCAATAAATCACTTGCAGCATGGGGAATAGAAGGGCGTGTGCCTTTTCTTGATAAAGAATTTCTTGATATTGCAATGAGATTAAATCCGAAAGATAAAATGACTTCGGAAGGTAAAATGGAAAAATGGATCCTCAGGAAAGCGTTTGAAGATTATCTTCCGGATGAAATTCTCTGGAGACAAAAAGAGCAATTTTCAGACGGCGTCGGATACAGCTGGATTGATACTTTAAAAGCAGTCGCAGAAAAAGAAGTTACTGATGAAATGCTGGCAAATGCTAAATTCAGATTTCATATTAATCCTCCCATGACAAAAGAAGAATACAGATACAGGTCTATATTCAGCGGACATTTTCCGTCAGACTCAGCGGCGCAGTGTGTTCCGTCCGTAAAATCCGTTGCATGCAGTACTCCTGAAGCACTGGCGTGGGATTCGTCGTTTCAGAATACAAATGATCCTTCAGGCAGAGCGGTGAAAAGCGTACATAAAAACAGTTATAATTAATTACTTAAATTTATTCTAAACTATAAACTAATTTCTTTAAAAATTTTAAAATCAAATTACATCAATGACTAATCTTTCAGAAATCAGAACCATAGCAAAAGAGGCTTACATATACGGTTTCCCCGTTGTAGATTCATATCGTATTGAATATGCATATAATATAGATAAAAATAATCCGGAATATAAAGGACCGTTTAATGTTCTCAAAAATATACCGAGGGTTTACACTCCTGAAGATAAAACAGTGCAGACGCCTAATTCAGATACGCCTTATTCAATGGTCGAAATGGATCTGAGAAAAGATCCGGTTGTTATCACACTGCCTGTAATTGATAATGACAGATATTTTTCAGTTCAGTTAATTGATCTCTTCACACACAATTTTGAATATCTGGGCAGCAGGACTACAGGAAATGGCGGCGGAGTTTTCCTTGTTGCCGGACCGGACTGGAAAGGTGAAGCTCCGGCGGGAATTAAAAAAATTATCATATCCGAAACTCAGTTTGTTTCCTGTATTTTCAGAACTCAACTTTTTAATCCGGATGATCTTGAAAATGTAAAGAAAATTCAGGAAGGTTATAAAATACAGACTCTTTCTTCTTATCTCGGTAAACCGGATTTAGCTTCCGATCCTGTTGATTTTATTAAACCGCTGTCTCCTGATTTGCAAAAGACTTCACCGGAATTTTTCAACATTCTGAATTTCCAGCTTCAGTTTTGTCCTGTGCATCCTTCTGAAAAAGAATTAAGAGAAAGGTTTGCAAAGATCGGAATAGAAACGGGGAAAAAAATTGATTTTGATAATTTACCTGTTGAAACAAAAAAAGCATACGAAGAAGGTATTGCAGAAGCATGGAAGGAATATGAAAATTTTGTTAAATCCAAAATTCTGACAGATCAGGTTACTTCAGGAGATTTATTCGGGACAAGAGAGTTTTTAAAAAATAATTATATGTACAGAATGGCTGCAGCAGTGCTCGGCATTTTCGGAAACTCCGCTGATGAGGCAATGTATCCGAATTACAAAATAGATTCTGAAGGAAATATTCCTGACGGTTCAAAAAATAAATATACTATTCATTTTGCCAAAGGACAACTTCCTCCTGTAAATGCTTTCTGGTCTCTGACTATGTATGAAATGCCTGCAAGTCTTCTTTGCTCAAATCCGATCAACCGATACCTGATTAATTCACCAATGCTTCCCGATTTGAAGACTGACACTGACGGCGGTATAACTATATATATTCAGCACGATTCACCCGGCGCAGATAAAGAATCAAACTGGCTTCCGGCGCCGAACGGTCCGTTTGCTGTTTTTATGAGATTATACTGGCCGAAGTCAGAGGCGGTTAACGGAAGCTGGAAACAGCCGCCTTTAAAAAAAGTATAGATGTGATTTTACTTCACACTTAAGGTTTTTTTCATTGTGGATATTGTTACCGTTTAAATTATCTAAATTGAAGTAATAGTAAAATAAGTATATATTACATCCTCAAAATAAATTTTTTTAATTTATAAGATTTGAATTCTTTCATTTGCAATTCAGTAATTTTTAAAATCTTTTTATTTTCGATTTTAGTTTTTAGCAAATCATCCTTTTCTCAGGATGAAAGCGCGCAAAATGTTGCCAAAGCTTTAGCAAATCCGGTTGCAAATATTTACAGCGTACCTTTTCAGAATAACTTTCAGTTTGGTATTGGGGAGCAGAAAGGTTATAAATATTTATTAAATTTTCAGCCCGTAATTCCGGTTTCTCTGGGAAAAAATATTAATCTGATAAACCGCGCAATTTTCCCGTTTGTATTTCAGAATAAAGTGATCGGAGACGGCAGACAAAACGGCATGGGTGATATATTATACACGGCGTTTTTTTCACCGGCTAAAAGTAAAATTGTATGGGGAATCGGTCCGGCACTATCTGTTCCGACTGCAACCGATACTTTACTCGGAACAAAAAAATTATTACTCGGACCATCTGTAGTTATCCTCGGCCAGCCCGGTTCCTGGACAATTGGTTTTCTAGCAAACAATCTCTGGTCTGTCGCAGGAAGTGAAAGCAGATCTGAAATTACTTCTTTATTTGTTCAGCCGTTTTTTTCTTACAATACACTCGGCGGTTTGGGAATCGGAGCTTCTTCTGAAAATTCTTATGACTGGAGAGGGAAAAGACTTACTTCAGGATTGATTGCACTTAATCTGACACAGGTTTTTAAGTTTGATGCAAAACAGATTGCAAGTTTACAGCTTTCACCACTGTTGTTTTATTCAAATGAGAAAATTAACAAACCTGAATGGGGAGCAAGAATAGGAGTTACATTAGTGTTTCCGAAGAAATAATTTTTTTTGCTTATGCAAAAAATCATACCGGTATTCTTATCAGCGATTAAAACTATTAAGTAAAGTTATTAATATGAAAATAATAATTATAATACAGGAGTTTGTAAGACTTTCGGGTCCGGGTTCATTAAGATTTATTCTGCAGCCTTTAATTTCTGCGTTCTTTGGTATCAAGGACGGTATCACAGATGCTAAATTAGGTAATGATCCTTTTTTAATATCACTTTTCAATTCAGATGACAGGAAAGCAAAAATTAAAGAAGCAGTTAAAAGTGTCGGTAAAGTTTTTATAATAGCAATAATTCTGGATGTGATCTTTTATTATATTATTTCCGGTACGTTCGCTCCGTTGCAGTCTCTTTTGATCGGCACTACACTGGTTTTCATACCTTACTCGATTGCAAGGGGATTAGCAAACAGAATTTACCGTAAGCACTTAAATAAAAACAAATCTTAATAACAAAAAAATAATTTTAAAATGTCTGAAGATATTCAGGTAAAAACAGCCAATGAACTGGCGGAGGACAGGACTAATCTTGCTTATGAAAGAACAGCTCTTGCTAACGACAGAACTTTAATGGCGTGGGTAAGGACCGCTACATCACTTATATCTTTCGGGTTTACAATTTATAAGTTTTTTCAGGAGCTTGTAAAGACTGATCATATTGATGTCCAGCACCGTCTTTTATCTCCGAGACATGTCGGAATGATGCTGATTATTATAGGTTTCCTCGGACTTTTTCTTGGGTTGCTGCAATACAGAAATGATATGAAAAGACTAAAGGTATCCAGTAAAGATTTACCAAGATCGTTTACACCTTTAATTGCGATTTTAATACTTTTACTAGGACTGATTTTGTTTTTAGCAGCACTGTTAAGACAATGATTCGGAAAAGATTATATTTTTATAATCCGTATTGTAAAATCCCAATCAAAATTATAATCAGGTTTTATTTGTAAAATATTCCGTTAAGATTTTTTAAATTAAGTAAGTAAAACAACACAGCAATATGAATTCCCGAAATTTACTGATTTTTATTTCATTTATTATTCTTTCAGCTGCAGATTTAAAATCTCAGACTACTGTCGGTTTGATTGGCGGTCTGAATATTCAAAGTATTTCAGGCGATGCTCCGCAGAATGCTTCCTACGGTTCTAAAACCGGATATATGTTTGGCTTATCAGCAGAAACTAATATTACAAAAGAAATTAAGATAGTATTACAGCCGAACTATTCCGTTTACCGGACTATCATTTCATATGATATCGGAAGGGAAGATCCGGTTGACAGTATGAATGTGAAAATGTCATACTTCCGCGTGCCGGTGTTAGCTAAATTAGAAGCATTTAACGGAGTAACATATTTTTTAAGCGGACTTGATTTCGGATTCCTTCAGGATTCAAAAATTCAGGATATAAATAAAACATCGGAGGAAAAAGATATTTCAGAAAGTTTTGAAAAATTTGACCTTGCCGCAGCATTCGGTGTCGGAGTTAAATTTCCCGTAAAACGCTTTGTTATTTCTGCGGAAGGAAGGTATTCTCAGAGTCTGTTTAATTTGAGCAAAGAAAACTTTAATTCGTTACCGTCAAGATTCAGATTGTCAGGTTTTCAGTTTTTGACATATGTATCATATATTCTTTAAAAATTTATTACGATGAAAAAAAATATAATTCTTAAGTTAACTTTTACAATCGCTCTCTTGCCTGTGATTTTTACTCAGAATTCTTTTGGTAAAATTTTTCCTCCGTCTAACGATTCTTTATATGAACATGAAACACTCAAAGGTCATAAGTTTATAGTAAATTCATATATCGGCACACCTTTTATACAGACTTTTTTACAAAGCAGACTTGGGGCAGGTCAGACAGTGAATTTAAAAATTCCGACTATAAAAATTGATACATTAGAAGTTATTCAGTTGCGGGGCGATCTGATTTATACAAATCTTGATATTGAATATCAGCAGATGATAAAAGACTGGATGGCATTTCGGGTAAAGCTTTTAATTGCAGGAAAGTTAGGTACAAAACCCGGAGCGTTGATCTCAGAAGGAGTAAATGCAGCATCGGGTTATGAACTTGGATGGATGTTCAAATTATATCAGAATGATGAATTTGCGCTATCAGGTTCAATTGATCTTTTTAATAAAAGTTATACCATAATTGATCTTAACAGCTTTATTCAGGGTGTTATTGACAGCGGTAAAATTACACCTTCAAACAGACTTGTGAAGTCTTATTCCACTGTCAGAGCCGGTGGTGCTCTAAAATTTGCATACGCATTTAACAGAACTTTCGGATTTATCGGAAATTTCAACGCTCAGTTCGGTGAGTCGATTGATGTTACTGATATTGATAAATGGTATTTTGAATACGGAGGAATATTTGATGCGGATCTTTTGCCGGTTCAGAATGTCCCGATAGGTTTTTCACTGGGCTTTTATCATAACTCATTACCGCTGACTTCCGAACAGATTCAATCCGAACCGAATAACATTTTGCTGGGAATTAATTACACCGGCAAACAGGATCTTAACCTCGGACTGGAAATCAATTATCAAACTTATAAACCGCTCGACTTTGAAGATAACATTAAATTTGTAAACATGTCTTTGAATATGAGATATTTCTTTTAAAAAAATTTTTTGTTCATTAATAATTTAATAAAACTATAATGAAAAACTTATTACTTTTATTGTTACTAACTATATTTTCAGTTAATGCAGTATCACAGGAAATCCCTGTTATAAATAATCTTTCAAGATTAAATAATTCTTTAAGTTCATCTGCAACGGCTGAGAATAATGCTCCTAAGAAAAAGGACTTTTGGTTTACAGTTAATCCGTATCTCTGGACTATTGCAATGGGAGGTACCGTAGGTATTCCGAATACTCCCTCAGGATATCCGAAGACATATGAATTTAATAAAAGTTTTTCCGATGCACTTAGTAATTTGAAAATGGCATTTATGATCGGAGGAAAATTCAAATATAAAAGGATTAATTTATTTTATGATATCGTATATGCAAACCTCAAGGATTTTGATGTTACGCTTCCGGTCGGCTCAGGACTTACAAAAGCAAATACAACTAATAAAGAATTTATAACTGATCTTTCACTTGGTTATTCTTTTCCTACTACCAGCAAAAGTGTATTTCTTGATACATACGCCGGAGTGAGGATCTGGTCAACTGAAACTGAAATCACTCTTATACCTCCGAGCGGACAGAACTTTATGGGAAGCAACAGCAGGTCATGGGTGGATCCGATTGTCGGAATAAATGCGAGTTTTATTTTGTCAAAGCAATGGTTCTCATATCTGAGAACCGACTTCGGCGGTTTCGGAGCAAACTCAGAATACTCTTTTATGATACTCGGCGGATTCGGTTATAAATTCAATCCAAACCTAAATACTACTTTGGGGATTAAAAATCTGAGCGTAGATTATAATAAAGATGAAAGAAGATTTAATGTAAATCAATACGGATTGATTTTGAGCCTGGGTTATAGTTATTAAATTTTAAATAGTAATTTCAGTGTCAGTTTAGAATACTGTTCGCAGTTAAATTGTTTATACTGCAAAACTCCGTTGCTGTCTGCAGTTTTGTAAATCTTAACTTTAAAATTGCCAAACAAATTTTTTTCCGGATTAAGCAAATTTATACCCGGTTTAGGATTAATAAACACTTATAAAAAGGAATGGCTTTCTAAAGATATTGCCGCCGGTTTATCCGTCGCAGCCATTGCTGTGCCTGTAGGTATCGCATATTCAGGACTTGCCGGCCTCCCTCCGGAAACCGGTCTGTATTCCGCAATATTACCTATGGTGGCTTATGCATTGTTCGGATCATCAAGACAGCTGATGGTAGGACCGGATTCTGCAACCTGTATTCTTATTGCCGCCGCACTTACGCCTTTAGCAGCTTTCGGATCGGAACAGTATCAGTCTTATTCCATTCTTCTTGCAATTGTTACCGGCATTCTCTGCATAATAGGCGGTGTTTTGAAATTCGGTTTCATTGCCAACTTTCTTTCGAAACCGATTCTGACCGGATATCTAAACGGACTAGCGATAAGTATTATAACCGGACAGCTTGGTAAATTTTTCGGTTTTAATATTGAATCCGGAGGATTCTTCAGAATGATTACCGAATTTTTTTCTAAAATTGGAGAAACGCATTTTCTGACTTTTACAATCGGATTCGCCGCATTTGTATTATTGAGAATATTCAAAAAAATTTTTAATAAAATACCGGCACCCCTGTTAGCTGTAATCGGCGGAATCGCTTTTATATCTTCAATGGGTCTTGAAAATAGCGGCGTCAGGTTTGTAGGTAATGTCCCGGCCGGGTTTCCGGATATTGTCTTACCTGTTTTTGATTTAGGAATACTGGGAACACTTGTTTCACATTCACTCGGTATTGTCCTTATAAGTTACTGCAGCGCTATGCTGACGAATAAAAGTTTTGCGGTAAAAAACGGATACAGTATTGACTCCAATAAGGATTTCATCGCGCTCGGTGCTGCAAACATTTTTTCAGGTTTGTCACAGGGTTTTGTTGTAAGCGGAGCAGATTCAAGGACTGCTGTCAATGACTCATCAGGAGGAAAAACTCAGCTTGTTTCAGTTATAGCAGCTTTAACAATTACTGTCGTCGTTATATTTTTTACGCAATATCTGGAGTTCCTTCCCGTTACTGTGCTTAGTGCGATTATTATATCAGCTTCAATCGGGTTATTTAATTTTGCATACCTTAAGAAACTTTATCTTGTCAGCAAAAATGAATTCTTGCTTGCAGTAGTTACTTCATTAAGCGTTATTACCATAGGAGTAATTCCCGCAGTACTTATAGCAGTAGGTCTGGCTCTGTTAAGACTGATAGCGAAAACTTCCAAGCCGAATGATATGATACTCGGAAGAGTGGAAGGTCTTAACAGCTATCATGACATAAACGAGTTTAAAAATGCATCAAAAATTCCCGGAATAATGATTTACAGATTTGAAGCGCCTATTCTCTTTTTCAATGCAGACTTTTTTAAAAAAAGAGTTCTTGAAATTACGGATAATGAAAAAGAAAAAATACAATATTTTATTCTGGATGCAAGTCCGGTTTTAAGAATAGACATAACTTCTTCTGACGTAATTGAGGATCTGATCTTTGAGCTTAAAGCGCGAAATGTTGTTTTCGGTATAGCTAAAGTAAACGGAGAAGTAAACGCTATACTTCAAAAATCCGGAGTCAAAGATAAAATCGGAAAAGAAAATGTTTTTGAAAATGTACATTCAGCTGTAGAATACTACACTGTAAAATAAATAAAATATATAATATGAAAAAAATTAAATCTGCTTTTATCAAAGGATTGTTTGTAATTATTCCTTTGATGTTTATAATTTTTATTCTGCAAGGTACGATCGGAATACTAAAAGATCTGCTTGAGCCATTTTCAAAACTGCTGCCGGTAAATTCACTTTTCGGAATTGGAGGACCTGACTTTGTTGTTTTCTTAATACTTATTGCTTTTACTACATTAGTAGGATTTATACAGGGTGAAAGAAACAGATCAGGCATAATCAGAAAAGTGGAAAGTTTTATTCCCGGTTATTCTATCGTAAAAAAATTTCTCGGAGAAGATAGTGATTCTGTAAACGGTAATACAAAGTCATGCCTTGCAACTATAGATGATGCATGGCTGTTCGCTTTTATTCTCGAAGAAGGAAAGAGCGGAATGCTTACTGTCTTTGTCCCAAGCTCTCCGACTCCGACAAGCGGAAACATTTATTTTATGACTGAGCAGCAGGTGAAGCGCCTTGATATTCCGCCAAGAGAAATTTTTAAATGCATTACGCAGCTTGGAATAGGTGCTGACAAAATGCTCGAAGGAAAAGTGAAATGGTAATGCAGATAATTTTTTAAATTTGATCTGTGCGATAATTATGCTGTGCTGTTAAATCAAAAAGTGATAACGATTTAAATTAAAAAATCTATATGCATTACGGAGTAATCTTGATTATAAAATCCGAGGAATTATTATCCGTATATACTGCGTCACTCATATCCACTACAAAATCACCGTTCAGATCTGTAAGTACATAACCTGCTGTAAAATTTGCCGCGTCATTATCTACGAGACTTGCATCCGTGACATCTGCTGCTCCGTCTTTATTCGGATCACCGGAGTAAATCCCGAATCTAACCGGCGAATCATCCAGCTGATTTATATTATTTCCAAATGCCTGCGAAGAATTTAAACTGAGATCATAAAAAGCAGAATTATTCGAAAATAAAATACCGCCGGTTTTTGTCCAGGTTTCAATTGAATTTCTTTGATCAATCTGCAGATAATACGGATTATTATTCAAGGCTTTTTTAAAATATAATGTTACTTCGCCGTTTGTATTAAATTTACCTATTGCCGAATCTACTACTGTGTATGGTGAATTCGAATTTCTCAACTTTACTTTTACTGTATCAGCTCTTGTTGTGTCTTCGGATGAAATATACAATGCTTCAATAAAAAGTTTTAAATCAAGAGTCTGTACAGATCTGAAAATTTCATTAAAACTCTCTGCAAACTGATAAACAGAACCGCATGAAGAAGTTGCATCCCAGTTAATCGACCAGTCCATCATACCACGAAGGTCTGCATAAGTGCCTGTCTTTGTATATCTTGCGGGTTTCGGAATCTGCCCTTTCAGATAAAGTATCGCAGCTTTTACTGAATCCGGAATTACATAACCGCCTCCGGCTGCATTTACGCATGCCGGCAGTCCAACAGCAACCTGATCCGGTCTTAATCCGGAGAAATATCCTCCTGCTGTATTAAATCCCTGTATGACAGCTTCAGTCTGCGATACAATAAAATCTACCGTTCCCTGAAAATAAATATTGCCGTCGATTCCGTACATACTCCCGCTGTTATATAGCTGAACATGCAGCACATCAATGGAATCTCTCAGCGCATGTATGACAGGAAGATAAGCTCCCCATACTCCGCCGTATGCCGACATTCCTCCCTGCACATAAGCAGTTTCCGGAGCCAAAGTCAGGATCATTTTCTTACTGTATTGAATTCTGTATAAGTCCATAATTTTTCTTACCGCATAAATCAGATTTATGATTTTCGCATCTACGGGATTTGAAATTGTACCTCCGCTTAATGAAAGCGAACTGCCTTCGAGATCTATATCAATACCGTCAAACCCATAAGTATTAATAATATTCATCATCGAAGTTATGAAAGTATTTCTCTTAATTGTATCCGGCATTGAAACAGGATGATTAGCTCCGCCGATTGATATGAGAATTGTTTTACCACGCATTCGCATTGTATCTATCTGCTTTTTAAAATTTAACTGACTTATACCTTCCGGAATAAAAGTCATATTGTAGGAAGTGCCGGATGCCGGAATTGCAAATGCAACCGGAATAATCCCGTAGCTTGTATCTGTCTGAGTCAGCGAAATATAAGGACAGTTGAAGTCATTCCAGTTCTGCCAGTAACCTATCAGCGCAGGATTTGAAATTTGTGAATTCAAATTCCTTACAGGAAAAATATTCACTAATATTATCAGAATTAGAAATTTTATAGGCATAATTATTCAGAATTGCAGATAAGTATTCAGAAATTTTTATACTAAAAAAAAGTCTGCAGAAAAATTATCTGCAGACATTAAATTAAAATTCAAATCATCTTTCAAAAATATCACGGAGTAATTTTAGCGACGAAATTAGAAGCGTTATTATCGGTAAATACTGCATCACTCACATCCACTACAAAATCTCCGTTCAGATCAGTTAATACATAACCTCCAACAAAATTTGACGCGTCATTATCAACCATACCGGCATCTGAAACATCTACGACACCGTCTTTATTCGGGTCTCCAACGTAAATACCGAAACGCAGAGGAGAAGAATCCAACTGCAGCATATTATTTCCGAATGCCTGAGCAGCTGAAGTCGAGAAATCATATGAAAGATTTCCGGAAGTAAAACTTTGCGGCGCTGCGCTCCAGGTCTCAATAGAATTTCTGTGATTAATTACAATATAATATCCGACACCGTTCAGCGCTTCATTAAAATTCAGAATTCCGTTTCCGGAAGAGTTTATCTCTGCCGATGAGGAATCAACAAGAATATAAGGAGAAGAAGACGATCTTAATTAAACCTTAGCCGTATCAGGCACCATAACATCTGAAGCAAAATCATACCTGCCTTCTATAAAAGCAGTGAGGTTAAGATTTAAATTAGTCGGAGTAGTAATCAGCTGAACAACAGAAAAATTTCCCTGTAAAGCGGCATAAGTTGAAGTATCACCGCTTTTCCAGCAGGCACTGAAAAGAGTACCGTAACCTGATGTACTTGTCCCTATACCATCCACTGATCTTGATGTACCGGTAAATCCTGTATGCCTTATTTCAACAAGTAAATTTCCGCCTGTATAAGGATAAGGATTATCAAACGAAATTTCCGGACCGAATGAATTCGGCGATCCGCCTGACGGATAAGAACCTGCCGGAACAGTCAGCGAGCCTGATCTCACCTGTGTCTGAGGACCGACGACATTATTGGCAAATAATGTCAAACTTCTGTTAACGGGATCGACGCTTCCGCTGAGATAAATTCTGTATGATGCAAATGTAATGTCGCTGACAGGATAATTTCCCGTGGCATTTGAAGGAATTCTCCATGTCAAACCTTTAATATCTTTTCCGATAAAACTTGTAAGCTGGCTTGAATGAATGAGAAGCTGGTAAGTTCTGCCGGTGTTTGCAAGCGGTCCGGTAAAGGGTGCGGTTCCGTTTGCATTTTTGTAATTAAGAGGTATTGCATCAGTTGCTTTTGCATTCGGCTGTGTTAAGATTAATACTAAAGTTACCGTGAAACTGAAAAGAAGTAAAATTACTGATCTCATTGAATTCTCCTGTGTTTTTTGGTTTTATAAATATGTTTAAAAAATTTTATGATCTGATAATCAAGTATAATTATCATTTTTGTAATCATTAAACTATTTAAAGAAATGGAAATGATCAAATCTAATTTCTCATCTACACTTATAAAACAGTTTCAAACATTAACGGATTGTGAGTAATTCTGAGCAGATATGATTTTAACATTAACTAAATTAACTTAAACTAATTAATATTTAAAAAAAATATAAATTTTTAATTTTTAATACTTTTGTTTAGTTTTATATTTCTCATTGAAATCAGAACGGAATAACGGCTAAAGAATACATTTCTTTTACAGGTTTTAAAGCTTTCAATATTTACGGATGACGCGGATTCTTAATATTCTTTCCGCTTATATTTCCCAGTCCGTCATAAGCTGCATATTTATACAGATCGTGAAATGTAGGGTAATTGAATACTGTTGCAATGACATTGTCCAGAGTTTTTTTGTCCTGCACAAGCGTCATACCGTAATGTATAAGTTCTGAAGCTATTCTGCCTATAATATGAACTCCTAATATAATCTTCGTATCATTTTCAAAAACAAGTTTTAGAAATCCGTCATCCGGCGAACCGAGGATCTTCCCTCTTGCAATATCACATACTTTGCTTATGCCGGTACAGTATTTTATGCCTCTTGATACTGCATCCTGTTCTGTCATTCCGACCATTGAAACTTCAGGAACTGTATAAATTCCGTATGGGAATACTTTATGAACGGAATCAAAATCGTTAGTATGATACATATTCGTTATTGCAACTCTTCCCTGATCCATGCTGGTGCTTGCAAGCGCAGGAAATCCAATTACATCTCCGACTGCATAAATATGCGGAACGTTTGTTCTGTAATTTTCATCAACAATTACAGTTTCCCGATCACCTGTAATAATTCCTGCATTTCCGCAGTTCATTCCCGAAATATTACCGCTTCTTCCCGCAGCGTAAAGTACCATGTCCGTCTTAAGCACATCGCCGTTTTTCAGAGTAAGCTTTATGTTGCCGGATTTTTTCGCAGGCAAATGATAATTAACTATCGAAGTATTAAACAGAATTTCAATTCCCTGTTTTTTCATTTGAGTTACCAGAGCATCAGCTATTTCCGAATCAAGAAACGGCAGTATCTTGTCTCTGTTATTTATCAGATAAACTTTGACTCCCATTGCGGCATATATTGTTGCATACTCGCAGCCTATCACTCCGGCTCCGATTACGCAGAGAGATTTGGGAAATCGGCTGATCCTGAGTATTGTATCGGAATCATGAATTCTTTTTCCGTCAAACGGTATATCCGAAGGATTTACAGGATATGAGCCTGTCGCTATTAGAATATTTTTTCCGCTGATGAACAGTTCTTCGCTGCCGGATATTTTTATATTATGTTCATCAACGAATGAAGCGAATCCCCTGTAAACATCGACATTATGTCTTAACAAATTTTTATCAACTTCATCCTGCATATCATTTCTTGCGACATCCCGTCTGTATGTGAATTGTTCATGCTTTGTCTTATGCAGAGGTTTAATGTCATCAGTTTCAAATATATGCTTTTCATAAACCCGCGAAAAATAAAGAGCGGTTTCCTTCAAAGTCTTTGAAGGAAGTGTTCCTGTCTGAACTCCGGCTCCTCCGGAGTCTTTCGATTTCTCTATTAATGCTACTTTCTTTCCGAAGTATGCAGCTTTAACTGCGGCTTTCTCTCCCGCCGGTCCTGAACCTATTACTATTAAATCATAAGATCTGCTTCTTCCCATTTCAAATAATGTATTGTGTGAGTTTAATTTTATGCTGATGTGTAATTGAATTTTTAACAAAGTAAAAATTTCAATATGTAATTTAAATGTTAATTTAATATTCAATAAAAATTTATTTTTTTATATTAAATCATTACTGAATAAATTCTTTGTTCTTTGTTAGTCTTTAGCCTTTATTCTAAATATTAATCATACTTTTGAAATTTGCTATATTCAACCTTATTCTAATTATTATTCAATTGTGATGATGTTAAGTTAATTTACTTAGTGTTTACTTCAATGTTAATTTATTTTATTGTTTAATAAAATTATTTTGATTTGCAGAATTTTCTCTGCGGCAATTTAATATTTTATTATATGCATTTTAAAGTTACTCTGATTAATGAAAATTGACAAAACTTTAGGCGGCAGTAATGTAATTAATCTTTTAAAAACTTTTTCGAAAGATGATCAGAAAGACTTTGAGAAGTTTGTTCAGTCGCCTTACTTTAATAAAGGAAGAAATTATATCCAGCTTCTGAAGATAATTAATAAGTTCGCTCCGGATTTTGATTCGGATAAGTTTACTAAAAATCATGTCTATGGAAAACTCTTTCCCGGTAAAGTCTATAAAGAAAGCGTAATGAAAAGCATGCTGTCAAGACTGGATGCAATTGCCGAAGAGTTTCTGTATCAGAAAGCGGTTGAAAATTATGATTTTATGCTGAGAGAAAGATTGCTTTTAAATGAGTTCAGCAAAAGGGGATTAAGAAAAAGAGCTGAAAAAGTAATTAAGGAAACGGAGAAGTTAATATCCGGTAAAAAAGCGGGTGTGCTGGATTTCGTTAAAATGAAGGATTATACAAATGAAGTGCTGAATCATTATTATAACTTCAATGAACGGAGCAAATATACGGATTATTTATTCATTCATCAGCTATACAATGTTTACGCATTCCTCACTGAATTTCTTCTGAATGAAGGCAGCGTGTATGCACAGAGAAATTTCTGGAGTAAAGAGCTTGACATCAATTCCATTATGAATATATTTGAAAGTATTGATTCAGGGAAAATTCTATCACAAGTAAAGAAATACGGAAAGGATGAATACAATATTCTTAAATTATTATATCTGCTTATGATGTCATTAAAACATCCCGGTGAAGACAAATATTTTTTTGATCTGAAAAGATTATTTACGGACATTTCAGATTCATTTGACCTGGATTTTAAAAAGTATATTTTAAACGCTATGACCATTGTTTGCAGCACTAAATCAGTTGCAGGAAAAGAAGAGTTCAGAAAGGAAGCGTTTATTATAAGAAAAAAAATTTACGATGAGAATCTCAATATTTTTTCCGGAAAGCATTATCTGAAAAACGGTGATTTCAGGACTGCCTTCATTGAAGCTGTCAATCTGAATGAAATAAAATGGGCTGAAGAATTTTTAGAGAAATATTTATTCAATCTTCAGCCCGAATACCGTGAAGATATCAGTAATTACTGCAAAGCAGTACTCTCATACGGAAAAGGAAATTATGATGAAGCTCTATTGTATTCAAACATGGTGAATATAAAACAGATAACTTACAAACTTGATCTTAAAAATCTTGTTTCAAAAATTTACTTCGAAACAGGTTCTACAGAGAATCTGATCTCGCTGCTGAACGCATATTACCAGCTGATCAATAATTCAAATTCTCAAAATAAAAATTTTCTCAGCCGTCATCTTAACTTCATAAAATACCTTCGCCAGCTTTTGAATTTTAAATTAAACAATGCCGGTGATACGGATCTGAAATTACTTTATGATTCTGTAAAGAGAGACAATGTAACTTCAAAGAAATGGCTGCTTGAAAAAGCCGGAGATTTAATTTAACATCAGCTTTAAATTACAAATACATAATTTATATTAGCTTTGATTTACGGAGTTATTTTTCCTACAAAATTAAATGAATTATTATCTGCAAATACAGCGTCAGCAATGTCAGTTAAATTGTCACCGTTCACATCCGTCGGGAGATATCCGGATGAAAAACTGAATGCGTCATTGTCAATAAGACTTCCGTCTGTAAGATCTATCGTGCCGTCACCGTCAATATCCCCGCTGTAAAAACACCATATTCCAGTTTTTAAAACCTGATTGTTTCCGTATGCCTGAGTCTGAGATGAAGTAAAATCAAAATTTACAGTTGCTTCATTTGTGAAATTTAATGAAACAGCGCTCCAGGTTTCAAGAGCGTTTCTGTGTAATGTCTGTATAAAATAATTTCCGCCCGCTGCATTAATGAATTCGGCGGTTGCATTACCTGAAGTGTTTAGAAATATTACAGACGAATCTGCTTTACTGTAAGGTGAAAAACTATTCCTTAAAAATATTCTCAATGTATCCTGAACCTGCGACGGTCCGTTTCGGAATCCTTCAATGCCGGCGGTTACATTCAGCAAGATCTCCGGCGGGATTGTATATCCTTTTTTAATGCCGTTCCCGAAACTTGTCACCCATACTTCATTCGTATTATGCGGATTGTAAAAAATTCTTTCCGGCTGCCGGAATCTGTAGCCGCTTACCTGTGTAAATAAAGGCGTTGCGGAATTAATATTCCCGCTGTACCAGAGACCGTTAACCTCCGTGCTCATATACATTTCTTCCGGATTCAACGGACTGATAGTGCAGGAACCGACTCTGTCGAGACTGTTAATTCTTAACCAGTTCACTCCCCTGTTAGTCGTTTTGTATAAACCTCCCAGCCCGTTCGGAGGACCGCCCCATCCGCTGAATACGCAGCCGTACCATGTATTCTGATTCAGATCGTGCGGATCGACAATGACATCTTTTGTCCAGTATAACATTCCGCTGTGAGATCTGTCAATCCATGAAGCGCCTGAATTTGTGCTTATAAAAATTCCTGAGCTTGCCGTAAAAACACCTGATGGATTTCTTCTGCCGGAATAAGAGCAAAGCAGCGTTCCGTCATTCAGAACTTTTATATTAAACGGGTGTCCTTCTGTACGGGGAGGATTTGAAAGCTTAGTCCAGGTTGAAGATCCGCCGTTCTGAATATTGTCCGATACAAAAATTCCTCCGAGAGTGCTGTGAATTACTGATGCATACATTCTGTTCGCATTATTCGGATCCGGAGCAAGACCTATCACAGGTCTGCCTGCATTATAAAGCGTCTGCCAGGTCTGACCTTTATTTGTAGAAAATATAATTCTTCCCTGTCCGGAGTTGATCCTTGCGTCGGTTAAATAAGTGCTTTGATACATATCATGAACCGTGGAAGTCGCTCCGTAAATTATTCCGCTGACAGGATGTCTGACGGACTGATACATTGTATTATTTGAATGACCTGTATAATTAAAAGACCAGAGGTTTCCGCCGTCTGTCGACCGCGTACCTCTAATGTCAGAATAAGATCCGAAAATATTATCTTCATCAGCCCAAGTCAGCCACCAGCAGCTTGTGTTTTCAAGTCCGGTTGTTTGATAATATTTTCCTGTAGGAGTAGATGCATTCATTGGATTCTGATCAGAAGGATCTACATATACCTGTCTCCATGTAACACCGCCGTCAGTTGTAATATGCGGAAATCCGAGATCTGTAACAGCAACTATATCCGGATCGGAAGGAGAGCATTGAAAGCCAAGCGCATATTCTCCGTATGACCAGCCTCTGTCTCCGCCGTGACCGGACCAGCCGGTAAATACATTCTGATTATTTACTGTCTGCAAAACGCTCACCCAGTTATTTCCTCCGTTAGTTGTTTTGTAAACAACGGGAGATCCTGCATCACTTCCGCCTGCTGTATATGCAGTTGAAATATTCTCCGTTGACATGGATATAAAAAAAGGATAATGACCTGAATTTATTCCGGAATTTTTAATAACCCAGTTTGGATTACCGGTATCTAAAGAATAAATATTCATAAATCCATAAAAGTCTGCTCCTGTTACACCCGGATACACATCACCGCTGCCAAGCGTCACACAGAATAACCGCACCGTTCCGGATTGCTTTGCACCTGTAAATGACACCATTGCTTCAGTACCAGGGATTCCTCCGGCAGACGATATAGAAAAATTTAAACCCGAATTTATTGATGTAAGAAGTCCGGAGTTTGTACCGACAAATATATTTGCTCCGTCAAAAAAAGCACCGGCAATGTAACATCCTGATCCGTTTGAAAACTTCAAAGAGAATGTAGCTCCGCCATTGGAAGAAAAGTACAGATTGGTATAACTTGAAACTAAAAGAATATTGGAATTATTCGGATCGCATAAAAAACTGTAAGCTCCGCCTGAAGTCGGATCGGAAACAAGCGGGTTCCATGTCGATCCCCCGTCCGTTGTTTTATGCGGTGTCCTAAGATCTCCTTCAAAATTTATACAGTATCTGATCTGTGGATCGTTTGTAAATCTGACGTCAGCTCCGTTGTTTCCCGTCATCTCATTAAAGTCCGTTTCAGTCCAGGTAATACCGAGGTCAGTAGTCCGGAAAAGTTCGCTCATATCGCATGCAATATAAAGTTCGTCCGGATCATGCGGACTGAAACTCGGTGAGAATAACGCCCCGCCGCCGCCGGGTCCTTTTGATGTCCATTCATTTATTACCTGTGTGAATATTTTGGAAGAGAACATTAAAACTGAAAGAGCTGTAAACAAAATTACTTTGACTGAAAAATAATCTGAAGGTCTCATGATAATGATTTTTGAAGTTTATGTTTCGGGGCGTCTTATATTAGGAAATTCTTTTGAAATATAAAAGGTGCAATTGGTAATATTAATAATTCACAGTACGTAAATTGAATTTAAATTTATAAGTGCAAAAGAATTAAATCAGGGGTAATAAGAAAGGAGGAATCTTTATAATAAGATTCCTCCTGACTGTTATTCTAAGAAAAATGTTTATAAAATAATTAAGGCGCGATTTCACCTACAAAATTCAATGCGTTATTATCAGCATAGGCAATGTCAGAAAGATCGACAACATCATTACAATCAAGATCCGTTGCAATATAACCTGATGCAAAATTAAAAGAATCATTGTCTATTAAACTTATATCAGAAACGTCAATCGATCCGTCCTGATTTACATCACCTGAGAAGTAAGACCATTTCCCTCCGACATTTACCATATTGTTTCCAAACGCCTGAGTGTTTGCCGATATGAATGTATAATTTATGTAATTAGAATTAAATGAAGGAGTGCTTCCGCTCCAGGTTGCAATTGAGTTTCTGTGGGTTACTCTTATATAATAAGGTGTTCCGTTTACGGGAGTTGAAAACTGAACATCAGTTGGAGCTCCGAGACCTCCGACAACAGTTATTGTTTCAATTAAATTATACGGAGATGATGAACTGCGAAGCTCGATATTCAGTGTATCTGATACTGCGCATGCTTCTAAATTTACTTTAACTCTGAGATAAGGGTTTGCAATCTCATATTTTGAAGCATACTGAAAATTCGGACTGAGTACAATTGTTCTTATTAAATTACCGGAAGCTGAGTCAATTTCATGAGCGCCGGTTGCATTGGTAACTAAAAAATTGCCGTTACCAAGTAACTGAACTCCCCTGTTTCCTGTAACACCGGAAAGTAGTTTTATGAAAACGCCGGAAGAATTAAGAATAGCCAGTCCTGTAGGAGTCTGAAATGCGGACGCGGCAATGTTTCCGTTTCCGGGTACTTCAAAGAGCTGCTGAGTAATTCCGAAATTCGAACCGGTATAAAAATAATTCAGGAATGCGCCGTTGATATCAAACCTGGTGATCCTGTTTGTTGTGGAAAAATTAGAAACTAATACATCTGCCGGTCTGATGAGAATATCAAACGGACTGTTCAAATTTGTTGAAGCAAATGCACCTATATGATTTCCGCTCGGATCAAATTCCTGAACCGTATTTTGATTTGTACCGCTGCCGACTGTGACAAGTAAGTTATTATTTCCTTTATACTGCATACCTCTCATGTTATCTACAATAGAATTATTTGGTCCGGTTGCCGGAGCATAAAATCCTTTGTAAGTGCCGTTCAGATTAAACTCCTGCACGACATCACTAATCTGGTCGCATACTAATATGTTTGAACTATTATAATGTTTTAAAGCATGTTTAGGAGTCGCAAGCTGCGGACGAGTTGATGGTATAAATGCCGTATCTATTAAATCACCGTTAAATGCATTAAAAATTGATACGCGGTCATGAGTAGATTCAGTAACCATAATAAAAGAAGAAGCAGCGTTTCTGCCCGGCAATTTCGGCGTAAAATATCCGTTAGTATTATCGACAACATTTCTGTTTCCGTAATCGATTCTTGCGTTTGCAAAATTAATTACAGAAACGACATCTTCATAATAGGCTGCATATCCGCCGTCATATATATCCGCAAAATTTGTGAACACTGCGTAAACAGGTCTCCCGTTTTCGACAAATTTCACATCTATCATAATTCCGTCCGTAGTAATAATAGAAACTGGTTTTCCCTGAGAAATGGCTTTTTGCTTTGAAGCTGAAACAATCTCGGGATTTAATTCTCCCTGCAACAGCAGATCTTCAAAACTTATCCGGGGAGCTGCGTCTGATGAATTCATAACAGCTGAAAACAGCAAACAAAAAATCAGAATAAATTTTTTCATAACTTTACTCCTATTTATTTAAATTATTGAATACTTAAAGATAAATAATATAAATTAATAATAGTATGATGCTTTTTAAAAAACTGTTGAACAGCATTTATTAACACGCCGGATAAATCTCTGTAATTATCCAGTTGTTTATTCTTTAACTGCAGTTAATCAAAAAATTTTTAAATGATTTTTAATTTATTTATAGTCATTAATAAATTCTTATAAATTAAAGGAAGAATATATTATTTTGCGTTAATTTTTTAATTAATGTCACACGAATTAATACTCTGGGTAGGTTTTAATGTATTTATACTTTTGATGCTTGCCTTAGATCTTGGAGTTTTTCAAAAAAAAGTTCATGCTGTTTCAGTAAAAGAAGCTCTGATATGGAGTGCTGTCTGGATACTGCTCGCAATGATTTTTAATGTCTTCATTTATTTTGATATGGGTGAAGTTAAAGCAGTTGAATTCTTCACCGGATATCTTATTGAGCGGTCATTAAGTGTAGATAATATTTTCGTATTTGTTTTACTGTTTTCATATTTTAAAGTACCGGCAAAATATCAGCACAAGGTTTTATTCTGGGGAGTCCTGGGAGCTTTGGTATTAAGAGCTGCGCTAATAATGCTTGGCGTAGTTCTGATTCATAAATTCGCATGGGTAATTTATATATTCGGAGCTTTTCTGGTATTTACGGGATTTAAAATGGCTATGCAGAGTGATGATGATATTGACCCGGAAAAAAATATTGTAATAAGACTTTACAGAAAATTTTTTCCCGTTACAAAAGATTATCACAACGGAAATTTCTTTATAACAGAGAACGGTAAAAAAATTGCTACCCCGCTGTTTGTTGTTTTGCTCGCAACAGAGTTTACTGATCTGGTTTTTGCATTCGATTCGATTCCTGCAATTTTTGCGATTACAGATGACGCCTTCATAATTTACACTTCAAACATTTTCGCTATACTCGGTCTGAGAGCTATGTATTTTGCCCTGGCAGGGATCATAGATAAATTCCATTACCTAAAGATCGGACTTTCAATGATCCTGATTTTTATTGGATTTAAAATGCTGATTGTAGATCTTTATAAAATTCCAATCGGATATTCTCTCGGCGTGATAGCGCTGATACTAATTCTGTCAGTAGTATTTTCTCTTTTAAAGCCAAAGGAAAAAAAATAAAATTGTTGCAGCTCATTTTTTATAAACCTAAACTCTGTAATTCATTGTTTGCTACGGAGTTATTTTGCTTATAAAGTTAAACGAATTATTATCTGCAAAAACAATATCGGCAACATCCGTTATTCCGTCGCCGTTAAGATCAGTATCCAGATATCCCGAAGCGAATACCGAAGCCGCATTACCAATTAAGCCGACATCACTTATATCAATTGTCCCGTCATGATTGACATCTCCGCTGTAAACTGCATAGCTTACCGGTGAATCATCCACAAGGATCATATTATTTCCGTAAGCTTTTGTAATCAAATTTTTAAAATTGTATTCCACAAGCCAGGTTGTATTCCATATAACGGTTGAGCTGCTCCACGTTTCAAGAGCGTTTCTGTGAAGTATCTGAAGATAATAAGGAGTAAAACTCGGGGCTAAAGCCCATGGTAAGAATATTGCTCTTCCTGTACTGTCAAGCACTGCTTTTCTGCCTTCTATAAATGTGTATGGTGAAGTAGAACTTCTCAGATTTAATGTAAGAGTATCTCTTACCTGTTTATTTAAAGAAGGATTATACATTGCTTCAATAAGATAATCCACTCTTACCATTCTGATTAAGGAAGAAACCTGAGATCTGATCTCGCCGTTGAAGGCGAATGATGTATGAATATCCGCATACATCCTGCCCTGTAAAAGTACAGTTTCAAAAACTTCGTCTAAAATAAATGTATTGCTGTATGATCCGCTTGAAACACCGAGCGGAAAACCGGTCCAGTTTATTATTGTTCCCGCATTTTCGGTAACAGATGCCGGTCCGTGAAAATGACCCCCGAGAGTTATTCCCGTTAGTCCGGAAAATGTAATAGTAAAATACAGTTCATTTGTAACATCATTGTAAGTACCGGCTACAGTACCCAAACCATTTGTAGTAACAGGCGGTACAACTTTAGAGCCGTTGAGAGTAAAATTAACAGCCCATATATCAGCCTTTGATTCATTCTTTAAAAAAAAAGTACAAATGAATGAAATCAGAGTAATAAAAATAAGTTTGTTCATTTATATAAATTCAAATAAAATTAATGTTGTTTAAATTAATCAAAATTAATTTTCTATAAAAGCAATTAAATGAAAAAATCAATAAAGGTTATTCATCAATTTTTGATTTAAACTGCAGTTAAAATTTTCAACCCGACTAACTAAAGTAAAAATTTATCACAGTTATTTCAAAAGCAGCATACTTTTTGTTTCAGTAAACTCTGATGTCTCCAGACGATAAAAGTAAATCCCGCCTGATAAATCCGAAGCGTCAAACTGCACTTCATAACTTCCTGCAGAAAGCATTTCATTTACCAAAACAGCTGTCTGTTTGCCTAAGATATCAAACACTGTCAATCTGACTTCATTGGCGCCGGGTTTGTCATCATTTATTAAATCAAATTTTATTTTTGTTGACGGATTAAATGGATTAGGATAATTTTGTGAAAGTGAATATGCGGAAGGATTTTCATTTGAGACTGATATGACATTTGTAAAAAGAGAAAATTTTAAGACTGAGAAATCCGTGCCTGAAGTTAATCCTGTAATTAACCCGCTGACTATTAAATTACCGGAATTATCCAATGAAATATTGTTGGCGACGTCATTTCTGTTAGCTGTTGAATTGTATCTGTTTACCCATAGTTCATTTCCGGAGATATTATATTTTATTATTACTATATCATCCATAGTGCCTGTTCCCTGGCTGAGACCAGCAACATATACATTACCGTTATAGTCCGCCGTAATACTTCTCGGTTCATCAAAATTATTTGTTCCGGGTCCGTTATATTTTTTTGACCAGATAAGATCACCTGCAGGAGAATACATTAATGTCATAAAATCATAAGATGTAGAAAAGCCTGTAGTTGTACCCGTTACAAATATGTTTCCGAGATTGTCACCCGAAATGTCTTTACCTTCTTCAATATTTAAAGTAGGGGTTGTAAACCTTCTCTCCCATAGTACATCACCTGACCGGTTATATTTTATTGTAACAATATCAAGACCGGTGCCTGCTCCGACGCTTGACCCTGTTATAACGGCATTTCCTGAAATATCCAGTGTTAATGAAGTCATATTATCATTTCCGTTTGCAGTGCCGTTATATGATCTGAACCAAAGCTCATCTCCGGCTCCGCTGTATTTTATAATTAAATAATCATTTATTGAAGCAGAGGTAAAAGTGCTTCCGCTTACATAAATATTTCCGGATTCGTCTATATCCATATCATTAGCCATATCATTACCGCTTTCAGCTCCGTCAAAATGTTTTATCCACAAAATGTCCCCGTCAGAATTATATTTTATTGTAACAACATTGAACAATTCGCCTGCCTCATGACTGCTCCCTGTAATAACTGCATTACCGGATATATCAGTTATCACTTTTACCGGTATCTCCGCACTGTTGCTGTTTCCGTTGTATCTCCTTATCCATTCTTCATTACCAAGTACATTATATTTTATTAAAACATAATCCCTGTCCGTATTATCGCCTCTGCTTTCGCCGGTAACAAAAACATTTCCGGCGTTATCAAGCGCTATTGAATAAGCGATATCATTTCCGTTTCCGGGACCGTTGTAAATTCTTTCCCAAAGTATATTTCCTGATGGATTATATTTCACAGTATAAATGTCAAATCCCGTTCCTGATCCGAGGATCTTTCCGGAGGAATAAATATTTCCGGAATTATCCGTTACATGCGTCAGAGCCTCGTCATTGCCGTTCACCGGACCGTTATAACTTCTGACCCACTCCTGATTCAGCTGTGATACAGCAGATCCGTAAGATAGAATAAAGATTAAAAGTAGAAATGATTTCATAATAAAATAAATTGAATTTCTGTAATTAAAATTTAAGCAGGTTTTAAATTGTATAAAATTAATCAAAACATTCTCTAAATCAAAACATAAATTTCAATTAATGTAGCATTCAGATATATACAGTTTCAATTTTATAAAAATAACATAAATAATGAAAAGCGTTTATAATTGTAATTAGTATTTATTTTCTGATTGTATGAAAAATATCATCAGATTATTTTCGGATTTACCGGACTGATAACTTATTCATAAAAAAATCTTAAATGTTTAGCTTTGCTGAATACTACATTAGTTGAGATTCTAAGGACATTTACGCGCGATGAATTGAAAAAGCTTGAGCTGTTTATTAACTCCCCTTACTTTAACAGAAAATCCGTTGTAATTAAACTGTTCGATATTTTAAAAAATTATTATCCGGAATTTACGGGAAGTAAATTAGACAGAAAAGAGATCTGGAAGAAACTATATCCGGATAAAAAATTTAATTACGGCGTAATGAAGAATATTCTTTATGATCTTACCGGATTGACACAAAGATTTTTGGCGGAAGAAACTTTTTCAAATAATGAATTTAAAATTAATTATTGGCTGCTTGAACAGTTTTGCAGCAAAGGTCTGAAAAAAAATTTTCATTCAAAGTATTTAACATTGGAAAAAAATCTGAAAGATTCCGGAAACATACCTGATATTTATTCTCAGATATCCGAACTTCAGTGGCTGAAATATGAATACACGGATTCGCTAAAAACAAATGACGGGGAAATAGTTTACAGTATTTCGGATAATCTGATTTATGATTTTCTCATAAACTTATTTAAGCTGTATAATAATCAGGCGTGCGAAAGAATTTCGGTAAATTATTCCGATGACTCGGGATTACTGGATAAATTCATTGAGAATCTGAATATTGAAAAAATTATTGAAAGCATAAAACTAAAATCCGATGAAAATTTTAATATCATTAATTTATACTATCAGATATATTTATCGCTGTCCGATAATCAGAATGAAAACAGTTACTTTCGTTTTAAGGAATTACTTGTTCTGAATGACAAGATACTTCCAAAAAATGAACAAATTAATTTATACTCATGCCTGACAACCGCTCTCACACAGAACAAGAAAATCAGAAATAAATTATATGAGTATAATGATATTTATAAACTTATGATTGAAAGAAATCTTTTACTTAATGATGAAGGATTGATCTCTGTAGTTGATTTTACTTCAGTGATTAAATTTGCTGCTATGTCAAAGGATTCGGAATTTATAATAATGTTCATGGATGAATATAAAGACAAACTTATCCCTGCATTTAAAATCAATCTGGAGAAATATGCGAATGCATATCTGAATTTCTCAAACAATAATTTCATAAACTCTCTTGATTTGCTTAAGAAAATTAAATTCGATATCCCCTCTTTTAAGTATGAAATCAGAAATCTTCAGATCATGAACTTTTATGAATTAAAGGATTTTGAATCGCTTGAATATATTCTCGATTCATATAAACATTACGCTTACAACAGCAGGAATCTTTCACTGTCCGCAAAAATCAATATTCAGAATTTCATTAAATACATTACGGCATTATGCAGGTTCACAGAGAATAAGAAATCCGTGGAAATACAACAACTCAGGAAAGAAATTGAGAATGATAAGATTATTACAAAATACTGGCTGCTGGAAAAAGTTAATGAACTTGATAACTTAAAATAAAAAACCGGTTAAAAATTAACCGGTTATTAATACAGAAAATCAGATTGAATATATTGAATCAGTGTTTTTGATTAAAAATCCGAAAGCCGGCTATTCCTCAAAATTCGTCAGTCGTATCCCGTCATTTGAAACTGTTTTATTAACTGCTGACTATTAACTGTTAAGGAGTTATTTTCCCAACAAAGTTAAACCCGTTATTATCCGCAAACACAGCATCAGCAAGATCAATAACTCCGTCGCCGTTTACATCAGTCGCCAGATATCCCGATTCGAAATTAAATGCGTCGTTGTCTATCAGACTTCCGTCAGCTATATCAATAACACCATCCTGATTTACGTCTCCGCTGTAAATCCCAAATCTAACGGGAGATGTATCCACCTGTATCTGATTACTTCCGTATGCCTGTGAAGAAGATGAAGACAAATTATAATTCACCGGAATTCCCACTGTCATCGAAATTCCGCCTGCACTCCATGTTTCTATTGAGTTTCTGTGCGTGATCATCAGAAAATAATTTCCGCTAACGGCATTTCCGAATTTCAGAACAGAATTGCCTGAAGATGTTACCAATGCATTGGATTCATCTACTATATTATAAGGAGAAAAGGAATTTCTCAGATAAGTTTTCAAAGTATCGCTAACCTGTGAATTTGTTCCTGCATTGTAAAATCCTTCTATATACATTGTAAGATTCACGGTTAAGTTCGGCGCATCAGTCATTGCAATAACGCTTTTATTATTGTGAATATCCTGCGCTGCTATAAAATAGAACTTCAGACCTGCCGGCGGATTAACATCCAGATAAAGTGAATCTGTGAGAGAAGTCAGCGGAACTGCCGTTTCAGGATTAATTTCAGGAATATTATTTCTGTAGATGATATAATTCAGCAGATCCGGTTCAGTATTTCTTTTCCAGTTTAGTTTTATATCGTTTGAAATCTGTTCGGCGGAAAACATCTGCACCATTGCCGGCGCAAGGTTATCAATGCTTCTTCCGGAGAGAATGTTTGAATTCCAGATTTCTCCCGTATTACCGTTTCTCGCTTTAATTAAAAAATAAGTATTGCCGTTTGAACCGGCCGAAGAATCGTTTAAGGTATTTGCATCATAGTAATAAAACGGAAAATTCACTGCTGCTATATCGGCTATCTGAACCCATTGATATCCTGTAAGACCAGGAGGTACGCTTCTGTAAACCAGATAATTTGTAATGTTTCCATAGCCGTAAGCTTCATGCATACTTTTTGACCATTTAAGATTGACCATTCCTCCCTGATCGTTTGGAATATCTTTTACATGTAATATTACCGGTTTCACGGAAATAGCCGAACCAGTGTAAATATATGTTTTACCCGAGTTTGAAGAATATCCGTACGCACCGGCAATCACATCCGAATATCCATCGCCGTTTATATCTCCGGCTGAAGAAACGGAATAACCAAACTGATTAGTTGTTGACTCACCCGTCATTAAAACGTCCGGAATATTATTCATATTATATCCACCATAATAAATATATACTTTGCCTTTGTATGAAGAAAAACTACTGGCACCGACGATTACATCTGAATATCCATCGCCGTTTATATCACCTGCATTGGATACGGAATATCCGAAATTACTTGGAGCTGCCTCCCCTGTCATAATAACATCTGCAATGGTATTCATTGATACTCCTCCGAAGTATATATAACTTCTTCCGATATCATTATTATATTTATTTGCTCCTATAATTATATCCGAATAGCCGTCACCGTTCACATCGCCGGCAGTTGAAACTGATCTTCCGAAAAAATCATCTGCAGTCTCACCTGTGATAATAACATCAGCAATATTGTCCATTGAAGCGCCGCCTAAATACAAATATGCTCTTCCTGTAAATGCGGAATATCCGGAGGCTCCTACTATTACATCCGAATAACCATCTCCGTTTATATCTCCGGCAGAAGATACCGAATAGCCGAAAATGTTAATTGATGCTTCCCCTGTCATAATCACATCCGCAACATTGTCCATTAATGTACCGCCGAAATACACATAAGCTCTGCCTTTTGAATCAGAATACATATAAGCTCCTACAATTACATCTTCAAAACCATCTCCGTTTACATCCCCTGCACCGGATACCGAAATCCCGAATGAAGTATTAATTGCTTCCCCTGTCATAATCACATCAGCTATGTTGTCCATTGATGAACCGCCGAGATACAAATATGCTCGGCCTGTACTGTTTGAATAAAAATTCGCGCCAACAATTACGTCTGAATATCCATCACCGTTTACATCTCCGGCAGAGGATACAGAACCTCCAAAAAATGTGTTTAAGACTTCCCCTTCTAACGTTACATCTGCTGTGTTATCAAGTACCGGTCCTCCGAAATATATAAAAGCTCTGCCTCTATTGGAAGAGTAACCATATGCGCCTACTATAATATCATCATATCCATCACCGTTGACATCACCGGCATCAGATACTGCATAACCAAAATGATTATTGACTGAATCACCAGTCATACTTATGTCCGGAAAAATTTCCCCTTTAAGAAAATAATCAAATATGAAAGCTCTGCCTGTATTTGTATTATATCCAAACGCTCCGATTAACACATCAGTATATCCGTCGCCGTTTATATCACCTGCCATGGATACGGAATGTCCGAAATAATTATTCGCCTCATCTCCGGTAAAAACCGCATCCGAAACATTGTTCATACTAACTCCCCCAAAATAAATATATGTTTTACCTGTATAAGAAGCATATCCTGATGCTCCGATTATTATATCAGAATAACCGTCTCCGTTTATATCTCCTGCAGAGGAAACAGAACTTCCGAAAAGATCTCCTGCCGTCTCACCTGTAAAAGTTACATCCGCCACATTATCCATCGATGCACCGCCGAAATATATATAGGCTCTGCCTGTAAAAGATGAATACAAGTGCGCTCCAATTATTATATCAGAAAATCCATCGCCGTTTATATCTCCCGCCGGGGAGACTGAAAATCCAAAATAGGAATTTGCTTCGCCTGTCATTATTACATCTGCATCATTATTCATTGATGCCCCGCCGTAATATAAGTATGCTCTGCCGGTGTTTGAGGAAAACCTGTAAGCGCCGATGATCACGTCCGAGTATCCGTCTCCGTTTACATCGCCCGCTGAAGAGACCGACCTTCCAAATTCTATATTTGTCGAAACTCCGGTCATAATAACATCCGCAACATTATTCATAGATGCTCCTCCGTAAAAAACATATGTTCTGCCTGTAGAAGAATTATAAGAATAAGCTCCGACAATTACATCGGCATATCCGTCTCCGTTAACATCTCCGGCAGAAGATACTGAACCTCCGAATCTGTTATTTACTCCTAAGCCGGTCAGAATTACATCCGCAGCATTATTCATATTAGCTCCTCCGAAATATATATAAGCTCTTCCTGTATTCGTAGAATATCCCATGGCACCCACAATTACATCAGCATATCCGTCGCCATTTACATCTCCGGCGGAAGATACTGAAAATCCGAATTGATTATTTATCGCTTCTCCCGTCATGATCACATCAGGGACGGAATTCATGACAATTCCTCCATAGAAAATATACGCCCTGCCGGTCGCGGAAGAATACGCGCTTGCTCCGACTATTATATCGTTATACCCGTCTCCATTAACGTCGCCTGCCGATGAAACAGAGTTTCCGAAACTGGAGCCAAGTTGAAATCCATTAAATATTTTTCTTTGAAACGCATCTGTCTCGGGCTCATCCTGAATTATTCTATTACCGTTTTCATCTTTGAGCGTCTCTAACCATTCGTCTGTAATTTCATTCGGATGCGGATCTCTGTCAGAGTATGAGCTTCCTTGATTCTTTTGAATATGTTGATATTGCACCTCTGCATTTTTGTAGTTTGCAAGTAAATCTTCTTTGATCGTCAAAAAACTCACACCGATAATGTAAATTAACAGAATGTTTAACTTTTTCATATTGTTTGAAATTAAAATTTAAAAAAACATTATTCTTTTATTCCTTATATAAAAACTCTTGTCAAAGATCTTTTTCTCTAAAATGTAACCTACAACATTCAACTTTTAACTATTAACTTTCAAATTTAAACTTTCCATCACGGCTTTATCACTCCGACAAACCCTGTCGCATTATTATCAACATACACCGCGTCAGTTACATCAACAATTCCGTCGCCGTTCACATCAGTCGAAAGATATCCTGAATTAAAATTATATGCGTCGTTATCAATAAAGCTTCCGTCAGTGAGATCTACCACTCCGTCTTGATTTACATCTCCGCTATAAATTGAAAATCTGACAGGTGAATTATCAACCAGTATCAGATTATTTCCAAATGCCTGTGATGAAGAAGTCGATAAATTAAAATTAGTCGGAGAGTTTCTGGATAATGTTATTACTGTATTACTCCATGTTTCAATTGAGTTTCTGTGTTTAATTGCCAAATAATAATTACCATTATCAGCAGTTCCGAATTTAAAGATTCCACTGCCATTTGATTCCACAACTACTTTCGAAACATCTGCTACAGCAAACGGCGAAGTTGCATTTCTTAATTCGACTATTACTGAATCACTTACCTGTTCATTACTTGCCGCATTATAAAATCCTTCGATGAACATAGTAAGATTCAAAGTCATGTTCGGACTCTCGGCAACTGCAACCGGACTCTTATTATTATGAATATCCTGCGCAACTATGAAATAGTAATACAGACCGCTTAAAGGAGATGTATCGAGATAAGCTGAATCTGTTGTTGTTGCAAATATCGGTTCAGTCTCAGGATCAATTGTCTGCGAAATGCTTCTGTATAAAATATAGTTCAGTAAGTCAGATGCATCACTTCTCTTCCAGTTCAAAACAACATTACTCATAACTGGTGCGGCTGTAAACGGTAAAACCATAAGCGGTGCAATGTTGTCAATACTTCTTCCGTAAACTATATTCGATCTCCAGAAATTATTCTGATTATTTGTCCTTGCAGTAATTCTGTAATACAGTGTTCCGCTGTTTCCTGAAAGAGAATCGAAAGGTGTGTTATCATTAAAGGCATAGTATGGTTCTCTTGTAGCAGGAATGTTTGCTATATTTTCCCAGAAAAATCCCCCTGTGCCGGGCGGCAGACTTCTTTGAATCAGATAATCAGTAATCATATCAGTTCCGACGACATCATAAGCGCTTCTTGTCCATTTGAGATTTACTTTCCCGCCCTGATCATTCGGTACATCTTTTACGCTGATGAGTATGGGTTTAACTGAAGGCGGTGAAGACAAGTACAGATAAGCAGCTCCGCTACCGCCGCCGTTAAATATATTCCCCGGTCCGCCAATGAGAACATCTTCAACGCCGTCTCCGTTTATATCACCTGCATTACTCACGCAGGATCCGAAATTTTCATCGTATTGATTTCTATAAAGCAGTATGTCATAGTAATTATCTACACTGTATCCTCCGAAATATATATATGATCTTCCTTTATTGATTTCAAATTTTCTTTCACCAATCAGTACATCGTCAAATCCGTCATTATTTACATCCCCGGCATCTGAAACAGAGTAACCGAACTCAGAGTTGAAGCCGGTGTATTCAACATCATGATTATAATCTAAATCCAATCCACCGAAATATAAATACGCTTTACCCTTATTTTCATTTGCATAAGGAGCTCCGATAATGAAATCATCATATCCGTCTCCGTTCACATCACCTGCACCTGATACACTTAAGCCAAAAAAGTCATAATCATTTTCACCAGTAATAACTCTCAGAGAAAATGAATATCCTAAAATTACATACACAGCTCCGGTAGTATCATAAAATGGGGAGCCGACAAGAATATCAGAATATCCGTCACTGTTTAAATCTCCGGCTAAGGAAACGCTTAATCCTAGATTATAATTTGTAGCTGCTCCTGAAATACCGAAATCTGAAATCGTATCCATCGGACTTCCTCCATAATATATAGAGAATCTTCCTCTTAATGACTGATAATTTGGCGAGCCGATAACAATATCAGAATAACCGTCGCCGTTCATATCTCCTGCAGCGGAAATTGCATGACCAAATCTTGAATTAGTTGTTAATCCGCTCATTCTCAAATCGTGGACAGTATCCATAGTTGCGCCTCCGTAATAAATATAGACTCTTCCTTGCTGTGAATTATATTCCGGAGCTCCTATTGCGATATCATCATATCCGTCAGCATTTACATCTCCAATTCCTGAAACTGCCGTTCCAAACCAACTGTTATCGTCAAAACCGTTTATTATCAAATCCGGTATTGTATCAGGATTTACCGAGCCGAAATGTATATATGCTCTTCCCCTTGCGAAATCTCCATACGACGGTGCGCCGACTATATAGTCATCAAAACCGTCGCCGTTAAGATCTCCTGCATCTGAAAGTGATGCTCCCAATAAATTCTGCACGAATTCACCATATGTAATTACATCGGGTATGTCATTTCCTGTGAGTGAGTTCTTGTATATGTATATTTTACCTCTGTTTGAATTATTACCAAAAGCTCCTACTATAAAATCTTTGTATCCGTCCCCGTTTATATCGCCCCCGCCGCCGACTGCCCATCCGAAAGAATTACTTGTCGCCTCTCCGGTCATGATCATATCAGCAACATTATTCATTGCAGTACCGCCGTAAAACAGATAAGCTCTGCCTTTAAGACTCTGATAACCCTGAGCCCCGATAAGTATATCCGAAAATCCGTCGCCGTTTATATCTCCGACTCCGGAAACTCTTCCGAATTGAATTCCTGTCAGCTCTCCGGTAAATACAACATCTGCAATATTGTCCGTTACAGGTCCTCCGTAATAAATATAAGCTCTGCCTCTTACAGTAGAATAATTCGGAGCCGCAATGAGCAGGTCAGAATATCCGTCGCCGTTTACATCGCCGGCATCAGATGTACTTTGTCCAAAGAAACTGTTTGTCGTTTCGCCTGAGAAAGTAACATCTGCAACAGTATCCATGTTAGTTCCTCCATAAAACAAGTATGCATTTCCCGTAGAAGAAGAAACTGCATAAGCTCCTACTAGCACATCAGAGAAGCCGTCGCCGTTTACGTCGCCGGTACCTGTAAGAGAAAATCCGAAGAATCCTCCGGCCACGACACCTTCAAGAATCTTATCCGGAATGTTATCCATCATCAATCCGCCGTAATATATGTAAGCGCGTCCTCTGTTTGTTGAATAAGCGTGACCGCTCACTATCACATCCGAGAAACCGTCGCCGTTTACATCACCGGCAGATGATACGGAATATCCGAAGTTGATATTACCTGTTCCGGTAAGCACCACATCTGCAATGTTATCCATATTATAACCGCCGTAATATATGTAAGCTCTTCCTATACCGGAGGAATATCCGTAAGCTCCGACAATAACGTCGGCGTATCCGTCGCCGTTTACATCACCTGCTTCCGATACGGAAATTCCGAAAAAATTATTTGCCGCTTCTCCGTTTAATACAAATGAAGGAGTAGTTGACATATTGGGTCCGCCTAAGTAAATGTATGCTCTTCCTGCGCTTGAATTTGTAAAATGAGCTCCAGAAATTATGTCATCATAGCCGTCGCCGTTGATATCTCCGCAGTTTGAAACTGAATAACCGAAACGCTGAGAAGCCACCAGTCCGTTTATGGACTGAAGACTTGTCGCATCGGTCTGATATTCCGGCTCTCTTTCAAATTCACTTTGCGCTGTTAAAAATCTTGTTATCATAAATAATATCACGATTACAAAAAACGCTGATTTGATATTCATTGTATTTCTCCTTTCATTTTTCAAAAGTTATTTTTTAAAATCTTAAATACTATAAATAACAGCGAAGCAAATTATCTGACTTGTTAACGGGAGAGAAAACAGAGGACAATAAAGTGCTTCGCTTATCAAAAATTTTTAATGAAGTATTTTCTCTCCCGCGAATATACTGAAGCAAGTTATTAATGAAAGAATAATTTGTCAAAGAAATATTTCTAAGAATGTTACCCGTGATTCTTAATTTAATCTTTGCTATTATTATGAAATGCCTGACTATAATGAATTTAATCCGCATTTACTTATAAAATAAGTTACCCGTTTATGACGAATTCAAAATTAATTCCAATCCTCAAAAGCTTCTCAAAAGCTGAGATCAAAGAATTTGATAAATTTCTAAGCTCTCCATTCTTCGGCTGTAAGAAATTTGTTCTGAACTTTTACAGACTTCTTATAAAAAATTATCCTGATTTTACCGAATCCAAAACCAGCAAGAAAATTTTATTTAAAAAACTTTATGGTGATGCCCGATATAACGACGGGCTAATGAGAAGAATTATATCTGACCTGATAAGATTTTCAGAAGAATTTTTAAAACTCTTAAACTTCAGGAGAAACAGCACATATCAGAGTCAGTGTCTTCTTAATGAACTTAGGGAAAGAAATATTGAAGATCATTTCAGGATTCGGTCTGAAAGCCTTTTAAAAAAAATAAACTCAGCAGAGCATGTCGATCCTGATTTGCTTCTTCAGTCATATATGATTAATACGGAAATAAAGGAATTCAGAACTTTTCTGAGAGATTCAAAAATGCATGACTCTTATTCTTTTTCCGTTGAGTCTTTTACGGTTTTTTTTCTGAGAATAATATACTCTTATATAAATCACAGAAATACTTTTTCAAGAGAAATAAAAAACAGCAGCGGTCTCACGGATGAGTTTATAAGAAATCTGAATCTTAAATCATTCACTGAGTATCTTGAAAATAATGACAGCAGGTATTCAGTCTATCTGAAAATGGTGCTGTACAGTTTTAATATAGTCAGTAATAAAAACGACAGGAAAAGTTATCACAAACTGAATCAGCTTTTAAAAGATAATCCGGGATATTTCTCGGAATGGGAGCTGAAAAATTTATACGTAAACATTATAAAATTTCTTAGCTATCAGAATGACAATTATAACAATATATTTATTGATGAAGAATACAGCATGTATGAAATTTTATTAAGAGAATATTATTTGCCCGGTCCGTCACTGACTCTTCAGTTAAGCTTTTGCAGGAATTACATAAATATCTGCAGACAGAAAGGGAAATTTCACAGAATTAAGGATTTCCGTAAAAAATACTCACCGTACTTTCCCGCAGAATACAAAGACGACTTAATCAGTTTATGCGAATCTGTATATCACTTTGAAAAGAAGAATTTCACAACTTCAGTCAATCATGCGTCAAAGGTTAACTTCAACAGAGATATATTTAAATTTGACATAAAAATACTGAAGATAAAAAACTTTTATGAGCTGGGTTATTTCGAATCGGCATATACAGAACTTGATACTCTTAAGCATCTGTTTTCCTCATCTGTAAATATTAAACCCGGAGCTTTACTTAAGGGGAGGAATTTTGCAAAATTTTTCTCTTCAATTCTGAATATAAAAATGGGTAACAAAAAAACTGAAATTAATCATCTGAAAAAACTTCTGATGAAGGAAAAAAATATTCTTGAAAAAAACTGGCTGATTCAAAAGATCAATGATATTGGCTTAATTTATTTGTGACAAATTACCCGCAGTTTAAATTAAAATATCAGAAATGACAAAACGAAAATTATATTAATTCCTTCGAAATCGATTTAGAATCCTGCTCTCACCATTTCAGAAGTTTTTTATCGTTTACTGCTGAATACAGTTGTATTCGGGACTGTTGCAACCGGAAGCTTAAAGCCGGGCGAAGCTGCAAGAGTTGCCGGTATCATTAATAGCAGACGGAGCGATTGAGATCATTATAACCAATTGTGCCGGCAATATCCATTTAAGAAGACTCTGTTTTATATGATTATCTCCGGATTCTGCTGAAGTTCTAAAATCTTTTCTCCGTTAGCAGTTGACTTATTATCTTTCAGCCGGTTCATTTCATTAATAATATCAAGCTCTTGAATTGTAAATCTGAATTCATTCTTAGAAGAATTATGAACTATTTCCTCCGTGACTTTTATCTGTAAATCTTGTCCCGTAATACTTAAGAGTAGTGTATTTAAAACTACGGAATAAATTAATTACAATATTACAATTACTAAGAAAATTTTTATTCTCATTTTTATAAAGTTTGATGAAAAAAAATTATACTGAGGATGAATATCTGATACGAAATATAATTATCGCAAAAAAATTAAAAGAAATTTTTTGCCTGGTTTCACGGATTGACACTTACATTTTTTTAAAAATGTCTTATTTTGTGCTTAAATTGAAAGAAACATATCTTTACCTTCTTATGAGGTTAATCCTGAATCATCAAATGAGAAATGTGAATTGAGCGATGGTCAACATTTATTTGTCATTAGTAATTAGTCATTTATAATTTTGTTAAAAAGCTCACTACTGGAGATCCTCCGCACATTTTCCAAACAGGAGCTGATAAAGTTTGAAGACTTTGTCAGATCGCCTTACAATAACAAAGTAAAAAATGTCGTTAATTTATTTGCAGAGATAAAAAAATACGCTCCGGAGTTTTCAGATGAAAATTTGGAAAAGGAAAAAGTATGGACACGCTTATTTCCCGGAAAGAAATATAACTACGGGATAATGAAAAACATCATTTACGTTCTGACAGGATTAAGCGAAAAGTTTATTTTGCTTGAGGAATATTCCGTAAATTATTTAAGATGTGAAATAGATCTTATAGAAGCTGCCCACAGCAAAAATCTACCGAAGTTTACTTCAGGCAAAATAGATCAGCTTGAAAAGAAGATAAATATTGAAATTGACCCGAACAAATATTCAAGCATCAATCAATTTTTAGCTGTCGCATATAAGTTTTTTGATATGAAGTCAAGTTTTATTCATGAATATAATCTTAAGCAGGACAGGCAGGATTTCCTCAGCCGCTCTTCTGATTATTTATTGTTTAATTTTCTTGTAAGATCTTTTAAGATAATTCACAACTCTTCAGTCAATCAGGCTCAGGTAACCCGGCCTGTCAGCAGTAATTTTCTTGAGAAATTCTTTCTGAAACTCAATGAGCATTCAATCCTGGAGGAACTGTTTTTAAATGAAAATAAATTTCAGGATAAACCGGGAAAGATTGTATATTGCTTTTATCTGATGTACAAAGCTTTGACTTCAAAAGGTGATAAAACCGAATATGTTAAGTTTAAAACTTATCTTATGGAAAATATTGATCTGTTTTCAGCATATGAACTGCAAAACCTGAATAGCTGCAGAAATACATGCGCGATCTTTCTTAATAGTTCTGATGAAGAAGTAGCAAGGGAAGCACTGGAATGGTATAAATTCTTAGAACAAAAGAATATTCTTTTGCTCAAAAACGGATTAATTCATAATAGCATAATGTTGACTGTAGTGAATTATTCCATTAAACTTAAAGAGACACAATATGCCGAGGAGTTTTTGAACCGGTATAAAGACAAGCTGCCTGCCGAATCGCGTGATAATACATACAACTACTGCATGGCTATGATCCATTTTGGCAAAGGCGAATTCGGAAAATCACTTGAATGCCTTTCCGGGATCAGCGATGTAGATATGATACAAAAATATCTGATAAAAAAACTTTATCTGAGGATCTATTATGAAATGAATGACTATGAATCTTTTATCTATGCATTTGATACATTTGCGCATTTCAAAAAAAGAAATAAAATTACAAGTGAACCGAGATCGCAGGCGTTTAATGATTTTGTTAATAGTATTAGAAGTCTTTTTAAACTGCGTAACAAGTATGATAAGTATGAAGCAATTAAACTCAGGAAAGCAGCAGGTGATCAGATCTGGTTTTTAGAAAAGCTGGACGATTTAGAGAAATTAAATAATTAGAAGTTAATAATAGATAACTGTAAATAAATTTATTTTTAAATCTTATAATTAATATTTTAAAAATAAATAAAAACAGCCCAGCATACCGGCGATGCAATTAAGTGAATATGTTTCGCGGACAATTCACAGGCTGTTTCATCTATTTTCAAATTATAAATTTCAAAATTCATTTAAAGAACAAATATTGAAGAGCGAAAATAATTGACATTTCCAATCTGAGATTTGCAATTATTTCACTGCAAACACATTCTTTATCCCTGATATACCTTTTACTTCTAATTTATATGTAAGCTCTCCAGAAATGATCTGCTGTTCTGATTTATAATTTATGTTATAATCTCCTGCGTACATTAAGTCATCAATAAGAGTCTCTAATATTTTTCCGTCTGAATCACAAACCGTAAGCAGGACTTTTGCATCTTCACCCAGTTCAAATCTGATGGTTGTTACATTACTAAATTCTGTTTGTTTGCTGTCGTACAGTTTGAATATTTTGCTTTGGGGATCTTTATCAGAATTTAAATTTGCATTTAAGCTTGATTTAAATTCAGGGCTCATACCTTTCGAATCAGAGTTGCTAACTGACACAAAACTCAGAATTATTACTGCTGTTAAAATTAATTTTGGGGTTTTCATTTTAATCTCCATTTTTTAATTGTTTTAAATAATTGATACAAAAATATATTAACCATACCCTGTATCCAAAGAAACTTTTTGAAGGGTTTCACAGCTAATCACTTATTATTTTTGATGAAAAGTGTTATTTTGAGCCGGATTTGAAATATTTTTTTAAAATCCTTCTAAGAATGGTATTTTTCAGTTTATAATTGAAAATTACAATTTTCTGAAATTTAAATTTTAATTATGTTAAAAAGCTCACTGCTCGAAATTATCCGAAGTTTTTCAAAACAAGACCTGCTGAAGTTTGAGGACTTTGTCAGATCTCCTTATTTTAACAAAAAAGAAAATGTGAGCAGATTATTCATGGAAATTAAAAATTATGCGCCGTCTTTTACGGACGGGAATCTTGAAAAGGAAAAAACCTGGGCTAAGCTGTTTCCCGGAACAGAATATAATTACGGAATAATGAAAAACCTTATTCATGATCTTACCAAATTGAGCGATTCCTTTATAGCAATTGAATATTCCAATGCTGATAAACTGAAAAGCAACATCGATCTTTTGGCGGCATTATTGCAAAGACAGATCTCGAAAGTATTTTCGGCTAAATATGATATGACTGAAAAAATCTATATTGACCCTGCTTTAAAAAATGAAAGTTATAAAATGGAACAGTATTATGATTTCCTTTTCAAACTAAAGTTACTGAAAGCTATTTATAACAGACTACATAATCCCGGTTCCTCGTCATTTGAATATATAACTGAATCAGGAAATTATTTTTTGTATTCAGCCGTCATAAATTTTTATAAATATTATAATAATTATCTCGCATTTAACGACCGACATATTCAGGTTAAAGACAGCACTGCTGAAACGTTTCTCAACGGTTTAAATAAAAATTTTATTCCTGATCTGATTAAGAAAGTAAAAACAAATTCAGAAAGAGAATACAAAATATTAAAATGTTTTTACGAAATGAATATTGCATTAAATCCTGATGCGGATATAAGCTGCTATAATAATTTTAAAAAATCTCTGCAGGACTGTTCAGATATAATTCCCAGGGGAGATCTGAAGGATCTTCTTGTCTGCTTAAATAATTCATTAACTAAAATCAGAGAGGGTAAATCAAATACAGGAATAAATTCAAATCGGGAAATTTTAGAAATTAGTAACATGGAAATTGAGAACAATCTGTTTCTGCAGCCAAATGGCGTGATGGATCAGAATTCCTACATAAATTATATTTTAACTGCTTTTACTCTGAGAGAATATGAAAGCATTGAAATTTTTGTAAAAAAGTTTGGAAGTAAAATTCCTGAAGACAGGAGAGAAAATGTAAACAATTATTCTCAGGCTCATATTTCTTTCGGGAAAAAAGAATTTGATAAGTCATTAGAGTATCTTTCGAAGATCAATCATGATTTTTTTAATATGAAACATCTGGTCAGAGACATACAAATGATGAATTATTATGAACTAAACGATTATGTTTCGTTTGATTTTGCACTTGATTCATACAAACATTTTATTGCAAAAAATAAATCTGTAACTCCTCACAACAGATCACTGTCAGAGGATTTTTGCAACAACATTAAAAAATTGTTCAGGTTAAGAGAATCGTTTGATAAATTTGAACTGGAAAAAGTCAGAAAGGAAATTATAAATAATAAACTGATAAACAAATACTGGATACTTGATAAATTATCCGAGATAGAAAATAATAATAGTTAGCAGTAATAAGTGTTTTCTTTCGCACGTGTTCCCAATCTCCTGACCGGGAACCGGCATAAGTCGTTACGAATCATGAAATTCGCAGCGAGAGTTTGTAAAAGTTTGCATATTCGGAATCTTAATAACCGTAAGGATCTGTGCTAATATTTTGAACACAAGCAATTGCAAAAATCTGTTAAAGTTGTCATTCCCACGCTCTTTTGTCATTCCCGCGGGGTACCCTCTGGGTCATTCGGGAATCTGTTGAAGTTGTCATTCCCGCGCTCTTTTGTCATTCCCGCGAATGCGGGAATCTTTTGAAGTTGTCATTCCCGCGCTCTTTTGTCATTCCCGCGGGGTACCCTCTGGGTCATTCGGGAATCTGTTGAAGTTGTCATTCCCACGCTCTTTTGTCATTCCCGCGGGGTACCCTCTGGGTCATTCGGGAATCTGTTGAAGTTGTCATTCCCGCGCTCTTTTGTCATTCCCGCGAATGCGGGAATCTGTTGAAGTTGTCATTCCCACGCTCTTTTGTCATTCCCACGCTCTTTTGTCATTCCCGCGAGGTACCCTCTGGGTCATTCGGGAATCTGTTGAAGTTGTCATTCCAGCGCTCTTTTGTCATTCCCACGCTCTTTTGTCATTCCCGCGAATGCGGGAATCTGTTGAAGTTGTCATTCCCACGCTCTTTTGTCATTCCCGCGGGGTACCCTCTGGGTCATGCGGGAATCTGTTGAAGTTGTCATTCCCACGGGATACCCTCTTTGTCATGCGGGAATCTAATTTCTTAATTAAAAAGAACTATATATGAAGACTTACTATGTATATATGATGACAAACAAAAAAAATGGTACACTCTACATTGGGGTTACAAACGATTTGTTACGAAGAGTTATTGAACACAAGCAAAGAAAGATAAAAGCATTCACTGAAAAATATAAATTAGATAAGCTTGTTTGGTATGAACAGACAAGCGACATAAAAATTGCTATACAGAAAGAAAAGCAAATGAAAAAGTGGTACAGAAAATATAAAGAGAATGTGATTAAAGAATTAAATCCAGAATGGAAGGATTTATTTATTGAAATAGGCGGGAATAATGATATGTTTTCTATGGAATTTAAATATGGCGATTGAATTACAACTTGAGATTCCCGCATTCGCGGGAATGACATGTGTGGAGCGGGAATGACATGTGTGGAGCGGGAATGACATGTGTGGAGCGGGAATGACATATGTGGAGCGGGAATGACATGTGTGGAACGGGAATGATATGTGCGGAACGGGAATGACATGTGCGGAACGGGAATGACATGTGCGGAGCGGTTAGAATAAAGATTGATTATTCAGAAAAAAAAAAATTCAAAGTAAAATTGAGTTTAAAAAATGAAACTTCAAAAACATTAAGGCAATCAATATAAATGTCAATAAAATGATGATTTGTATATGAATGTTTGGAAATATCTGTCGTAACACAAGGGAAAACATTGGATGAAGTACTTACATTCCGGAATTCTTCTTGTTGGTGACCAAAAGTTTACACGAATTTAGTAGAAGCTTCAAATATGTATAGTGCTAATATTTGGAACAACAGCAGCGGCGGAATTTTAGTCTTCTTTATTGACTTCATGGTCTAATCTTACTCACAAAGTTAAAAGCATTATTATCCGCAAACACAGCATCAGCTACGTCAATAATTTCATCGCCGTTCAGATCAGTAGAAAGATACCCCGTCGCGAAATTCAGAGCGTCGTTGTCGATCAGACTTCCGTCGGTCAGATCCACAGTCCCGTCCTGATTTACATCTCCGCTGTAAACTCCGAATTTTACCGGAGAACTGTTTAGCTGAATCTGATTATTTCCGTAAGCCTGCGAAGAAGCAATTGTAAAATCATATGAAGCGGAATCACCTGAAAACGGTATCGGATTCGGTGTCCATATCTCAATTGAATTTCTGTGTCTGAAAACTCTGTATCCGTTGACAACTTTATTAAAGTAGAAAACAGCATTACCGTTTGAATCAAGAACAGCTTTTGATGAATCAGATAACAGATACGGAGGTAATGGCATTCTGAAATACATGCTTGCCGTATCACTAATCATTTTATTTGTAGTCGAATCATAAAATCCCTGTATCAATGCCGTTGCATGCAGAGTTTTATATGAGGGTAAATTTATTCCCCAGCCGTGTACATATCCAACATCACCGCCTGCCTGATCCACACATTTCAACTTCCACCAGCCGTTTCTGCTTTGACCGCTGAATGACGATAGCGGCTGGTTTGGTCTGACAGAAGGACTAAAAGAAGGTGATATACCGAGTACCGGCATCAAACTAAATCCGTATGACGCGGAAGAATCAGCATCATCAGAAAAGATTGTCATTATGTCATTTGAATTTCCGCCGTTTGCATTTAATAAATTTATGGTTACTCCTGCCGGAGATGTCAGCGTCAGTATTAAATCCTGTGTATAAGAATGTGACATCATTAAATAAATTTTAAGGTCGTTCACAATTCCAGTTCCGGAAACGTAAATTGAATCTGTAATTCCTGCGGAGTTTCCGTCGGGGACAAAAAATCTTCTGTTACTTGAACTATAAGACGTACTGTAAAATCCGTTATTAGTGTCTGATAACATAGGAGAGCTTAGCCGCGCCGTATTTGCATGAGCTGATGTAAGCGAACTAAAACCAATGTATTTTAATCCGTAGTTATAATTTGTGGAACCTAATTTAAAACCGCTGTGAAGTTTATCGAAATCAAATATTATTAAACTGTCATCAAGTGATGCCGGATAAGGAGGACGCTTATGCATAAATTCTTTGATCTGTTGTGCGCTGCGGGATTTTGTCCATATTCTTACCTCGTCAATCTGTCCTTTAAACCGGTTTGCCGAAGATGATCCCAGTCCGGCAAAACCTCCGATATAAACTGTATCACTGCCGGAATTATTTATTAACGGATTTCCGGAAAATATTGTGCTGGCTTTAATTTCACCGTTAACGTAAATAGCTGCAACACCTGTTAAGGATGAATATGAAGCAGCAATATGAGTCCATTGTGCATTCGTAATCAAAGGAGTTGTGGTTAATATTTTAGCTCCGCTGTTAATGCCGAAAAGTAATGCACCTGAATTATAAAGCTGCAGATAATAGTCAGATATTGAAAACGTCTTGCTTTTATTTAATATATACCTGTCATTTGACGCGCCGCTTGTTGTATCTATTTTAATCCAGCATTCCAGCGTAATCGCAGTGATCGGACTTACAGGTATGCCTATGTTGTAATGACTGCAATAATCAGTCGATCCGTTAAAATATACACTATTGTTGTAATCCAGATGATTGACAGCTTTATTGGAAAAATTTGCGTAGGAGATGTTTCTTGCAAAACCGTTGTTCTGGACAGGACCGCTGATATCCTCTGCGGAATTATCAAACTGATAGCTCGCTGCAAGAAAGCTGTAACTTCCGCTCAGCTGATATATATTCAATGGTATAAACATATTATTAAATATTTCCGCGCCGGTGCGTGCACTTTTCCAGATCCTTACATTATCCAGCATTCCGTTAAAAAAATATGCACGTGATCCGCTTTGTCTGTCACAACCAATGTATAGTGAATCAAAATTTGAACCTACACTACCTGTAATTCCGGTTCTTGAAGTATCCAGGGCTCCGTTGATATAAAGTCTTGTGGTAGTTCCGTCGTATGTTCCGGCAATATGAGTCCATTGATTTACTTTCACAGTGCCTGTAACGCGGCTTCTTAAGAAACCGCCGGCTTGATTCCTCGGTATGAAAATAAACCTTCCCGTATTTTCTATACCGAAATAATAACTGCTCACATAATTTTTTCCGATGATACACGCTGAACCTGACGGAAGCGCTGTCGGATAAATCCACGCTTCGACAGTTATTGCATTGGTCGGCTGAAGTTCACTGTGCCATGGCACAGCAACATAACTGTTACTTCCGTTCAATCCGGCTGCGTAATTATCAGAATACTGAGAATTACAAATGTCAGGATTTAAAGATATGCTGATTACAGTCAGCACATATATAATTGAGATTGTCTTCAAAATTGTTATTAGTTTGTATTATTTCATAATTCGTAAAAATAACCTGACTGATTTTTCTCTCAAAAGAAATTTTTTATAAATTGTATCTTGACTTTCAGGTCATATGAAATGTTTGTAATTTCTGAAATGATTAAAAGCAGCGTAATAGAAATCCTGAGGACTTTTTCTGATGAAGAATTACTTTCCTTCGAAGAATTTATCCGGACACCTTTCCATAATAAGAACGCCATGCTGATCAGATTTTTTAAAATACTGAAAGAATATCATCCGAAATACAAAGGAGTAAATTTTACAAAAGAAAATTTATATCTGCAGATGACGGGAAAGTCAAAATATAAAGACACATATATCCGCAACTTGCTTTCGGATTTACATAATCTTGCTGAAAAGTTTATTCAGATAAATATGATCGGCAGGGATAACTCTCTCGAAAGACTGCTGATCGAAGAATTAAAGAACAGAGACTTATATGAAATTGCCGCAAAGAAAATTAAATCATTTGAAAAAAAAGTTACTTCAGAAAAATTAAAGGATCATGAATATTACCTCAATAAAAATTTCATTTATGAAATGAACAGCTTTTTGATTGTTGACAAAACTCTGACAGACAATTTCAGGAAAGAGCAAATTTCCTGTATCATTAAGTTATATATGATAACTCTTATGGAAAGTTCATTTTATCTGAGAGTTGAAGAACAGCGCGTTAGAATAAAACATCGTTTCGATTTCCTTAAGCATGTTTTAAAATATATGGAAATGCATCTTAATGAATTTGAAGACTCTCCGCTGCTTATGATATATTTCTATTTATGGCAATGTTACTTTTGCGAAGATGACGAAAGATATTTTCTGAAAGCCAAAGAATATTTTAAAAAAAATTTTTCTGCGCTTACGAAGATAGATAAAAAAAATATATACTCTGTAATGCAGGTGTTTTATATAAATAAAATTGACAAGGGTGAAACTGAATACAATAAAAAATATCTGGATTTCCTTCTTGAAATGCTGAATATGAACATTCTTTCGCATAAGAATAATGATTCAATAGGTTTAAATCTTTACAGGAATATTATCATACTTTGTTTAATGCTCAATGAAACGGATATATTAAAAAAGTTCATTTTAAAATATATTAGTTTCGTGGAAAAGGAAAGCCGTCATGCTGTTTTAACTTACTCTAATTCCCAGCTTTACTTCCTGCAGGGGAATTTTGAGAAAGCTCTTGAACTGTGCGGCAAAATTAATTTTAACGATCTGCTGATAAAAGGCAATGATAATCTCTATTTCAAGAATGACATAAAGACATTGACACTGAAATGCCTATATGAGTTAAATGCATTTGAAAATACAATTTCTCAGATTGATACATTTAAGCATTTCATCAGAAACTCAAAACTGATAAAAGATGATGTGAGAAAAAGATTTATAAATTTTCTCAATATAGTAAACCGGCTGATTAAACTTAAAAACAAATTTGACGCGTCAGAGTTTGAAGATCTAAAGTTAAAATTTAAAAATACAAAGAAAATTATACATTCCGCATGGATATCTGCTAAAATATGTGAATTGGAAAATAAAAACGTCTGACATTAATAATAACTGAAATTATAAATATATATTTCCACTTTGTCACTTTTTCTTTTTAGCAGAAAATATATACCCGTTTCAATTGTTTTTTCTTTCCTGATAATTACCGGATTGAAATTATCCCTTAATATCGAAAAGATCACTGATATAAATAATTATGACGATACAGTTTATCTTATGCGGGGAATTGCAATCGACCCTTTAATTAAATCTCATCACGACGGGTTTGTGTATTACTTATGGTTTAATTTTCTTTCAGTATTCACAGACAGTAATGCAGGGTTATATTTTCTTAACAGCAGCTTACTGCTTGTTTTGCCTGCTCTTATTTTGTTTATTTTTTTAAGAGTGTTAAATATAAATATACTTATTGCGTTTATTTCATCTGCGGTTTTTATGCTTTCCTCCGTTAATATATTCGTAATTCCTTTCATTACAAAATTTGCTTTATGCTTAACGTTTGCGGGATTTATAATTTTATACAAACTAAAATCCCATGAGAAAAAATTGCTTTTCTCTGTCTTTTTCTCTGCAGCGCTGCTTTATACCAGACCTGAATTCATACTCACTTTAATTTTGTCGATTTCATTCTATGCGGTTTTTGTTTTCAAAAAGAAAAACGGCGAAAGTGTTTTTAAAAAACTGCTTCCGGTTGTTATAATAATTTTCATTGTAATTTTATTTAATCCGGTATCAAGACACCGCGCAAATGTAGCTTTTACTCAGCATTATGCAATGGGTATTCAGCAGTTAAATTCAGATGAAAATGAAATGTCCGGTAAACCCGCAGATCCTCAGGATGTAATGAGAAGGGATTTTTCTACTGATTATTCAATGACTAAAGCTTTAACGAATAATCCCGCTCACTTTGTTAAACACATATCGCAGAATGCTCTGAGACTTGGCGGATCATTAAAAGAAACTTTCCCATACTTTATCTCAGAAAAAAGTAATACAACTCTGTTTTATTTATTTTATATATTATCATCCGCAATGTCTGCCCTCTTCCTTTATTTTCTGAATGTAAGAATCAGAAGAAAAAAATTTAAAACAATTTTTCAATTATACATTATATATACGCTGCCTCTTTTTATTTCGGTTTTCATTTATTATCCGAGACTGCATTACATCATTTTCATCTTTGCCTTTATTTTAATTTATATTTCATATGAAATATCCGTGAGAGTAAGTTCTTTAAAAAAAGTAAAAGAATATTCATTTCCTGCGGCAGCAGTGATGGGAGTTATCCTGACGGTCGCAGTTCCTTGCCGCTCAGATACAGTTTCTATTCACGAATCCCAATGCACTGCGGTTCACACAATTAATACATTAAACAATTTCATATTTAAAGACAGCGTAAATTTCCTTGCGGCCGGTCCGGGCATTTCGGCTTATATCGAACAAGACTGGAACATAGTGAAATATTTCGATCTTAATGCTCCATTGGAAAATTTTACCGGTAAGAATAAAATTAATTTAATTCTCGTAGATAACTATCTGTTAGATCATCCGGTTTTATTCACTGAGAAAAGTCTGGAAAATATATTAAAAGATTCAAATTTTATAAAACTTAAAATTCCCGGCTGCAAATCTTTTTTACTTGCCGAAAAAAGCATTCTCCCCTGATTCAATTCGTAACTCACAATTCGTAACTCTCAATTCGTAACTCGCAATTCGTAACTCGTAACTCGCAATTCGTAACTCTCAATTCGTAACTCGTAATTCGTAACCCGTAATTCTTAACCCGTAATTCGTAACCCGTAATTTGTAACCCGCAATTCGTAATTTGAAATTGCTCTAAAGAAAAACCGCAGACCGAAGCCTGCGGTATTTTTTTCAATTTAGAATTTCAAATTACAAATTTCAGATTTTTAAATTTTTCTAAATTATTTGTTTAAAAATCATAGCCCTTTATTTGACATTTGAAATTCGTAATTTGTAATTGCTCTTAAGGTGCTACCTTCATAGCAAGATTAAAAGCATTATTATCAGCGATTGTATAGTCAGAAAGATCAGCTATTCCGTCGCCGTTTGTGTCAGTTGGAATATATCCTGTGCCGAAATTATTCACATCATTATCAATCTGACCTAAGTCACTAAGATCCACAATATCATCCTGATTCACATCACCGCTGTAAATTCCAAATACTACAGGTGAATTATCGACCTGCGCCATGTTGTTTCCGAAAGCCTGCGTTGCGGCATTTGTGAAATCATAATTCATTATAGTCGCTTCGACATAAGACTCACCACCTGATTTACTCCAGGTCTCGATTGAATTTCTGTGCTTAGCAACTATATAATAAGTACCGGTCGGCTGTGTGAATGTAAATATTCCGGTAAAGTTTACAGAATCAACTATAGAAATTGAAGAATCAAGAACATTATACGGTGATATAATAGAGTGCAGATACATTCTCACTGTATCCTTCATATTGAGTCTGTCAGAAAGATTATAAAAACCTTCCGGTAAAACTTTTACATTAATGGTTGTAACCGCTAAACCATTGCATGACAAAGGAACCGGCTGAAATCCCGGAACACCGGCATTGTCATCAGCTCCGTTTGTTAAAAATGGTGCGAATGTTACCGGACCTGAAATTGCTGCAGCTATGTTCGGAGATTCTGTTGTACCAAACCAGTTACATGTAGCATTTTGTGATACGCCGGTCTGATTGTACAATGCATAGGTATTTCCGCTGAGATCATTATCGTTGACAACTCCGTTTAGAGTTGCGCCTGCATCTTTATAGAAATATACAGCAGCATCCCAGCCGTTGACTTTGTTTTCAGTTGCAGTTGCATTCAGAGTTTCTGTTCCGATTGCATCCATTTCAATACCGACGCCGTTTGTTCCGTCACTTGTAAGGGTGTTTCTGTGAATTAAAGTATTGATCGGCATATTGTCTCCCTGATTGCCGTTTCTGTTTGCAGTTCCTGCATCAAAAGGTTCTGCCGCTACCCTCGTTGTTCCGCCCGGATCAGCATCAATTCCCCAGTAAGAAACCGTTCCGGTATTTACCGCCGTAGCGTTTAGTGTATTTTCACTTATCAATCCGCCGACGTCAATGTAATATATACCCATCTGGCAGGCAGTAAGTAAATTACCGGAAGTAGTATCAGGTCCTGCGGATTGGAACAACAGAACTCCGGTTGATACTGCAGTAGAAGGAGTGTAAGATAAATTACTGATTACATTACCTCTGATTGAACCTGAAGCTCCGTTACTCAGCTGGAATCCGTTCTGAGCTATGAAATTAACCGGACCCGAACCTGTAACTGTATTACTGTCAGCTTTAATACGCAGATCTGCGCCTGCAAACACGGTTGCGTTTTTCTGGAAATCATAAATAGAATTTCCTTTTACATTCAGAGTTCTCAGATTACCGTTATCTGCCAAAGCATACAGTCCTACACCTGCCTGGACTCCGTTTATCGGTGTATTTCTGATCGATTTAATTTCACATTCATTCACTTCACCTCCGGCATTGCGGTAAGCGATCCCGATGAATCTGTTGTTGGCATTTCCTTTTCCTGCGCCGTCAACAGAAATGTTATTTATAAATACATCTGATGCATCGTGAACATATATAACAGGTTTGTTTGTATTCGGACCTGTCATGAAAGATAATGTTAAAGTATTCGGGGAAATTATATTTGTAACAGTTGTTCCCTGACCTTTTACATTAAGAGGTTTATTAATTTCAATCTGCTCCGTGAAATTGCCCGGACCGACATTCACAATAAACCCGGGTGAAGCTGCGTTGACGCCTCTTTGAACAGATGGAACAGTTGTTACCGGAGATACAAAACTGTTAACCGTAACAAAGTCCTGATTTGGTTTTACCAGTACAAATCCCAATCCGCCGTCATCTATACCATGCTGAATTCTGTCTTCAAGCGAGAACAGATTATTCAATGACATTGTAGCAGTTGATTCCAGACCTGATCCTTCATCATACTGATTATTAACTGCATCAATATTCACATTAACCTTTTTCTTTATAGAAACATAAGTTGCTAACCAGACGGGGTCTCCTGCTGTTGATAATGTTTCGTTATTAAGACTGATCTTCTTATGAACATTGTTTTTGAAAAGATTCTCGTCTCCCAAAGTACCAACTGTAACCGTACCTATCGAAGATAAGCTGTCTGAATTTGCAAGTTCAACTGATATTCCGGTCTGACCCAATGCGCTGTTTCCGTTGAATGTATTGTTAATAATTACAGCGTTGCTTGTGAATGCAGGCTGAGGAGCAAGAGTTCTTTGTTTGGTGTCAATTCGGATTGATCTGAAATTGACTGCTGAAGGTTCAGGAATAAAAGTGTTATTATCTATTGTTACATTACCTGATCTTCCCGAGAAAATTCCGAAGTTAACATAATTCTGAATTGAATTTCCTGAGATCAATAAGCTTGCGCCCGGCAATGAAATATTTTTCAGTTCAATCATTGCAAAGTCCGTTCCGCCGCCGTATGCATTTGACGGTTCACAGATATTATTAATAAATGAGTGAGCTCCGTTTCCAAGATAATTTATTTCAGCATTACCTTTCAGATCATTACTTTCGATATTCAAAAGTCCGCCCTGTATGTCACCAGACTGGAATGAATAGAATCCGTTTATCACATTGTTTGTCCAGTCTCCGTAGCAATTTAGCGTCCTGACTCCCCTTCCGAGCGGTGAATTTCCGATGTGTTTTATTTCGTTACTGTCAAGATTCAGCTGATCGTAATTTGGTCCTCCCGCATTGCCGGCCTGTATTCCGAAGCTATTGAAAATCGGAACGCCTGTATTTGCAGTTCCTTCAATCTCATTATTCTTAATTGTAAGATTGTTAAAACTTCCGGAAGTTGCAGCTTTGATTCCGGAGGTTACCGTTGTCTGATTAAATCGGATCACGAAATTATCAATTGTAACATTTGGAACTGTGACTGAAAATGTTTCGCCTGCCGATCCTTCGACTACCGGTTTGGAAGTTGGGTTGGAAATGTTACCTTTTAATGTTAGTTGTTTGTTGACTACAACATTCTCAGCATAGTAACCAGTATCAACATCTATGATATGTGTATTAAGTGTCTGCGCATCATTTATAGCCGTCTGTATTGAACAGAATACTTCATTGGTATTCGTGTTCGTTACTACTCCTGCAGTTATACCCGAACCTACGTCTCTTGTATCAGTTGCATTTGTAAGAGTATTTCCGAAAATAATTACACCGCAGGTTATCGGCGAGTTTCCTCTTCCGAAATAAGTATCT